>NZ_CP088247.1:792500-1007500 GCF_021117295.1 Methylorubrum sp. B1-46 | reverse complement strand
CGCAGGCCGCCCGGATGGCCGGATGCGACGCGCTCCAGCTTCTGGCGGCCGAGGGGAGCGGCCTGCCGGAATTCTGCGCAGCGACCGGCTTCACCCCAAGCGCCGGCTGCTTCGTGAGGCCCCTACGCAAGAAGGGGTGACACGCTCCCGCACGTTCGGGCAGCGGAGGATCAGAAGTGTAGGAAGGGCAGATCGAGCGGTTGGCGGCCGTCGGGCCGGCGGCGCGATCGGAGGTGGGGCGTCCGCCGCGCCAAACTGGCCTCGACACTCTCGGAGACACGCCCGACGAGAAGCGTGAGACGGTCGAGCGCCGCGATCAAACCCCCGACGCCGGCGCGCAGGCCGCCGCCGCAAGCCTGACCGATCGAATGGAAAACCTGCATGACGACCTTTCGAATGCCGTGGCGCCGGCCTGTCGGCGCGGTCGAAACGTGCAAGTAGAACGCGAGGGCGTCGTGGAAGCGCGACCGAAGGCAGCATCGCTGGGCGGAACTTCCTGGCTGCCGGCTCTCATTGAGCGGAAGCGCCGCGGCGGGAACAGGGAGGGCGCGGACGAGCATGGCTGTCCCCACGTCATCGTTCCGGCTCATCATCCATTGCCGAAAGATCATATTAAGTGGGGCTAAGTTTAGGTCGCACGTGAGCCCGCGATTTCATCGTCTCGACGCGCAACGCGGGGCTGAGGTGGGCTTCAACCATCTGTTACGTCTTTGCCCGTAGAAGCAGTACGCTTCATCTTCGAAGCATATGACAGGCTCGTTCGCCATGCGCTCACGTCCGAGCACCGGGCCGCAGCTCGACAGGCAGATCCGCCGCGATCAGCTCGACGCGGTTCGTGCCAGCGTGCAGCAGGCGCTGCCCATCAACATGCTGCTCGGCTTGGCGAGCTTCCTTGTGGCCCGGCATTCGGGGCACGGCGTGGCGGGTGGATTGTGGTTCTCCGCCTCCCTGGCCGTGAACCTGCTGCGCTTGGGGTTGTGCCGCGCACCCTGCGCCGGATTGGCGATGTCCGCGGACGAGAGCCCGATTGCGGGGGAGGCGGCCGCACGCTCGGTCGACCGTCACCTGCTGCTGGCCTGTCTCGCCGCCCTGTGCTCCGGCTCCGTCTGGGCCTTTCTACCGATCCTCTCCGAGGGTTACACGACGGCGCAGACACTCTTTTATCTGACCATCACCTGTGGGATCACCGCCGGGGCGGTGACGCACGGCATCGCCTACGCCCGCATCCCGATCTGCTTCATCACGCCGCCGCTCCTATCGGCCGCGCTCTGCCTGCTCGCCGGCGGCGGCTTCGACCGGAATTGTCTCGCCGCCACTGTCCTGCTCTATCTGGCCGCGCTGATCCGCAGCACGATCGCGACCGAGCGGAGCTTCCGCGAGACCAGCCGCCTGAAGAACGAGGCGACCGCGCTCGCCGAGGCGCGCAAGGCCGCCCATGCCAGCGCGAGCGCCCTGGCGGAGGAGATGCGCGAGCGGGCGACACATGACGGCCTGACCGGCCTCCTGAACCGCGCGGGCTTCATCCAGCGGGCGGAGGAGCGGCTGGCCGCCGGGGAGGCGCTGTGCCTGATGCTGCTCGATCTCGACGGCTTCAAATCGGTCAACGACGTCTATGGTCACAGCACCGGGGACCGCGTGCTCACCGAGGTCGCCCGCCGCATCCGGGCCGCCCTGCCGGCCGATTGCGATGCCGCGCGCCTCGGTGGGGATGAGTTCGCCCTGGTCTACGACGGTGCGCGGGTGAGCGAGAGCCCGGCGGCACTGGCGGACCGCCTCATCCAAACCGTGGCCGAGCCGTTCGAGAGCTTCGACACGGGGCGGCTCGGCATGAGCATCGGCATCTGCCCGCTTCCGGCCGGCAGCCTGACCCATCTCCTGAGCTGCGCCGACGAGGCGCTCTACGCCGCCAAGCATTCCGGCCGGAACCACTTCCGCCTGTTCGACGAGGGCCTGCACGCCCGCCTGGAGGTGCGGCGCGACTGCGAGCGCGACCTCTCGCAAGCCCTGGCCGAGGGGGCGTTGGAGGTGTGGTTCCAGCCGATCTTCGGTCGGGACGGCCGCACCGTGACCAACCTGGAAGCGCTGGTGCGCTGGCACCATCCGGTCCACGGCTGGGTGCCCCCGGCCGATCTGATCGCCGCCGCGGCCATGGCCGGACTGACCGAGTCACTGCTGCGGTTCATTCTGGAGCAGGTCTGCAGGATGCTGTGCGCGCTGCGGGAGCGGGGGCGTTATTATCTCTCGGTGGCGATGAACGTCTCGCCGCGGGAGATGGCGCAGATCGCCGTCGACGAGATCGTACTCGGCCGGCTCCGGCTGCTCGGCCTTCCGGCGACCGCACTCGAGATCGAGATCACCGAGGAGACGGCGCTCGATATCGAGGCGGTGCAGGGCAAGCTGATGGCGCTGTCGCGGGCCGGCATCCGGATGGCGCTCGACGATTTCGGGACCGGCTACTCCTCGCTCGCCTCGGTGCGGCAACTCCGAGCCAATCGGGTCAAGATCGATCGCAGCCTCGTCACGGGTCTGACCGAGGCCGAGGACAAGCGCGGCCTCGTCCAGGCGGTGCTCGGTCTCGGCCGGGCGCTGGGCCTGGAGGTCGTGGCCGAGGGGGTCGAGACGGCGGACGATCTCGCTACGCTTCAGGCCATGGGATGCCCGTTCATGCAGGGCTACCATCTCGCCCGCCCGCAATCGGCGAACGATGTGCTGCGCCTCCTCGACGCACACCTTGCCGCCAGCGGTGAAACCCGTGTTCAGCGCCTCGGCATGTGACACCGCCCGAAGCGAATCGGGTTCCGGCGAAAGGTCGAGAGGGGGCTAAGAAAGGTGCGTTTCGGCACTGCGACCCCTGCGCGCCCGTGACACGTTAAACCCGGACTCCGGTTCGCGCGTTGGGACCCTTGCGTGAACAGCGTTGGTCGCTACCGGGCATTTCGGATTTCCATTAAAGATGGGAAGCGGCGTGGCCGGCTCAAGGGAGCGGCCATTCGCTTGGGGCCCGCCCGACAGGGGGGCTGTTGAAGGAGGTGCACATGGCCGGCGCTCTGCCCGTGCTCGCCAATGAGGGAGGCCTTTCGCGCTACCTCGATGAGATCCGCAAGTTCCCGATGCTGGAGCCGGCGGAAGAGTTTACCCTTGCCAAGAGCTGGCGCGACGAGGGCGACCGCGAAGCGGCCCACCGCCTCGTGACCTCGCATCTGCGGCTCGTCGCCAAGATCGCCATGGGCTATCGCGGCTACGGCCTGCCCATCAGCGAAGTCGTCTCGGAGGGCAATGTCGGCCTGATGCAGGCCGTCAAGCGCTTCGATCCCGATAAGGGCTTCCGGCTGGCGACCTACGCGATGTGGTGGATCAAGGCGGCGATCCAGGAATATATCCTGCGCTCGTGGTCGCTCGTGAAGATGGGCACCACCGCCAACCAGAAGAAGCTGTTCTTCAACCTGCGCAAGGCCAAGGGCCGCATCTCGGCCCTCGACGAGGGCGACCTGCGCCCCGACCAAGTGCAGCAGATCGCCACCTCGCTCGGCGTCCCCGCTCAGGACGTGATCGACATGAACCGCCGCCTGTCCGGCGACACCTCGCTCAACGCGCCCCTGCGCGAAGAGGGCGAGGGCGAGTGGCAGGACTGGCTCGTGGACAACAGCCCGAGCCAGGAGACCGTGCTCGCCCGCGAAGAGGAGGGGCGCAACCGTCTCTCGGCCCTGCGCGACGCGCTCGGCGTGCTGAACCCGCGCGAGCGGCGCATCTTCGAGGCGCGGCGGCTGGCCGACGACCCGATCACCTTGGAGGATCTCTCCGGCGAATTCGGCGTCTCGCGCGAGCGCGTCCGTCAGATCGAGGTGCGCGCCTTCGAGAAGGTCCAAGAGGCGGTCAAGCGTAACCTCGCGACCCGCGAATTGCCGCGGACCGAGGCGCGGATCTCGTAGGCGGCGCGGAGATCGTCGACACGTCCGACCTGATCACATGAAAAAACCCGGCCCTCGTGGGGCCGGGTTTTTTCATGGGGAGGCAAGCGGAGCGACACCGTCGCAGCGTGCGAGCGACCGTCAGTCGCTCCAAGTGGCGCGACATTACTCCCGCCACTGACTGAAGGCGTTCTGCAGCGCCTGGGTGCCGGCGGTGCCCTTCTCGAAGGTGATGACCGCCCGCTGGCCGCTCGTGTAGGTCAGCGCCAGATCGAGCCAGTTCTTGTGCAGCAGCAACTCGGTGTTGCGGTCCACGTCGCTCTTCAGCGAGGACAGGCCGATCAGGAACAGGTTCTCGCGAACCCGCACCGGAAGGCCCGAAACGGGCGAGCCGCGGGCCGCCTCCTCGTCCTTGAGCTGGAGCAAGCCGATATTCTGCACCGCGCGCTTGGCGCCGGCCTCACCGGTATTGGTGAAGGCGAGTTCGATCGTGTGCGAGGCGGGAAGCGTCGCATCGAGATTCTTGCGCATGGTCATCGCCAGCGTCAGCCCCGCATCCGGGAACTCCACATTGGCGCGAAGCACCGTCTGAAGCGGCTCGCCCTGCGCACCATTCACGGCCTCCACCCGCCAGACCGTGTGACCGTTGGTGGCGATCGGCTGGGCGCGCGGGTCGCTCTGGTTCTCCTCGTAGAGGATACCCCGCTGTGAGACCGTGACCTCCGGCTGCACCGGTGCAGCGCCCGGAACGGCCGGCTTCGGGCGTGCCTCAGCCTCGCTGCGCTCGCCTCCGACCCGGTCCGAGAACTTCGCGTCCGGCTGCTCGGTCGGCACTTCCTGCTCGGCCGCGCTCTGCTGAAGGTCGGATGGCTTGTCGCGCAGGAAGAAGGCGGCCACCGCGATCAGCGCGATCACCATCGCGAGCACGCCGCCGACGAACAGATTGCGCAGCAGGCGCGATCGGCTCTCGGGCGGCGCCACCACATCGATGCGCGGCCGCTGGCGGCCGTTCAGCTCCGGGGCGGCGTCGGAGGAGGCGGCGTCGGCACCCGTTCTGGGCTCGGCTTCGATCCCGGCCTCGGCAGGAGCCGGTGTCGGTGGGATGAAAGCGTCGGCGGCCTCCGTTGCGGCCGTCTCCTGCGCGGATCGGGCGGCCTCGTCCGCCCGGGGGCGGCGGGGCGGCGGCATGAACGGCACCGTCTCGCCGGCCGGCTTGGGCTCCGCGGGGCCGAGGTCCGATCCGATCCCGGCCGGCACCGAGGCGGGCGGCAGGACCAGCGGCTCCTCCGGATTCTGCGGCGGCTCGGGCTCGGGCAGCGTCGGCGGCAGGGGGCCGGGCGAGAGCGGCTCCGGCCGGATCGGTTCGGGGACCGGGGGAGGGAGGGGCGCCTGCGCCGGTTCGGGCGCCTTCGTCAGTTCCTCGGCCGCAACCGGGGGCGCCCCGTAATCGGCCTCGAGCCGCCCGATTGCGGTGTCCAGCGCCCGGCGCTCGAGGTCGATATCGGCCTCGGGCACCGGCGGATCGAGCGAGCGGAGTTGTGCAATCAGGGCGCTGCGCGCGCGATCGTAGACGGCGCGGCGCAGGGCCGGGGATCGATCAGGCAGGGCGTCGAGCGCGCGTGCCAGCAACGGATAATAGTCGGCCATCGTGCCCGGATCTGCCTGTCTCTCCCCGCCGTCCCGGGACTTAATCCTCGAAGGGGTTGTGCATCAGGATGGTGTCGTCGCGCTCCGGCGACGTGGAGAGCAGAGCCACCGGCGCGCCGATCAACTCCTCGATCCGGCGCACATACTTGATCGCCTGCGCCGGCAGGTCGGCCCAGGAGCGGGCACCTGCGGTGGTGCCGCTCCAACCGGGAATCGTTTCGTAGACCGGCAGGGCGCGCTGCTGCGCCGCCTGGCTCGCGGGGAGATGATCGAAGCGCTGCCCGTCGATGTCGTAGGCGGTGCAGACCCGGATCTCGTCGAAACCGTCGAGCACGTCGAGCTTGGTCAGGGCGATCCCGTCGATGCCCGAGGTCTTCACGGTCTGGCGCACGAGGCAGGCGTCGAACCAGCCGCAGCGGCGCTTGCGGCCGGTGACGGTGCCGAATTCGTGGCCGCGCTCGCCGATACGCTGGCCGATTTCGTCATGCAGCTCGGTCGGGAACGGACCCTCGCCGACGCGGGTGGTGTAGGCCTTGGCGATGCCGAGCACGTAGCCGATGGCCCGCGGACCGAGGCCCGAACCGGTCGCCGCCTGTCCCGCCACCGTGTTGGAGGAGGTGACGAACGGGTAGGTGCCGTGATCGACGTCGAGCAGCGCGCCCTGCGCGCCCTCGAACAGGATGCGCTTGCCGCCCCGGCGCGCGTCGTCGAGCAGCTGCCAGACGGTGTCCTGATAGGGCAGAACGCGGTCGGCGATGCCCGTCAACTCGTCGAGGATCGCCTGCTCGGAGATCTCTTCGAGGGCGAAGCCGCGGCGGAGTGCGTTGTGGTGGGCCAGCAGCCGCTCGATCTTCGGCGGCAGGGTCTCGGGCTCGGCCAGATCCATCAGGCGGATGGCGCGACGGCCGACCTTGTCCTCGTAGGCTGGGCCGATGCCGCGCTTGGTCGTGCCGATCTTGGTGCCCGGCGCTCCGTCCTCGCGCAGGGCGTCGAGTTCGCGGTGAAGCGAGAGGATCAGCGTGGCGTTGTCGGCCACGCGAAGGTTCTCGCGCGTCACCGTCACGCCCTGGCTGGCGAGCCGGTCGATCTCGGAAGCGAGCGCGTAGGGGTCGAGCACCACGCCGTTGCCGATCACGCCGAGCGTGTTCGGGCGGACGACGCCGGAGGGCAGAAGGGAGAGCTTGTAGACGGCCTCACCGACCACCAGCGTGTGGCCGGCATTGTGGCCGCCCTGGAAGCGGACGACGATGTCGGCCTGCTCGGAGAGCCAGTCGACGATCTTGCCCTTGCCCTCGTCGCCCCACTGGGCGCCTACGACGACGACGTTCGCCATGCGCGTCTGACCTGTCTCGCAATCGCTGGCGCGGGCGCCAAGCGGTTGCGCCACGCGCGAAAACCCCGGCTGTCGAGCCGGGGATCGAGCATACGGGGGCGTCTTCGGCGATCTCGGCAGGCAGGTCAAGCGATGGGCGGGCCTGCGCTGGGGAGCGCCCCGCATGGCTGATGCGCTCTCGCCGGTTCCTCGGCCTCGGCGGTTACTTGGCCTCGGCGGTTACTTGGCGTTGCCCGGCGGCTTGATCACGGGGGTCGAGTTCGGGGTCGGCTCCGGCGCGATCGTCTTGATCTCGGGATCGACGCCCGCGGGTGGCTTGATCACGCCGTCCGACTTCTCGAGCTTCTCGCTCAGCGTGGCGCCGGAATTGCCGCTCTCCGGCCGGACCTTTTCCGGCACCTGCTCCTGGGGCGGGGGCAGCTTCGGGTCGCTGTCCTGGCCGCGCTGCGGCACCGACGGGTCCTGGGCCAGGGCCGCCGTGCTCATCAGGCCGCCCAGCAGCGCGGCGCCGAGGATTGAAGTTCTCTTGAAGGTCATCGCGTCCTCAATGGTCCTTTGGGAACCAACGGATGCGTGCGCCTTCGCGTTCCTGTCAGGCCCTTCCCGGCAGGCTAGGCCTTCGCGCCCTCGGCGAAGGCGAAGTACAATTCGCGCAACCGCCGCGCCACCGGGCCGGGGCGGCCGTCGCCGAGGATTTTGCCGTCGATCTCCACCACCGGCATCACGAAGGCCGAGGCCGAGGTGTAGAAGGCCTCCGCCGCCTCGGGCAGCTCGCGGGCGTTGATGAGACGCTCCTCGAAGGCGAGGCCGGTCTCTTCGGCCAGCGCCAGCACCGCCTTACGGGTGATGCCGGGCAGGACCGCGTGGGAGAGCGGACGCGTCACAAGTGCGCCGGCCTTGGTGACGATGAAGACGGTGGAGGAGGAGCCCTCGGTCACCACGCCGTCCTCGACCATGAAGGCTTCGGCCACGCCCGCTTCCGCCGCCTGCTGCTTGGCGAGCACCTGGGCCAGAAGCGCCACTGACTTGATGTCCCGCCGCTTCCAGCGCAGGTCCGGCACGGTGATCGCCTTCGCGCCCGTCTCGGCCATCGGGTTGTTCACGATGGATTTTTCCTGCGTGAACATCACCACGGTCGGGGCCACGTCGCCCTTCGGATAGGAGAAGTCGCGCTCGGCCACACCCCGTGTTACCTGGATGTAGACGAGGCCTTCCCGCACGCCGTTCCGCTCGACGAGCTGCGTCTCCAGCCGCTCCCATTCCTCAGGTGCGTGCGGGTTGCGGATGCCGATCTCGGAGAGCGAGCGGTCGAGCCGGGCGAGATGCCCGGCATTGTCCACGAGGCGGCCGTGCAGCACGGCGGCCACCTCGTAGATCCCGTCGGCGAACAGGAAGCCGCGGTCCATCACCGGCACGCGGGCTTCGTCCAAGGGCAGGAACTGGCCGTTGAGATAGGCGGTGCGGCTCATGACAGTCTCGATCGTCCGTCGTCGGGTGAAGCGCGAAGCAGGTTCCGTGCAGGACGGATCAGGCTTGGCCGAACACCCGCGAAAAAATCGTATCGACGTGCTTGAGGTGGTAGCCGAGATCGAAGCATTCCTCGATCTGCTCCGGCTTCAGCACGGCGGTCACCTCAGGGTCGGCCTTGAGAAGGGACAGGAAGTCGCCCTCACCGCGCCAGACCGGCATCGCGTTGCGCTGGACCAGCCGATAGGAATCCTCGCGCGAGAGACCGCCCTGCGTCAGCGCCAGCAGCACCCGCTGCGAGTGGACGAGGCCGCCGAGCCGGTCGAGGTTCTTCTGCATCTGCTCGGGGTAGATCAGCAGCTTGTCGATCACGCCGGTGAGGCGAGCCAGCGCGAAATCGAGGGTGACAGTCGCGTCCGGGCCGATCATCCGCTCGACGGAGGAGTGCGAGATGTCCCGCTCATGCCAGAGCGCGACGTTCTCCAGCGCCGGGGTGACGTAGCCGCGCACCATGCGGGCCAGTCCGGTGATGTTCTCCGTCAGCACCGGATTGCGCTTGTGCGGCATGGCCGAGGAGCCCTTCTGCCCCTCGGAGAAGAACTCTTCCGCCTCCAGCACCTCGGTGCGCTGCAGGTGGCGCACTTCCGTGGCCAGCCGCTCCATCGAGCTGGCGATCACGCCCAGCACGGCGAAGAACATCGCGTGGCGGTCGCGCGGGATCACCTGGGTCGAGACCGGCTCTGGCTGGAGGCCCATCTGCTCGGCGACGTATTCCTCCACCCGCGGATCGATGTTGGCGAAGGTGCCGACGGCGCCCGAGATCGCGCAGGTCGCGACTTCCTTCCGCGCCGCGATCAGGCGCTCCTTCGCGCGGGAAAACTCGGCATAGGCCTGGGCGAGCTTGAGGCCGAAGGTGACGGGCTCGGCGTGGATGCCGTGCGAGCGGCCGATGGTGGGGGTCAGCTTATGCTCGAAGGCGCGCCGCTTCAGCGCGGCGAGCAGCGCGTCGAGATCCTTGATCAGGATGTCGGCGGCGCGGGTGAGCTGCACGTTGAGGCAGGTATCGAGCACGTCTGACGAGGTCATGCCCTGGTGGACGAAGCGCGCCTCCGGCCCGACGATCTCGGCCAGATGCGTGAGGAAGGCGATGACGTCGTGCTTCGTCACCGCCTCGATCGCGTCGATGCGGGCGACGTCGAAGGTCGCGTCGCGGCCCTTCTCCCAAACCTTCTCGGCGGCCTCCTTCGGCACGACGCCGATATGGCTAAGAGCGGTGGTGGCGTGGGCCTCGATCTCGAACCAGATCCGGAACCGGCTCTCCGGCGACCAGATCGCGGTCATCTCGGGACGGGAGTAGCGGGGGATCATGTTTTTCCGTGCCTCGGACGTGTCGCGGTTTCGCGAAATCGCTCCGCGCGTAGCACGGCGCGGCCCGGAGCCTCAACGCGCCGCCTGGCCGGGATGTGCATGGCTCCCCCGCGACGTCACGGAGCGGTTGACCGAGCCGGCCCGCGGGGCAACATCGGCAGCATGAACAGCGAGCCGACGTCCCGCGCCTTCATCCCCCTCTCGATCGCCGTGCTGACGGTGTCCGACACCCGCGTGCTCGCCGACGATAAGTCCGGCGACACCCTGGCCGCGCGGCTGACGGGAGCCGGACACCGGCTGGCCGAGCGGGACATCGTGCCCGACGAGGTCGTCGCCATCCGTGAGCGGGTCGAGGGCTGGATCCGCGATCCGGCGATCGATGTCGTGATCACCACCGGCGGCACCGGCTTCACTGGGCGGGACGTGACGCCCGAGGCGATCGAGCCCTTGTTCGAGAAGCGCATGGACGGCTTCTCGGCGGTGTTCCACCGGATCTCCTACGACAAGATCGGCACCTCGACCCTGCAGTCGCGGGCGACCGCCGGGGTCGCCGGGGCGACCTACATCTTCGTGCTGCCGGGCTCGCCCGGCGCCTGCAAGGACGCCTGGGACGGCATCCTGGCGCAGCAGCTCGATTACCGCCACCGTCCCTGCAACTTCGTCGAGATCATGCCGCGCCTCGACGAACACCTGCGCCGAGGCTCCGCCGCGACGATGTGAGCGTCCAAGGAGGCGCGTCGCGGGCGGATATGGAGCGATCTGGCGCCGCAGCGCCCACCGCGGATGCGTCGTCCCTCAGCCAAGTCGACCCCGCAGCGCGGGGGCGGTCCGAGTGTCGTGATCCGAATTGCGCGGCGGCATTGTCATTTGGCGGCACCTCAAGTCGCGGATGGCGTTACGCTTCGGGACGGCCGGGCTGCGAGCCGGCGCCGTATCCCCGAAGACGGCGCCGGCAGGCGCCATTCTTGTTCACGGAGTCCCTGTCCTTGCGTCCGTCCCCGGTACGGCCCTTCCTTCTCGCCGCGCTGATGCTGTGCGCGCCGCTCGTGCCGGTCTCGGCCGCGCCGCGGGTCGATGCGCGGGCGAAGACCTGGGTGGCCGGGATCGTCAGCCGAATCGGGATGGCCGACCGCGCCGCCGCGCCGGGACGCGGTGGGCAGGTGACGATCCGGGTACGGATCGAGGCCGACGGCGCGCTCGGCGGGATCGTGCTGGAGGAGGGGCCGGCGGCGCTCGGTGAACGCGCGGCCCGCGCCGTGCAGGCGGCCGCACCTTTCCCGCCGCCGCCCGCCGGGCTGCTCACGCTGGAAGGTTTTACGGAGCTGAGCTTCCCCCTCACGCTGCGGTGACGCGGCGACGCGGGCGGCTGTCATCGAATCGTCGCGGATGGATCGGAAAGGCAGGCGTTCCGATCGTGAGAAGAGCGCTGCTCCATGGATTTTCACCGCCGTTTCACCGTGCTGATGTGCACGCCCGCCTTCGATCCGGATGATCTGGAGGGGGCGCGGGTCGAGCAGATCGTCGCAGCGGTCGAGTCGCGCGGCTTCGAGGTGGTGCGGGCTCGGCGCGTCGAGGACGCCTCGATCGCGGTGCAGACCGACTCGGCGGTCGGCTGCCTCGTGGTCGATTGGGGCAAGCGCGGGCTCGAGGGCAAGGCCGCCGCCCTCATCGACATGATGCGCCGGCGCGGCCTCGATATGCCGATCGTCATCATGGTCCGCCGCAAGCGGCTGGAGGACATCCCGGTCGAGCTGCTCGACTTCATCGACGGCTACATCTTCCTCGCGGAAGAGACCCCGGAATTCATTGCCCGCAACCTCGTCTCCCGCGTGACGCAGTACGCCGACACGCTGAAGACGCCGTTCTTCGGCGCGCTGGTGGACTATGCCGAGGAGGGCAACCAGCTCTGGACCTGCCCCGGCCATAACGGCGGCATCTTCTACAACCGCTCGCCGATCGGACGCATCTTCGTCGAGCATCTCGGCGAGGCGATTTTTCGCGACGACCTCGACAACTCGGTGCTCGACCTCGGTGATCTGCTGACCCACGAGGGGCCCGCGCTGAAGGCGCAGAAGGAAGCGGCGAAGATCTTCGGAGCGGAGAAGACCTACTTCGTCCTCAACGGCACCTCGGCCTCGAACAAGGTCGTGCTGGGATCACTGGTGGCCGAGGACGACCTCGTCCTGTTCGATCGCAACAACCACAAGGCCGCCCATCACGGCGCGCTGCTGCTCGCCGGCGGCATCCCGATCTTCCTGGAGACCGACCGCAACGCCTATGGTCTGATCGGGCCGATCTACCACGAGGCGCTCGACGAACAGCGCATTCGCGAAAAGATCCGCGACAACCCTCTCGTGAAGGACAAGGAGGCGTGGCGCCGCGAGCGCCCGTTCCGCTGCGCGGTGATCGAGCAATGCACCTATGACGGCACGATCTACGACGCGCAGGAGCTCGTCAAGCGGATCGGCCACCTGTGCGACTACATCCTGTTCGACGAGGCCTGGGCGGGCTTCATGAAGTTCCACCCGCTCTACCAGCGGCGCTTCGCCATGGGCCTGACCGGGCTCGATGAAACCTCGCCGGGCATCATCGCCACGCAATCGACCCACAAGCAGCTCGCCAGCTTCTCTCAGGCCTCGCAGATCCACACCCGCGACGGGCATATCCGCGGCCAGACCCGGCGGGTCGAGCATAAGCGCCTGAACGAGAGCTTCCTCGTTCACGCCTCGACCTCGCCGTTCTACCCGATCTTCGCCTCGCTCGATGTCGGCGCGCAGATGATGAAGGGCCGCTCCGGCGTGGTGCTGTGGGACGACACCATTCGGCTAGGCATCGAGTGGCGCAAGAAGGCGCGGGCCATCCGCAAGGAGTTCGAGGAGCGCGAGGCCGACCCGAAGCGGCGCTGGTTCTTCGACCCCTTCGTGCCCGACGTGGTGAAGGGCCCGGACGGCACGGAAATCCCGTGGGAATCCGTGCCGACGGACGCCCTGGCCGCGGATGCCCGCTACTGGGAGCTGACGCCGGGCGCGGCGTGGCACGGCTTCACCCATGTCGCGCCGGGCTTTGCCATCACCGACCCCAACAAGCTCACGGTGCTCACCCCCGGCTTCGATCGGAAGACCGGTGCCTATGCCGAGCACGGCGTGCCGGCGCCGATCGTCGCGCAATACCTGCGCGAGAACCGGATCGTGCCGGAGAAGAACGATCTCAATTCGCTGCTCTTCCTGCTGACGCCGGGCGTCGAGTCGTCGAAGGCCGGTACCCTGATCTCGGGCCTCGTCGCCTTCAAGCGCCTGCACGACGACAACGTGCCGCTCGAAGAGGCGATGCCGGAATTCGTCGCTCGCCGGCCTAAGCGCTACCACGGCGTCGGCCTGCGCGATCTGTGCGCCGACTATCACAGCTTCCACCGCGAATCGGGCACCTCGGCGCTCCAGCGCAAGCAGTTCATGCCCGAGCACCTGCCCGACATGGTAATGCCGCCCAAGGCCGCCGCGCAGATGCTGACGCGCAACCGGGTCGATTACGTACCGATCGCCGAGGCCGAGGGGCGCATCGCCACCACCCTGATGCTGGTCTATCCGCCCGGCATCGGCACCGTGCTGCCGGGCGAGCGTCTGGATGAGCGGGCGAAACCCATGCTCGACTACTTCAAGATGTTCGAGGCGGCCGCCAACCTGTTCCCCGGCTTCGAGGCCGAGATCCAGGGCGTCTACCGCGAGACCGATCCGGACGGGCGCATCCGCTTCCACACCTACGTCGTGCGCGAGGGCGCCTGATGGCGGAGGGCGCAGCGGCGATCTCCGCTCACGCCGAGGTGGTGATCCGACCCTCGTCGGATGCCGACGTGTCGGCGATGATCGCGATCTACGAGCGCCATATCCGGAGAGGCGTCGGGGATACCGGCGACTTCGAGGAGGAGCGCCTGCTCCCCGACGAGTTGCGGCGGCGGCGTAAGACCATGCGCAGCAAGCGCCTGCCCCACCTCGTCGCCGAGCGGGGCGGGCAGATCGCCGGCTACGCCTACGCCGTGCCGTTCCGCAAGCGCCCGGCCTACCGCTACGCCCTCAAACACTCGATCTACGTGCATCCCGACCACCTGCACGCCGGCATCGGGCGCCGCCTGTTGCCGGCGCTGATCGAGGCCTGTTCTGCCGGCGGCTACCGGCAGATGATCGGCTATATCGACGCGAGCAACGAGGCCTCGTTGCGCCTGCACGAGGCCTGCGGGTTCGCCCGCGTCGGCTACCTTCCGGCGATCGGCTACAAGTACGGGCGCTGGAGCGACAGCGTGATCGTGCAATGCCCGCTAGGGACGGGGGCGGAGGATCAGCCGAAGGCGTGGCATCGGCCGGAGCGGGCCGGTTCGTTTCCCTCCTCGTAACGGGGACACCGAATTTGATCCGCTGGAAACGGTGACGACCGCAGGGCTGCCCTATCCGCGCCCGCTTTTTTGCGTGAAGCCGGCGAGCAACTTTCCCTCCGATGCACTAGATCGGTTGCAGGAAGCCTCTCCCTCCCAGGGCCGCCCGCGTTCTTGCCGCGGGGCGGCGCATCGTTGTTCCGAGCTGTTCCCATGACCATCCTCGCACCCTCGATCCTCGCCGCCGACTTCTCCAGGCTCGGCGAGGAGACGCGGGCGATCGCGCAAGCCGGCGCCGACTGGATCCATCTCGATGTGATGGACGGGCATTTCGTGCCCAACATCAGCTTCGGCCCGGCGGTGGTGAAGGCGCTGCGGCCCTGGACCGACAAGGTCTTCGATGTCCACCTGATGATCGCCCCGGCCGACCCCTACCTCGCCGCCTTCGCCGAGGCGGGCGCCGACGCGATCACGGTCCATGTCGAGGCGGGCCCGCACATCCACCGCTCGCTCCAGACGATCCGGGGCTTGGGCAAGCGCGCGGGCGTGGCGCTTAATCCCGGCACACCGGCCTCCGCCATCGAGCCGGTGCTCGACATGGTCGATCTCGTGCTGGTGATGACGGTCAATCCCGGCTTCGGCGGCCAGAGCTTCATCCACTCGGCGCTCGAGACCATTGCCCGCGTCAAGGCAATGACGGCGGGCCGTTCGATCGACATCTCGGTCGATGGCGGCATCACCCCGGAGACGGCGGGACCGGCCGCGCAGGCGGGCGCCAACATCCTCGTCGCCGGCTCCGCCGCGTTCAAGGGCGGGCCGGACAAGTATGAGACCAATGTCGCGGCGATCCGCGCCGCGGCCGATGCCGCCGCCGGGCGGGACGGCGTGCGATGCTGAGGGCGCTGATCTTCGACGTCGACGGAACGCTCGCCGAGACCGAAGACCTCCACCGCCAGGGCTTCAACCGCGCCTTCCAGGCGCTCGGCCTGCCCTGGCACTGGTCGCCGGAACTCTACGCCGAACTTCTCAAGGTGATGGGCGGCAAGGAGCGGCTCGTCCACTACATCGAGCGCTTCCACGCCGAGGAGGCGGAGGCGCTGAAAGTGCGGATGCCGGAGATCCACGATCTCAAGACGCGCTTCTACGGCGAACTGGCCGAGAGCGGCGGCCTTTCGTTGCGGCCCGGCGTGCGGCGCCTGGTCGAGGAGGCGCGGGCGCAGGGCGTGCGGCTGGCGGTGGCCACCACCACCAGCCGGCCGAACATCGACCTGCTGCTCAGGCTCAACTTTCCGGGCGACGCGCAGCCCTTCGACGTGATTGCCGCCGGCGACGAGGCGGCGCAGAAGAAGCCCGCCCCCGACATCTTTGCCCTCGCGGTCCACCGCCTCGGCATCGACCCGTCCGAGGCGATCGCGTTCGAGGATTCGGCGGCCGGCATCCGCTCGGCACTCGCCGCCGGCCTGCCGGTGCTCGCCACGCGCAGCCGCTACACCCAGAGCCACCGCCTCGACGGCGCCTTCTCCGCGGTCTCCAACCTCGGCGAGCCGGACGCGCCGCACCAGCACCTTCAGGGCCATGTCTGGCCCGATGGTGTCGTGACGCTGGAAGCGCTGCGCGACTGGCATGCGGGGCATCTGCGCGGGGCGGCATAGGCGCCGGTATCGCGCGCTCGTCACCGCGGTTCCGCTTCCCAACCCGCCCCGGCGCAGTCTATCAGGGCGGCCGTCTTCCGCTCCGGGTCGCGGGTCCCGGAACGGCGCCGCACCGGTCGCCTCGCGCGCCGCGTGGGAGGCCGCGACTGACCGCTTCGACGTCACACCGCCGGACCGTGGAGCCTGATGCGCGAGCCGAACGCGATCGATTTCTGGCGCGGCTTTGCGCTGGTGACGATTTTCATCAACCACATCCCCGGCAACTTCTTCGAGCGCTACACCTTCTCGCAGTACGGCATCTCGGATGCCGCCGAGTTGTTCGTGTTCCTGGCCGGCTGGTCGATCGGGCTCGCCACCCGCGGGCGTGACGGCCTGCCGGAGCCGCGCCTCACCACCGTGCTGCGGCTCCTGTCGCGCACGGTCGAGGTGTACCGCGCGCAGATCACCATCATGACGCTGGCGCTCGCGATGATCGCCGGCTGCGCGCTCTATCTCGACAACCCGCTGATCCTCGAATGGCACAATGCCGGCGGCTTCTTCGCCGACCCGATTCAGACCATGGTCGGCGTCGTTCTGCTCACCCACCAGCTCGGCTTCTTCAACATCCTGCCGCTCTACGTAGTGCTGATCGCCATTGCCCCGGCCGTGGTGCTGATCGGCCGCGTCAGCCGGGTCCTGCTCCTGGCGTTCTCGCTCTCGCTCTACGGCGCGAGTCTCGTTTTCGAGTGGAATTTTCCATCCTGGCCGGGCGAGGGCGACTGGTTCTTCGACCCGCTCTGCTGGCAATTGCTGCTGGTGCTGGGCTTCCTCGCCAACGAGGCGACCCACGGCTCGGAGCGGCTGCGGCGCCTCTGGCCGCGGTTGATGCCGCTTGGCGTCGTCATCGTCGTCGTCGGCGTCGTGCTCGCGGTGCTCGAATTGCGGCCCGATCCGATGCTGGCGCCCGACCCGCGCCTCGTCTTCACCTTCGACAAGACCTACCTCTCGCCCGCCCGGCTGATCCATTTCTGCGGCATGGTGCTGGCTTTCCAGGGCGTCTACGCTCTCATCGCCCCGCATGTCGGGCGGCTTGCCCGGTTTCTGTCGGGTTTGGGGCGCAACTCGCTGGCCGTGTTCTCGATGGGATCGCTGTTGAGCCTGGGCGGACAGTTCGTGCGCTTCCAGACCGGTGGCGGTATCTTCGTTGACATTTCGGTCGTAGGCTTCGGCCTGATCGCACTGGGTTTCACCGCATGGTTCGTCGAATGGCGTTCCCGCAGACCGCGGCCGACGCGCAAGGCTCCCGACACCGCCTCGCCCGCCGGCTCGCCGTCCTCCTCGGCCTGAGTCTCGCCTCGCCCGCCTTCGGCGAGACCTCGGGCGCCGCACCGATGCCGGCCGGGCCGGCAACCACGACGGTCGAGGCGCTCGACCTCAGCCTGTCGCCCGAATGCCGGGTGCCGGGCTCGAAGCTCTACACCCTGGCGCGGCTCAAGGCGGTCAAGGCGGCGCTCAAGGAAAAGCGTGTGATCCACGTTCTCTCGATCGGCTCCTCCTCGGCGGGGCTCGGCGCCTCCGCGAGCTACCCGGTTAAGCTCGAGAACGCCCTGGAGCAGGCGCTGCCCGACGTCCAGATCGAGGTCGAGGCCCGCGGCCTGCCCGGCGAGGTGGCGAGCGGGGCGGGCGAGCGGCTCCGGTCCATGGTGGCCGAGATGGAGCCGGACCTCGTGGTCTGGCAGGTCGGCACCAACGATGCGCTGGCCCGCGTCGACATCGAGGCCTTCGGCGAGGCGCTCGACGAATCGGTTCAGTGGGTGAAGTCGCACGGCATCGACATCGTGCTGATCGACCCCGTCTTCACCGAGAGCCTGGCCGACGACGCCTATTACACGCAGATGGTGCGCACGGTGCAGGATGTGGCTCGCCGCGAAGCGGTGCCGCTGGTCCACCGCTACGCGGCGATGCGCTTCCTCTCGACCCAGCGAACCACCGAGGCGCATATGCTGGGCCGTCATTTCCGGCTCAACGATCTGGGCTTGCGCTGCATGGCCGAGCACGCCACGCGGGCGATCACCCTGTCGCTGCTCCAGCCGGAGGCGGCCAAGGATGCGGGCAAGGCGGACTCTGGCAAAACGGATTCGGGCAAGTCGGATGCGGCGAAGACGGACCACGCCACATCCGATATCCCGAAGACCGATCCGGCCCAGACCGGGACGCCCGGTGCCGGCCCGGCCCCGAAGAAGCCGTAAGCCGGCGCGGGCGTTTTATCGAGCGCTCTTAACCCGCCCGAAATCTCGCGCTTCCTAGGCTGATCTCCGAGCGTGCCGGCCATACCCGTGGCCCGGCGCCTGTGTCGGATGGCGCCCCATGGCAGCGGACAAGGTGATCGCGGGAGGCTTCCCGCCCTCCTCGTTCGAGGCGCTTCTCGTCCGGCTTCGGGCCGCGCGCGCCACGCCCGCCGTCTCCGCGCTCGGCGTGTTCGCGGTCCGCATCGGCGCGGCCGGGTTCGCCTACGGGGCGCAGGTCCTGATGGCCCGGATGATGGGCGGCGCGGAATACGGGATCTTCGCCACCGTCTGGGTCTGGATCGCCATCCTCGGCCACACCGCGACCTTCGGCCTGTCCCAGGGCGCCTGCCGCTTCCTGCCCGCCGATCAGGCGACAGACCGGCTCGACAGCGTGCGCGGCTTCCTGCTCGGCGGGGCGCTGGCGAGCCTCGGCGGCGGGCTTGCCCTCGCGCTCGGCGGCCTCGCCATGGCGCTCCTTCAAGGCGATCTGCTCGCCGGACCCTACGGCACGCCGATCCTCGTCGCGGCTTTGGTCGTGCCGCTCTTCGCCATCCAGGACTATCTCGAGGGCGTGGCCCGCAGCCAGGGCTGGCCGCTGCTGGCCATCGCGCCGCCCTACCTGCTGCGCCAAGCCCTCATCATGGTCGCGATGATCGGCGCCGTGCTCGCGGGCGCCCCGGCCGAGGCCTGGGTCGCCATCGCCTGCACGCTGGCCGCGACCGGTCTCGCCGCCGCCGTTCAGGCCGGGCTGCTGCTGGCGCGCCTGCGCCGGCATCTGCCGGCCGGCCCGCGCCTCTACCGCTGGCGGCTATGGCTCACCGCCTGCCTGCCGATCGCGGCGGGCGACCTCGCCGCCAGCGCCTTCGGCTTCGTCGATGTTGTGATCCTCGGTTTCCTCGCAGCCCCGGAGGCGGTCGGCCTGTACTTCGCCGCGACCCGGATCCAGCAATTCGTCGCCTTCGTGCATTACGCGGCCTCGGCCACCACCGCGCAGCGCCTCGCCGCCGCCCGCGCGCGGGGCGACGAGGCCGGGCTCGCCGGTCTCGTGCGGATGCAGGCGCGCTGGACGTTCCTCGCCACGGCCGGCGTCGGCCTTGCCATCCTCGCGGTGTCGCCGCTGCTGCTCGGCCTGTTCGGCGAGGGGTTTCGCGCCAGCCTGCCGGTGCTGGCGATCCTCGTGGCCGGCAGCGTCGCGGCGAGCCTGTTCGGACCCGCCGAGGACGTGCTGACCATGCTCGGCGGCGAGCGGCTCTGCGCCGGGATCACCCTGGCGATGCTGATCCTCGCCGTCGGACTTTGCCTCGCTCTGGTCCCCTGGCTCGGCGTCACCGGGGCGGCGATCGCGGTGGCGCTGGCCCAAACGCTGCGCGGGTTCATCCTAGCGCTCGGCGCGCGCTCCCTTCACGGGCTCGCGACGCCGGTCGTCGGGTTTCCCCAACGGAGTGCCGCCCGGTGACGCGCGCCTTGTCCCTTTCCGGATCGTCCGCCTCTCTCTCCAGATCGCTTGACTTGGCCGTCGAGCCTGTCGCCGCGCTCGCGGCGGAGGCGACGGCCTGGGACGCTCTGGCCGTCCGGGCCGTCGCGCCGCACCCGTTCTACGCGCGGGCGGTCGTCGCGGCGCACCGTGCCCATGGCCTGTGCGCGCCTCGCCTCTCCGCGGTGGTCGTCCGCGAGCGGGGACACATTGCGGCGCTGCTGCCCTTCGTCCTGCGGCCCGACATGACCGGCCTCGGCGCGGCGGTCGCGCAGCCCTTCCACTCGCCCTACGTGACATCGACCACACCCCTCGTCGCCGATGGTCCCGGCCTGGAGGGTCGGCTCGACGCCCTCGTCGAGGGCCTCGCGCTGGCCTCAGGCGGGCGTCCCTGGCGCTGGCCGCTGCTCGCCGTCGAGACCCGCCTCGGAGCCGGGCTCCTCGCCGCCATGGGGCGGGCCGGCTGGCAGATCGGTAGCGTCGCGCAGTTCGAGCGCCCGGTTCTCGACCGGCGAGGCGATTACGATGCCTTCCTCGCCGGCCACCCGCACAAGGGCCGCCTCAAGGACCTGCGCCGCCGCCGACGCCGGTTGGAGGAGGCGGGAGCGCTGATCGTCGAGAGTGCGACAGAGGGGGCGGCGCTGGAGCGGGCGCTGGAGGATTTCCTCGCCCTCGAGGCCGGCGGCTGGAAGGGCGAGGCCGGCACGGCCCTGCGCAGCCGCCCGCGGACGGAAGCCTTCGCCCGCGCCCTGTTCCGGCCGCAGGAGGGGCCGGTGACGGTTCGGGCCGACGGGCTGCGCCTGGACGGCCGCACGGTCGCGGCGAGCCTCGCCCTGGTCTGCGGCGGGACCGCCTACCTGCTCAAGACCGCCTACGATGAAGGCCTGCGCGCCCAGGCTCCCGGCCTCGTGCTGGAGGACGCCATCGTGCGCGCGCTGCACGCGGAGGGCTTTGCCGGGCGGCTCGACTCGGCGACGATGCCGGGCTCGGCGCTGGAGAGTCTCTACCCCGAGCGCGAGACCATCGCCGAGATCATCGCTCTGCCACCGGGCGCCGGCCGGATCTCCCTGGAGCGACGGTTGCGCCTCGCCCGATTCGAGCATCGCGCCAAGGCCGAGGCCAAGCGGCTGCTGCGGCGGGGCTGACGACGCCTCATCCGAGGGGCTTTCCAGGCCTTGCCAAGCCCTCAGCAGGCCTCAGCGGGCCGAGTTGTCGCTGTTGTTGCGCTGAACGCAGCGATAGCCGGCGAAGCAGTTCGGATCGTCGAGGGTCGGTTCGAAGGCGGGCCGGGCGGTCACCTCGTTCCGGCAATCGCCGCTCTCGTAATGCACCGCCTCGTAGGCGTGCGGGCTCGTGGCGAGCACGACGCGGCCCTGCCGCGCCACCAGCGCCTGAACCGCGGCGCAGGTGAGCGCCGGGGTGTAGGGCCGCTCCTGGGCCGAGGCAGCGGTGACGGCCAGACCGAAGACGGCGGTGCCGAGACACAGAGCGCGAGGGATGAGAGAGAATGAGCGCGGCATCGTCGTGGGGCCTTATCTGGGCCAAAGGGCAGAGCCCGAGTTCTGCCCCGTGAAACGCTTCGGCGCCAAGCCGGTTCGCGGCTTCGCTCGTCAATAAATCCCGCGCGTTTCTCGCAGGAGGGAACCGGGGTCACCCTGCGGCTCTTCAAGCGCAAAGACTTCGGAGACGACCGTTGAGCCCGACCGACGCGACCCGCCCCGACGACCCCGTCGAGACCCCGAGCGCCCGGACCTACGAGCAGCGCCCGGTCGCCGCCCCGGCGCCGGGGCACCGCTCCCGGGCACCGACCGAGCCGGGCGACATGGCGGCTGAGCGTGATGAGGAGACATCTTCGCCCCGCGAGGAAGCCGGCTCCGCGGGTGGCCAGGACTCTCGCGGCGGCTGAGCGTCCGGAGAACGAGAGCGGGAGTGAGCCCGTGCCGATCCCGATCTGCGTCACATGCGGGACCAGCTTCCCCGACGCCCCGACCCCGCCCGAGCGCTGTCCCATCTGTGACGAGGAGCGGCAATACGTGCCCGCTGCCGGTCAGCGCTGGACGACCCCCGAGGCGCTTGCGGCCGATCACGCCAATGCGTGGCGGCAGATCGAGCCCGGCCTGTTCGAGATCGAGACCCAACCCCATTTCGGCATCGGCCAGCGCGCCTTCCTGATCCGGACGCCGCAGGGCAATGTCCTGTGGGATTGCCTCGCGCTCCTCGACCCGGCCACGGTCGCGCTGGTGCAGGCGCTCGGCGGCCTTGCCGGCATCGCCATCTCGCATCCCCACTACTACACCACCATGCCCGACTGGGCGGCGGCCTTCGACGCGCCGGTCTACCTCCACGCCCGCGACCGCGAATGGGTGATGCGGCCGGACGACCGCGTGGTGTTCTGGTCCGAGGACGAGCGTGCCCTCGCCCCCGGCCTGACCCTGCTGCGCCTCGGCGGCCATTTCCCTGGCGGCACCGTGCTGCATTGGCAGGATGGGGCGGAGGGGCGCGGCGCGGTGCTCGCGGGCGACATCGTCCAGCCCGGCGCGGACCGGAAGAGCGTCTCCTTCCTGTGGAGCTACCCGAACTGGCTACCGCTCTCGGGAGGCACCGTGGCCCGCATCGCGGCACGGCTCGAAGAGAAGGCGTTCGGCCGCCTCTACGGTGCCTTCGGCCTGCATATCACGGAGGATGCGGGCGCCGTGGTCAGCCGCTCGGCGGCGCGCTACCGGGCTTTGCTGGAGCAGGATCAGCCCTGACATCGTCCCGCGCGCCGCCCTTTCTCTCGCGACCCTTGGCAGGTCTCGGGAATAGGGTCGCGCCGGCCAGGGCGCCCAGAAGCGCGGTGAGGCCGAGACGCAAGGGTTTGCGCCGCGGGCCGAGTCTGCTCGTCTTGGTCGTCGGCATCGCGATCGTCCCACCAGCAATTGTGAAAAGGGGTTTCGTCGCCGCCCGCCTGATCTATCATCTCGGCTGTGCTGCCGGCGAGCGTCGGCGCCGGGGGAAAGATGGGAGACCACATGCCGATCCTGATCGCGATCGTGCTGCTGAAGCTGGTGACGCTCGCCGGTTCCATCGCCCTCACCGCAGGCTTCCTTGGCCTCTTCGCCTTCAAGGACACGCTCGGGCCCCATCTCACCGCCCTATGGCTCGGCGGTCTCCTTGCGGTTGCGGTGGGGGAGGGCGGGGCGTGGTGGATCGGGCGGCGGGCTGCGAAGACGATCGAGACCGGACCGTAACCGCCTCGCGTTGCCTCGGGGGGCGGCGGCGGCCTATAAGCGGAGCCCCCGACACATCCCGCGCGACGTCGAGGATCCTTTTATCGCGAAAGGAGCCCTCCGCCCGCACGAACGAGAAGACCATCCCGCCATGGCCGGGCATTCCCAGTTCAAGAACATCATGCACCGCAAGGGCCGCGTTGACGCGGTCCGCTCGAAGGTGTTCAGTAAGCTCGCCCGTGAAATCACGGTGGCGGCCAAGCTCGGCACGCCCGACCCCTCGATGAACCCGCGCCTGCGCGCCGCCATCCTCGCGGCCCGGGCCGAGAACATGCCCAAGGACAACATCGAGCGCGCCATCAAGAAGGCGGCCGGCAACGAGGGCGAGAACTACGAGGAGATCCGCTACGAGGGCTACGGCCCCGGCGGCGCCGCCCTGATCGTCGAGGCGCAGACCGACAACCGCAACCGCACGGCGAGCGACGTGCGCTCGGCCTTCACCAAGTCCGGCGGAAGCCTCGCCGAGACCGGTGCCGTCGCCTTCATGTTCGACCGTGTCGGCGTCATCGCCTTTGCCCCCGACGTCGCCGATGCCGACACGATGCTGGAGGCCGCCATCGAGGCTGGTGCCGACGACGTGCGCTCGGATGCCGAGGGCCACGAGGTCATCTGCGCCCAGGATGCCTATGGCGACGTGTCGAAGGCGCTGGAAGGTCGTTTCGGCGAGCCGCGCCGCACCGGTCTGATCTGGAAGGCGCAGAACACCATCGACGTCGATGACGAGACCGGCGAGAAACTGATCCGTCTCGTCGAGGTGATCGAGGACCAGGACGACGTGCAGAACGTCTACGTCAACTTCGCGCTGTCCGACGCGCTGGTGGAGAAGATGGGCGCATAAGGGCGCCTCACAAAACTCCCGGTCACCGACCGTTCTCGTTCTGGCGAAGACAGCGCTGCGGGAGTTTCGTGAGGATTACTTAACGGGGTCCACGCCGTCTTCGCTCGGGTTGTTCCTCTCCGCTGACGGGGAGGAGATTTCCCGCAAAGGAACCAA
Source organism: Methylorubrum sp. B1-46 (assembly GCF_021117295.1). Lineage (NCBI taxonomy): Bacteria > Pseudomonadati > Pseudomonadota > Alphaproteobacteria > Hyphomicrobiales > Methylobacteriaceae > Methylorubrum > Methylorubrum sp. B1-46. The sequence goes on along the minus strand of NZ_CP088247.1, from coordinate 983,758 downwards.
GCTGCCGATTTGTCGCGCGGATCGATCGGGTCTGCGCGCTATATGCCCGGCAATGCCGGTGCCGAGCCGGCGAACGATCCATCGCCAGGCTCCCTCTCCCGATCGATGCAGGACCGCCCGCTCATCCTCGGCATCCACGGCCTCGCCAACAAGCCGCCGAAAGAGGAGAAGCAGGCTTGGTGGGCCGCCGCGATCCGCGAGGGGCTGCGGCGCAATCTCGGCGAGGATCGGCCGGATCTGGCCTTCGATTTCGTCTACTGGGCCGACCTGCGCTACGACGCCCCGCTCTCCGAGGATCACAACCGGGAGCCCTACTATCCCGCACGCGGGAGGGGACCTTTCCCGAGTGCGGACGGCGCCTGCGCCCCGACCCTGACCGACCGGCTCTACCGCATCGTCGAATGGGCGCAGGAGAAGACCGGGCGCCTCGTGCTCGACGACTTCATCATCGAGCACCGGCTCGACGACCTCTGGGGCTATTACGAGGACAGTATTTTTCGCGCGGCCGCCCGCGACCGACTGCGCGAGGCGCTGGAGCGCCATGCCGGCCGGCCGCTGCTGATCGCGGCCCATTCCATGGGCTCGCTGATCGCCTACGACGTGCTGCGGCAACTCGAACGCGACGGGCGCTGCCCGCGGATCGACCATCTCGTCACCCTGGGCGCCCCGCTCGGGCTCGCCGAGATCAAGCATCGGCTGGCTGAGGAGCACGGACCCCTGCGCGTGCCCTACGCCGTCGCCCGCTGGAGCAATCTCGGCGATCGCGAGGACGTGGCGACCGTCGGCACGACGCTGGCCGAGGCCTATGCCCCCAACATGCTGGGCGTCGCCGTCACCGATTGCCCGGTGATCAACGCCTACCGGCGCCCGCGCGGCAGCGTGAATCCCCACAAGTCCTATGGCTACCTGCGCACGCCGGAGTTTTCGCAGGCTGTTGCGGCGTTCCTCGATGCAGAGGGAGCCGCGGCCGCCGTCGAGCTGTCGGGCATCTGAGGAATGCAATCCTCGTCGTCATCGCGAGCGAATGCGAAGCGATCCAGAGGCGCGGCCTGTACGGAGAAGTCGGCGTTCCGGATTGCTTCGGCCCCGCCTCGCATGGACAGGACGGCTCACGCCAGCCGCCGCCGTCGCTCCACCAACTGCATGATGATCGGCGTCAGGATGAGCTGCATCGCCAAGTCGAGCTTGCCGCCGGGGATGACGATGGAATTGGCCCGGCTCATGAAGCTGTCGTGGATCATCGAGACGAGGTAGGAAAAATCGATCCCCTTCGGGTCCTTGAAGCGGATCACCACCATCGACTCGTCCGCAGTCGGGATCCAGCGGGCGATGAAGGGGTTCGAGGTGTCCACCGTCGGCACCCGCTGGAAGTTGATGTCCGTCCACGAGAATTGTGGGCAGATCGTCTGCACGTAGTCCGGCATCCGCCGCAGGATCACGTCGGTGACGGCCTCCGTGGAGTAGCCGCGGGTCGAGCGGTCCCGGTGCAGCTTCTGGATCCATTCGAGGTTGATCACCGGCACCACCCCGATCTTGAGATCGGGATAGCGGGCGAGATCGACGTTGTTGTCGACCACGCAGCCGTGCAGGCCCTCGTAGAACAACAGGTCCGATCCCGGCTGGAACGGCTCCCACCGCGTGAAGGTACCGATCGGTACGCCGCCGTAACGCGCTGCGTCCGCTTCGTCGTGGACGTAGTGCCGGGTGCGGCCGGTGCCGGATTCGCTGTAGCTGCGAAACACCTCCTCCAGCTCCGGCAGGAGGTTGGCCCGCGGCGCGAAGTGGCTCAGCGTCGGTTCGTGCGCCATCATCGCGCGCATGGTGTCGCGGTCGTAGGCGTGGAAGCCGTCGCCCTCGATGTAGACGGCGCTGACATCCTCCCGACGGAAGATCTGCTCGAAGGTGTTGCGGACGGAGGTGGTCCCGGCCCCTGAGGAGCCGGTGACCGAGATGATGGGATGACGCGCCGACATGGGCTTTTCAGATGAATCGGGCCGAGTGCTGGGTTCCAGAAGGCGATGATCCCGAATCACCGCCTTCTGCCCGCGCGCAGGAGGGACTAACCTTCGCGGCGGCGGTCGTCCGCCGGACGCTTCGTCCCCGACCACAGGTTGGGGACGAAGCGTCCTTTTATCAACTCCGCATCAGGCCGCGCTGGCCGAACAGGGGTGAGCGGCCGGCGCTGGGCTGGCGCCCGTCATAGTACTTGGCCACGCACTCGACCTCCTCGGTGGAGCCGAAGACCAGCGGCGAGCGCTCGTGGATCTTGGAGGCGACGCGCTCCATGATGCGGTGCTGGCCGTCGGTGGCCGCGCCGCCCGCCTGCTCGATCAGGAAGGCGATGGGGGCGGTCTCGTAGAGCAGGCGTAGGCGCCCCTGCGCGTAGCCCTTCCGGTTGTCGCCCGGATACAGGAACACGCCGCCACGGATCAGGACGCGCTGCGCATCCGCCACCAGGGCGGCGGTCCAGCGCATGTTGAAGTCGCGGTCGCGCGGGCCCTCCGAGCCGCGCAGGCAATCCTCGATGAAGGACTTCACCGGGCCGTCCCAGTGCCGCACGTTCGAGGCGTTGATCGCGTACTCGTTGGCGGTTGCCACGATCTTCATCGCGTCGTGGGTGAGGCGGAAGACCTTGTCCGTCCGGTCGAGGGTGAAGATGCGGGTGCCGTTGCCGAGCGTGACGACGAAGGTCGTGGCCGGGCCGTAGACGACGAAGCCCGCGGCCGTCTGCGTCGTGCCCGGCGTCAGGAACGAGGCGTTCGGGTCGTCACCCCGCGTCACGGGGCGGATGCCGAAGATGGTGCCGACCACCATGCCGACGCCGATATTCGAAGAGCCGTCGAGCGGGTCGATCGCCACCGCCAGCGGCGCGTCGGGCTTCAGTTCGACCACGTCCTCGGCTTCCTCCGAGGCGACCTGCGCCACGGGCGCTTCCTCCAGCGCCTGCATGAAGCGCTTGTGGGCGATCACGTCGAGCGCCTTCTGCACGTCGCCGTCGCTGTTGTGCTCGCCCTGGGCAGCGAGATCACCCGCCAGTGACCCGCGGCCCACGGTCTCGCTCACGTCGATCGCCGCGGCGGCCAGCGCCCGGATCGTGGCGGCGGTGTCGGCCAGCGAGGCGTCGCGCGCGACCTCGGCGTCGAGATGGTCGTCGAGGGATGACCCGTACGGCTTCGTCATCGTTTTAAGGCTCGCTCCCGTCGCGGCCGCGGGACACCTGAGGTCCTGCGCGGCGTTCTTGCCGGCCATGCGTGCGCGAAGGCGTGCAGGCCCGTCTGGCCCTATGATACTCTGCGGCGAGGCGGCAGCGCCAGACGGCAGGGGAGTGCTGTCGAAGGTTTTCTAAAAAAACTTGTGGTGCCCCGCAAAAAAACTAAAAACGAGGCATGCGCAATCTCTCGCTCAAGCAGCTTCAGGCGGTCGCAGCGGTCGCGCGGCTCGGGACCATGACGCGGGCCGCGCAGGAGCTGAACGTCACGTCCGCCGCGCTCTACGCCCGCATCCGCCAGCTCGAGGAGGAGGCCGGCCTCCTCCTGTTCGACCGGACGCCGACCGGCCTCAAACCGACCGATGCCGGCCGCGAGATGCTGTGGGCGATCAACAGCATCAACACCGTGCTGGAGACCTGCACCGACCGGCTGCGCACGCTCAAGGGCGGCGGCGGTGGCCGGGTCGGCCTCGGCGTGGTCTCGACGGCGAAGTACTTCGCGCCGCAGGTGATCGCGGGGTTCATGGAGAGCCACCCGAAGGTCGAGATCTCGCTCACCGTCGGCAATCGCCAGGATACGATCGAGGCGCTGCGCAACTACGACATCGACTTCGCCATCATGGGCCGCCCGCCGCGGGACTTCGCCATCGAGGCGGAGACCTTCGGACCCCATCCCCTGGTTTTGATCGCCGCCCCCAACCACCCGATGGCCGGGCGGCGGGGGCTGACCCGCGCGGATCTGGCGGAGGAGTCCTTCCTCGTGCGCGAGGAGGGCTCGGGCACCCGCTCGGTATTCGAGGAGTTCATGAGCGGCGTGATGATCCGCCGGGCCAAGCTCGGGATCGATTCGGGCTCGAACGAGACGCTGAAACAGGCGGTGATGGCGGGGCTCGGCATCGCGCTCCTGTCCGGCCACTCGGTGGCGGCGGAGATCGAGAGCGGACGCCTCGTCCTGCTCGATGTGCAGGGCTTGCCGATCCGTCGGGACTGGTACGTCGTTCGCCGCGCCGACAAGGTGCTCGGCCCGGCCTCCGACGCGTTCTGGGACTATCTCGCGCATGAGGGGCGCCGCTTCCTGCCGACCATCCCCGGCGGCTTCTTCGCGGAAGGGGCGGCTGCACCGGCGTCCAAGGCGGTGCCGAGTCCAGCCGAGGCGGGCGAATGAGCGGAGCTGTGGAGTCGATCGTCATCGTAGGCGCGGGACAGGCCGGCTTCCAGGCCGCCGCCTCGCTGCGGGAGGCGGGATTTGCCGGGCGCCTGACCCTGGTCGGTGAGGAGACCGCGCTCCCCTACCAGCGCCCGCCTCTGTCCAAGGCCTATCTCGCCGGCAAGACCGATGCCCGCGGTCTGCTCCTGCGGCAGGAGAGCTTTTTCGCCGAGCACCGCATCGACCACCGGTCCGGCACGCGGGTGACGGCGATCGACCGGGCGGAGCGCCGTGTGCAGCTCTCGGACGGCGAGCATCTCGCCTACGATCATCTCATCCTCGCCACCGGCACCCGCAACCGGGCCCTGCCGGTGCCGGGGGGCGATCTCGCGGGCGTGCGTCAGCTCCGCTCCCTCGACGATGCCGATGCCCTTCGTACCGCGATCGAGGGCGTGCGCCGGATCGTGGTGGTGGGGGCCGGCTTCATCGGCCTGGAATTCGCGGCGGTCTGCGCCGACCGAGGCCTCTCCGTCACGGTGATCGAGGCGGCCGAGCGGGTGATGGCGCGGGCGGTCTCGCCGGAGACCTCGGAGACGTTCCGCGCCTTCCACGAGGAGGTCGGCGTCCGCTTCCTGTTCGGGGCGGGCGTCACCGCCATCGAAGGCGCAGGGGGGCGCGCCACGGCGATCCGCACGGCCGATGGGCAGAACCTGCCTGCCGACCTCGTGCTCGTCGGCATCGGGGTGGTACCGAACCACGAACTCGCCGCGGAAGCCGGCCTCGCCGTCCGCGACGGCATTGAGGTCGATGCCGTCCTCGCCACCAGCGATCCGGCGATCTCGGCCATCGGCGATTGCGTCCGCTTCCCCAGCCGCTTCGCGGCGGGAATGCCCGGCGGCGACCGTGTGCGGATCGAATCGGTGCAGAATGCGGTCGATCAGGGCCGTTGCCTCGCCGCGCGCCTCACCGGCCGGCCCGCCGCCTACGACGCGGTGCCGTGGTTCTGGAGCGACCAGGGACCGCGCAAACTCCAGATCGCCGGGCTCGCCGCACCGGGTGACGCGAGCGTCCTGCGCCGAGTCGGTGCCGGCTTCTCGGTGTTCCGCTTCCGCGGCGACGCGCTCAGCGCCGTCGAGTCGATCGATCGCCCTGCCGATCACATGGCCGCCCGGCGCCTGCTCGCCTCTGGCAAGGTGCTGACGCCGGAACAGGCCACCGACCCGAGCTTCGACCTCAAGGCTCTGGCGACAGGGTAAGGGCGGACCTTGAGCATCGTGCTGGATATCGGATCCAGCACGATGCTCTCACCTCTTGCTTTTGCATCGTCTTTTTCCCGAAAGCCGGCGGCCACCTTTCGGGACGATGCTCTACCGGTCGTTCTCGGTGGTGAGCTGATCGACCCGCGTGCCCTCGTCGCCGCCCCGCTGCTGCTCGGAGAGCCGCACGCCCGGCGTCGCGCCGTTGGTGAAGACGACGCCGCCCTGCATCAGGGCGCTGCGCAGGGCCTCGACCTGGCCGGAGGCGGGATCGCCGGTGCCGGCCTCGAACCCCTTCACGAAACCCTCGTCCAGTCCCGAACGGCGAGCCAGTTCCGTCTCCGACCAGCCGAGCAGGCCGCGGGCGCCCCGGCACTGGGCCGCATTCATCGTGTTGGGGGAGGCACCGCTCGACACGCCTTCATCCGATCCGGTCAAACCGCTCTCCTCACTCTTCAGCGCGCAATTTGTGCCACGCATCCTGGCCACCCCGCGCCATCGGGCACGGGCATCGGGCACGGGAACGCCCCATCAACCATCCGAAGGCCCGGTTCGTTTCGGCAAAGCTTGTGAGAAACGGCATTTCGTCCGGTCTGGCCGGCTCGCTCACCGGAACGTCCTGACGCACAAGGTTTGCGGCGCCTGGAACAGGACAGGATCGCCGCCGAACCGGATCCCGGAGGGGTCTTCACCATAATTGTGCTTGAATCTGTGTCGATTCCCCCTAGCGCCCAGAACCAGATGCCAAGACCGGGTGCGCGACCCGAACCGTTCGGAGCCTGCGCGCCGCAATGGGCGAAGAGTCGAGAGCCGTGTCCGTGCGATGTGCGGCCAGCCGGGCTCCGGGGTGAGGCAGCCGAGCAGAAAGGGGGCTGAACGATGAACAGGATGCTGACCGCCGCGCTGGCCTGTGCGGTTGCCGCGTTCGCGGCCGCGCCGGCGATGGCGCAGATGGGCATGGGCGGCAATCCGTCCGGCTTCGGTGCCGGCAAGCAGCCGGAGAAGAAGCCGCAATACGTCCCTGGCGCCAAGCCGCAGGAGAAGATGTTTCCCCTCGGCGCGATGTGGACCGCGGTCAGCATGAACGGCAAGCCGTTCACCGGCATCGACCGTCCGAGCTTCATCATCGATGCGCAGTACCGCGCCCGCGGCTACGGCGGCTGCAACACCTTCACCGCCACCGCCTTCCCGCTGCGTGAGCAGCACCTCGCCGTCGGTCCCTTGGCGCTGACCAAGAAGACTTGCGACAAGGCCCTGGCGGCCTCCGAGCAAGCCTTCCTCATCGCCCTGCGCACGGCGGGCAAGTGGGACCTCGACGGTTCGCAGCTCGTGATCCGCAGCCAGAACGGCGAGCTGCGCTTCGACCGGGCGCTGTGAGAGACACTTCGGACCGGGTTCTCGGCCATCGCGCCGGCCTCGAATGCGCCGGCGCGACGCCATGTCGACAGCCTGGGTAAGACCCCGTTGACGATGATTCGCGGACGGCGGTCCGGATTCATTCTCCGTCAGGCCCACGGACCGTTTCTTGGCAGCCCCGGTCGCGCTCCCGCGCGGCCGTTCAGGCGGAGAGACGGAATGCGGATCGGCCGGGTTCACCAGCGCGTCGTCCCGAGAGTTCGGCCGTCAGGCTCCGCCGCGACGCGCTACGACTTTCTCCGCGCCCAGCACGAGGGGGCTGCAGGCTTGGCCGCCCTCGCGACTAGCGCGGGCATCGCCGTCCTGATCCTCGCAGTGCCCCTGTTCGCGATCTGAGACGCGGTGGCGATGGTACAGCGTCGTTGAGGCGATGCTATGAGGATGACAATACTGTCGTCCGGGCGCGAAAAAAGAAAATAAAATTCTCTGCCCAAGCTCAGCTATCCGCTCTCCGTGTAAAGACCGGTATCCGACGGCTGTGAAGCTCGACGGAGCCTGTGAAATCGGCTACGCGTCGCCGCAGCGGCCTCCGCTTCGGCGGGAGCGCTAAGTTTCTGGTTTCGCATCGGCTTTGCCGAGTGCCGGTCATCTTCCCTCGGACCGATGCGAAGCCCTTCTTGTGGTGGCGCGCTTGCGCCGGCCCGGTGATCGCGTCGGCCCGGAAGCGCTCAGGGAGCGGACAGACGATGACAGACACCTCGACCCCGGACGTTCGGAAGCCTGGTCACGGCCGCGTCTACGGCTCGATCACCGAGACCATCGGCAACACGCCGCTCGTGCGCCTCAACCGGCTCACCAAGGAGCGCGGCGTCGATGCCGAGATCCTGCTCAAGCTCGAATTCTTCAACCCGATCTCGTCCGTGAAGGATCGCATCGGCGTCAACATGATCGACGCGCTCGAAGCCTCCGGCCGGCTCAAGCCCGGCGGGACGCTGGTCGAGCCGACCTCGGGCAACACCGGCATCGCGCTGGCCTTCGTCGCCGCCGCCCGCGGCTACCGCCTGATCCTTGTCATGCCGGAGACGATGTCGCTGGAGCGGCGCAAGATGCTCGCGTTCCTCGGCGCGCAGCTCGAACTGACCCCCGGCCCGCAGGGCATGAAGGGCGCAATCGCCCGCGCCGAGGAATTGCTGCGCGAGATCGACGGCGCGGTGATGCCGCAGCAATTCTCCAACCCGGCCAACCCCGAGATCCACCGCAAGACGACCGCCGAGGAGATCTGGAACGATACGCAAGGCCAGCTCGACGCCTTCGTGGCGGGTGTCGGCACCGGCGGCACGGTGACCGGCGTCGGCGAGGTGCTCAAGCCGCGTCTGCCCGGCCTCAAGGTGTTCGCGGTGGAGCCGGTGGACAGCCCCGTGATCTCCGGCGGCCAGCCCGGACCGCACAAGATCCAGGGCATCGGCGCCGGCTTCATCCCCGACAACCTGCACACCGACATCCTCGACGGCGTGCTCAAGGTGTCGAACCAGCAGGCGATCGACACGGCGCGGGATCTGGCCAAGTTCGAGGGAATTCCCGGCGGCATCTCGACCGGCGGCAACGTCGCCGCGGCGCTGGAGCTGGCGGGCCGCCCCGAATTCCAGGGCAAGCGCATCGTCACCGTCGCCTGCTCGTTCGCCGAGCGCTACATCTCGTCGGTGCTGTTCGAGGGCATCGGCTGAAGCATCGTCCCGAAAGGTGGGCGCCGGCTTTTCCGAAAAAGACGATGCTCCTTGATAGGGAAAACGCGGTGCGGGTCTGCGACGGACCCGCACCGCAACTCCTCCGGTCCCGGATGGTTGTCCCGGTCAGATCTGGAGGATGATGATGACGGAGACGTCTCCCAACCGGCCGCCGCCCATGGCGGCCGACGCGGACCGCAGCGGCCCGGAATTCGGCACGGATCGCCCGGGCGCCGCACGCGACGCAGCGGGGCCGACTGAAGCCGGGACGCGCTTGGATGATTTGCGCCGGATGTCCGATCCGTCCTCCCGGACCCAGCCCGACGCGACGGCGCAGGAGGCGATCGAGCGCGCCACCGCCGCCGTCGGCCAGGAGGAGCCGCCGCGCCACGGCGCCTCTGATGGAGGCCGCGATGGGAAATGAGAACCGGCCCGACGAGGACCTGAGCAACACCGGTACCCGCAAGCCCGACGAGGCCGTCGGCTCGCCCGGCCCTCATCCGGCTGGGGGCGGCCATCAGACGCCCGAGCAGGCGGCGATCACCGGCCAGGGCTCCGGCGGGCGATCCGATGCGGAGCGGCGAGGCGAGTGGGGCGCGGGCAGCCAGGGAAGCGATGCGGAGGGACGGACCCCGCCCGCGCTCGGCGGCTCCTCCGGCGGCCATTCCGACCGCAAGGCCTCGGCCGGTCCGCGCGAGGGGGAGCCGGTCGCGGGCGAACCCGATCGGGCCAAGCGATCCTGAGCGGCCCCGATACGATTCCGGATTCTTGAGGGAGCGTGACGATGAACGGGCAGGACGGGGGCGATCGCGAAAAGGATCGGGAGCGCAGAGGCGGGGACAAGCCCGCCAACAGCGCCCCCGACGCGGTCAAGGACCCGAACGAGAAGACCGACGGCAAGCCGGGCGTGCCGTCGCAGGGCAACGAGACCGATCCGGGCGCCGGCTGAACCGATTCCCGGCCCGGTCGCGTCCGCGCCTCAGGCCGCCTGCCTCGGCGCCTCGTCCAGAAGCTCGTCGGCCGGGCCGAAGAACTCGAAGCGGACCCGCTCCGCCGGCACGCCCGCACGGGTGAGGCCGTTCGACAGGGCGGCGAGGAAGGGCTTGGGACCGCACAGATAGTAGGTCGCTCGATCCGAAGGCGTGTTCGCCGCGAGCCACTCCGCCGTCACCAGCCCCGCCTCGTCGTAATGCTCGCCGGGCCGGTCCTGAGCCTCCGGCTCGGCGTAGAAGGTGCGGGCGGACAGGCTCTCGCGGTTCGCGACGAGGCTGCGCACGTGGTCGCGCATGGCGTGGACCCGTCCGTTCAGGGCGCCGTGGACGAACCAGGCCGGACGCTCGGGCGCCTCCTGCACGAGGCTCTCCAGCATGCTGACCATCGGGGTGAGGCCGACGCCGCCGCTGACGAGGACCACCGGCTCGGTGCTCGCGCGATCGAGGAAGAAGTCGCCCGCGGGGGCGGCGACCTTCAGCACGGTTCCGGGTTGAGCCTCCGCGTGCAGCCAGTTCGAGACGAGGCCGGCCGGCCGGTCCGATGCGGCCTCACGCTTGACGGTGATGCGGTAGGCACGGTCGTTGGGGGCGCAGGAGATCGAGTAGTTCCGCTTCAGCACGCCCCGGCCCGGCAGGTCGACGAGGAAGCCGAGATACTGCCCCGGCTCGTGCCGCAGCACCGGCCCGCCGTCCGTGGGGACCAGCACGAAGGAGCGGATCGTCTCGCTTTCCGAGGTGACGCTCTCGACCACGAAATCGCGCCAGCCGTTCCAGCCGCCGGTCTTGGACGCCTGATCCCGGTAGATCGTCGCCTCGCGGCCGATCAGCAGCTCCGCCAGGAACCAGTACGCCTCGCCCCAGGCCGTGAGGATTTCGGGCGTTGCCGCCTCACCGAGCACGTCGCGGATCGCCGCGAGCAGGGCGTCGGCAACGTGAGGATAGTGCTCCGGCAGAATGTTGAGTGCGACATGCTTCTGAGCGATGCGCTCGACAGCGCCCGTCAATACGCCGAGATTGTCGATGTTGCGAGCATAGGCCAGAACAGCCAGAGCGAGCGCCTTCGGTTGCGAACCGGTTTCACCGTGATGCGACTGATTGAAGAGGTCACGGATCTCGGTGTTCTCGAACAGGCGCTCGTACATGCGCCGCGTGATGGCGAGCCCGTGGGTCTCGAGGGCCGGAACGGTGGCTTTGACGACGGCGATGGTCTGGGGGGAGAGCGGTGCGGGCATGGGCGAATCCAAAGATCCATTCGATAGGAACCTTTTGCCGCACCGTCGTAAAAGATGCAACTGAAATGTACCTTAAAAACCCTTCGGATCCGTCATGCGCCTGACCCGCTACACGGACTACGCGCTCCGCACCCTGATCTATGTCGGCCTACGCGAACCGCGACAGAGTTCGATCGCCGAGATCGCGCGGGCTTACGGCATCTCGGAGAGTCATCTCACGAAGGTGGTGCATCAGCTCGGACGGCTCGGGCTGATCCAGACGATCCGGGGACGGGGCGGCGGCCTTCGCCTCGCCAAGCCGCCTGCCGAGATCGTGGTCGGCGCCGTGGTTCGGGCGACCGAGGACGACCTCGCGCTGGTGGAGTGCTTCTCCGGCGGTTCCTGCGCGATCACCGCACCCTGCCGCCTGCGGCGCGCTCTGGGCGAGGCGCTCGCGGCGTTCCTGGCGGTCCTCGACCGCTACACCCTGGCCGACCTTCTCGGCGGGGCGGACGGTGACGAGGTCGCACGGCTTCTCGGCCTATTCCCGCCGGCTGCCGCGGCGGGGGTCTCGGTTCCCGAGCCCGAGGGCGCCTGACTCGACTAGGCCGCGGCCGCCTCGACCCGGTTCCGGCCGAAGGATTTGGCGCGATAGAGGGCGGTGTCGGCGCGCTTGAGCAGGTCGGCCGGGCCGGTATCGGTCGCGCGCCGCACCGACACGCCGACCGAGACGGTCACGCCGATGTCGCGTGTCCCGCCGTCGATGGCGAAGGGCGTCGCCTCGATCCGCTCGCGGATGCGCTCGGCGATGGCGCGGGCGTCGGGCAGTTCGGCACCGGGCACCACCATCACGATCTCCTCGCCGCCGTAGCGGGCGAGGATGTCCATCGGCCGCACGTACTGGCGGATGCGCTCGGCGAAGGCGCGCAGCACCTCGTCACCGGCCTCGTGGCCGTAGGTGTCGTTGATGAGCTTGAAGCGGTCGATGTCGAGAAGCAGGCAGGCGAGGCCCTTCTGCTGCAGCGCCGCCTCACCGAAGACCGGGCCGAGATGCCGGTCGAGGTAGCGCCGGTTGTGCAGGCCGGTCAGATCGTCGGTGATCGCCAGTTCCATCGAGGCCTGGAGGGCGCCGCGCAGGGTCTCCGAGAAGCGCCGCCGCCGCACCTGGGTTCGCACCCGCGCGACCAACTCGTTGCGATCGACCGGGCGCAGCAGGTAGTCGTTGACGCCGAAATCGAGGCCGCGGGTGATGCGGGCCTTCTCGTGCATCTCGCCGATCATGATCAGCGCCATGTTGCGGGTCCGCTCCAGCGAGCGGAGCTGGCTGCACAGGCGCAGGCCGTCGAAGCCTTCGAGGTCGAGGCTCACCAGGGCGAGGTCGAACCCCTCCTCGGGCGCCCGCACCAGGGCGCGGTGAGGATCGGTCTCGACGGTGACCTGATGGTGTTGGGAGAGGGCGGTGCCGATGCGGTCGATCGCGCTCGGCCGGTCCTCCACGAGGAGGATGCGCGCACCTTCACCCGTATCGGCGGCGGCCAGAACCAGGGGATCGGGACCGCCGATCTCGCGCGTCGCGAGGGCGCGGGAGCGCAGCTCGTCGGTCACGGCCTTCAGCCGCACGAGGCTGCGCACCCGCGTCATCAGCGCGGTGTCGTCGATCGGCTTGGTCAGGAAGTCGTCGGCGCCGGCGTCGAGACCCCGCAGCCGGTCGGCGGGCTGGTCGAGGGCGGTGACGATCACCACCGGCAGGTGCGCGGTGGCGGGGTTGGACTTGAGCCGGCGGCAGACCTCGAATCCGTCCATGCCCGGCATCATCACGTCGAGCAGCACGACGTCGCAGGCGCCCTTCTCGCAGATCGCTAGGGCGTCGGGCCCGTTCATCGCCACGACCACGTCGAAATACTCGAGAGACAGCTTCGTCTCGAGCAGCCGTACGTTGGGGTAGAGATCATCCACGATCAGGACGCGAGCGGACATCGTTCCTCCGATGCGCGGCCTTCACGACCGCGACGGCATTCAGTCCGAAGTGGTCTTAAGGAGCGCCGTCATCGCCAATATAGCGCCTGACCGTTGCCAAAAACTTGGCAACCGAGATTGGCTTGGACAAATAGGCCTCGCAACCCCCTTCGCGGATGCGTTCCTCGTCGCCTTTCATTGCAAAAGCGGTGATAGCGATCACGGGAATGTTACGAAGGTCGTCGTCGTCCTTGAGCCACTTTGTCACTTCCAGGCCCGAGACTTCGGGAAGCTGGATGTCCATCAGGATCAAGTCTGGGTGGTGCGCGCGCGCCAGTTCAATCGCCTCGATACCGTTGGCGGTCTTGAGTGTGGCGTAGCCGTGCGCCTCCAGCAGATCGTTGAAGAGCTTCATGTTCAGCTCGTTGTCTTCAACGATGAGAACGGTTTTCTTCATGACCTGCTCCGGCGCGGTCGCGATGGCGTTCCACCCCGTGGCCCGGCCCTCGTACTCTCTTAAACTGCTACTCGTTGATGAAACGCAAACTTGATCATAGTGATGCGGCGAGCGAACGTCTCGCGGTCGATGTGCTGGGTTGGCTCGCCGCCGACGAGGATCGGCTGTTCCGATTCGTCGCCGCGAGCGGCCTCGAACCCGGAACGCTGCGCGAGAGCCTACACGATCCCGGCTTCCTCGGTGCCGTTCTCGATCATGTGATGAGCGACGAACCGTCGCTGCTCGCTTGTGCCGAGGCGCTCGAAGTGAGGCCGGAGCGGATCGCTTCCGCCTGGCAGCGCCTGCAGCCGCCTCCCTTCGATGACGGCGGCTGAGGAGGAGAATCTCGAGCATCATCCCGGAAGGCGGTCGCCGGGTGTCGGAAAAAGGTGACGCTCTAGCGCGCCAACTCCCGCAGGCCGAGCCGGATCAGCGTCTTGGCCTCCACCGTGTCGGCACCGTCGCCCAGGCCCTTCAGGGCGGCGGCGATGGCGGCCGAGGCCTGAACCTGGGGATAACCGAGATTGACCAGCGCCGAGATCGCATCCGCGACCGGCTGCGGTGCGGTGCGGTCCTCGATGGCGCCGCTGAGCGCCATGAGCGCGGGATCGACGGGGGCGAAGGCAGGCGCCTTGTCCTTCAGCTCCGCCACGAGGCGGGCGGCCAGCCGCGGGCCGACGCCGGGGGCGCGAGCGACCGAGCCCTTGTCGCCGGTGGCGATGGCGGTCGCGAGGGCGGATGGCTCCAGCACCGACAGCACGCCGAGCGCCACGCGGGTGCCGACGCCCTGCACCGTCTGAAGCAGGCGGAACCACTCCCGCTCGGCATCGGAGCGGAAGCCGTAGAGGCGGATCATGTCCTCGCGCACATGCGTCTCGATGGCCAGATCCGTGGCCTCGCCGGGCGAAGGCAGGCGCTGCAGCGTCCGGGCGGAGCAGTGGACGACGTAGCCGACGCCGTTCACGTCGAGGATCACGAAATCCTCTCCGTAGGAATCGACGATCCCCTTGAGTTTGCCGATCATGTGAGCGTGAGCTTCCCTCGGGTCCGTTGCCGCGCTTGGCCTAAGGCCATATCCGTCTTGGCGGCACAACCGACAAGGTGACCGCATGAAGCGCACGCTCGCCCTCGCCGCCCTCCTGATGGCGGGTTTCGCCCTCGCCGCGCCCGGCGGACTCCACGCGCAGGAGGCCCCTCCGGCCCTGACCAAGGATCCGGGACAGGTGAAGGCCGGGCGCTACCGCCTCGACCCTGCGCACGGCAAGATCACTTGGTCGATCAACCATCTCGGCTTCTCGACCTATTACGGTCAGTTCACGGATGTGACGGGCGAACTCGTCCTCGATCCCGCCGCGCCGGGCAAGAGCACCCTCTCGGCCAAGATCGGCACCGGCAGCGCCAACGCGCTGAATGACAAGCTCAACGCCCACCTCAAGACGCCGGACTTCCTCGATTCGGGCAAGTTTCCCGAGGCCACCTTCGTGAGCCAATCGATCGAGCCGACGGGGCCGACCACCGCGCGGGTCAACGGAACGCTCACCCTGCGCGGCGTGTCGAAGCCGGTTTCGTTCGACGCCACCTTCAACCAGGCGGGCGTCAACCCGGTCGACAAGATCTACTCCGTGGGATTCGACGGCTGGACGGTGATCAAGCGCTCCGATTTCGGAGTGAACGCCTTCCTGCCGCTGCTCGGCGACGAGGTGGCGCTCCGGCTAGAGGGCGAGTTCAAGCTCCAGTAGACGCCGCTGGCGCGGGTCGAGGGTTTGCGGCAAGGCTTTGTTCACGGTACGTGCCGTACCGGATCGCTGCTCTGAAGGAGGCCGAGGCCATGACCACGGACGTCCGCATTCTCGGCATCGATCCCGGCCTGCGCCGCACCGGCTGGGGGCTGATCACGGCGCGGGGCAGCAAGCTGTCCTACCTCGCCTGCGGCGTTGTCACCTCCGACGGCGACCTGCCCCTGGCCTTGCGCCTGCGTGAATTGCACGAGGGCCTCAGCCGCGTCATCGCGGCCCATGCGCCCGACGAGGTCTCGGTGGAGGAGACCTTCGTCAACAAGGATGCGCAGGCCACGCTCAAGCTCGGCCATGCCCGCGCCGTCGCTCTGTTGGTGCCGGCCCTCGCCGGATTGCCGGTGGCGGAATACGCCGCCAACCTCGTGAAGAAGACCGTGGCGGGCAACGGCCACGCCGAGAAGGTGCAGATCCAGGCGATGGTGAAGTTCCTGCTGCCGAAGGCGGAATTCAAGCTCGCCGACGCGGCCGACGCGCTCGCCATCGCCATCACCCATGCGAGCCACCGCGGCGCCATCGCCCTCGACCGCCGCCACGCCGTCGCCACCGGGGGAGGGCCGGGCGCGGCCCGCATCGCCGCGGCGCTGGCGCGGCTCGACCAGTAAGGGCCGGCCCGCGGCGCCACCGCGGGTGAGGGGTCACCCTTCCAGGTCGAGCAGAACCTTACCGACTGCCTCGCGGCGGACGAGCACGCCGAGGGCCTCCTCGTAGGCGCCGAGCGGATAGGTGCCGTGCACCTTCACGGTGAGCTTGCCCTCCGCCGCCCAAGCGAGCAGCTGGGCTTGGTTCGCACCGTGCGCCTCCGGCTCGCGTTCGACGAAGGCGCCCCAATGCACGCCCTGCACGTCGATGCCCTTGAGCATGATGACGTTGAGGGGAAATTTCGGGATCTCGCCCGCGGCGAAGCCGATCACGAGGAAGCGGCCCTTCCAGCCGAGTGCGCGCATGGCCGGTTCGGCGAAATCCCCGCCGACCGCGTCGTAGACCACATCGACTCCCCGCTCGCCGGTCAGTCGCCGCAATTCCTCGCGCAGATTGTTCGCCCGGTAGTCGACGAGGTCGTCGGCGCCGTGGGCGCGAGCCGTCTCGAGCTTTTCCGGCGAGGAGGCGCAGGCGATGACGCGCGCGCCGAGCAGCTTGCCAAGCTCGACCGCGGCGAGCCCGACCCCACCCGAGGCCCCGAGCACGACGAGGGTCTCGCCCGGCCGGATCTCCGCGCGGTCCCGTAGCGCGTGGAGCGTCGTGCCGTAGGTGATCGAGAGCCCGGCGGCGACGGCGTCGGAGACCGCCTCCGGAACCCGCGCGAGGCGCTTCGCCGGAACCGCGATCCGCTCGCGGGCGGTGCCGTGGCTGAGATGGACCATCACCCGGTCGCCGACGGAAAAGTTTTCCGCGCCCGGCCCGAGGGCCTCGATCACGCCGCAGGCCTCGCCGCCCGGCGAGAACGGCAGCGCCGGCTTCACCTGATAGCGGCCGGCGATGATGAGCGTGTCGAAGAAATTCAGCGCGGCGATCCGCACGCGCACCAGCGCTTCGCCGGGCCCCGGCACCGGATCGGGCAGATCCTCGAGGCTCAGATCCTCCGGCCCGCCGAGCCGGCTGCACACCAGGGCCTTCATGTCGGGGCCGTCTCCCTTAAACCTCGTGACTCACCCCTCATTTCCGCACGCGGGGAGAGGCGGGCTCATCGGCACGCGTTCGACGACGCTCATGCCTGCAGGCGCGGCTTGAGCGCAAGACGCTCAAGGACGCTCGCAGGTCCCCGTCAGCAGGCCCTTGGCGATCACGTTGCCTCGGAGTGCATCGAGCAGGGCGGTGCGGCCCGGCGAGGCGGGCAGTTCCGCGGGGCGGGCCAGTGCGAAGACCTGGAAAAGGTAGTGGTGCGGCCCATGCCCCGTCGGCGGGTCCGGAGGCAGCCAGCCGTCCTTCAGGAACGAGTTGCGGCCGAGATCGTATCGAGCGCCGTTGCCGGCCGGGCCCGCGAAGGTCCCTTCCGGGAACCCCTGGTCTTCCGGTGTCAGGTTCCAGGCGATGAGGTGAACGAGGGGGTGAGGGGAGGGCGCGTCCGGATCCTCGACGAACAGCACCAGGGCCGCCGCATCCTCCGGCACGCCGGCGACGGCGAGCGGCGGCGAGAGCCCGTCGCCGTCCGCCGTGTAGCGGGCGGGGATCGGCGCCGTGTCGGCGAAGGCCTCGCTCGTCACGCGCAAGGTCGGGGGAGCTTCCGCGGCGACCGTGTGGAACGCGGCCTTCTCCGCGCCGGCCCTGAGGCCGGACAGGGCTTCGCCGACAGCGTGCGGCAGCTTTTCGAGCATCGGCGAGGGCTCTCGTTTCCCTTGCGAAAAACCCTCAACGAACGCCGCCCGGCTTCGTTCAGAGTGCCTCACGGAACTCCGGATGACCGACCGTTCTCGTTCTGGCGAGCACGGCGCTACGCGCGATGTGTGACAGACATTCAGGCGGGGCGGTGGGCCGCGACCATGTAGTTCACTCCCGTGTCGCGGCTTGCGCGCCAGGAATCGCCCAGCGGATTGTAGACCACGCCGGTGGTGTCGGTGACGGTGAGGCCGCCGGCCGCGATGTCGGCGGACAGTTCGGCCGGCGTCACGAACTTCTCCCAATCGTGGGTGCCCCGCGGCAGCCAGCGCAGCACGTACTCGGCCCCGACGATGGCGAGCGCGAAGGAGCGCATGGTCCGGTTGAGGGTGGCGGCGAACAGCAGGCCGCCGGGCTTCACGGTGGTGCAGCAGGCGCGCAGGAAGCCGGCGCGGTCGGAGACGTGCTCCACCACCTCCATGGCGAGCACGATGTCGAAGCGCTCGCCCCGCGCCGCCACCGCCTCGATGGTCTCGTCGCGGTAATCGATGGCGAGCCCCTCGGCCTCGGCGTGGGCGCGGGCCGCCACGATGTTGCCGGTTGCCGGATCGAGGCCCGTGACCGTCGCGCCGAGCCGCGCCAGAGGCTCCGACAGCACGCCGCCGCCGCAGCCGATATCGATGACGGTCAGCCCTTCGAGGGGAAAGGGTGCGGCCGGGTCGCGGTCGAAGATGCGGCAGGCCTCGTCGCGGATATAGCCGACCCGGACCGGATTGAACTTGTGCAGAACCGCCATCGGCCCGCGCTCATCCCACCAGCGCGCGGCCAGGGCGTCGAAGCGCGCCACTTCGTCCCGGTCGATCGAGGCACCCGTCATCCGGCTCGCTTTCGTAACGTTTCAACCTGCCATCCGTCCGATTGACACGGCCGGGGGGCCCTTGTACCCGCCGGGCGCATCCCCGGTACAGCCGCGCCGTGTTGTTTTCCGTGTGACGCGGCGCGCCGGCCTCGCGGCCGGGACGGTGGGGACAGGATGAGCAGACCGGACGCGACATGCCCCGTTTGGTGATGAAATTCGGCGGCACCTCCGTCGCCAACGTCGACCGCATCCGCAACGTGGCGCGCCACGTCGCCCGCGAGGTCTCGGCCGGCTACGAGGTCGCGGTCGTGGTCTCGGCGATGTCGGGCAAGACCAACGAACTGGTCGGCTGGGTCAAGGACGCCGATCCGCTCTACGGCGCGGCGGAGTACGACACCGTCGTGGCGTCCGGCGAGCAGGTCACCTCGGGCTTGCTCGCGATCGCGCTCAACAAGGACGGCATCAAGGCCCGTTCCTGGCAGGGCTGGCAGATCCCGATCCACACCTCCGACGCGCACGGCTCGGCCCGAATCGAGGGCATCGACCCGAAGAACCTCGACGAGGGTTTCAAGCGCGGCGAGGTCGCCGTCATCGCCGGCTTCCAGGGCGTGAACGCCGAGACCGGCCGGATCGCGACGCTGGGACGCGGCGGCTCGGATACGTCCGCGGTCGCCATCGCTGCCGCCATCGGCGCCGAGCGCTGCGACATCTACACGGACGTGGACGGGGTCTACACCACCGATCCGCGCGTGGTGCCCAAGGCCCAGCGCATGGAGCGCGTGACCTTCGAGGAGATGCTGGAGATGGCGTCTCTGGGCGCCAAGGTGCTTCAGGTGCGCTCGGTCGAGCTCGCCATGGTGCACCGGGTGCCGACCACGGTGCGCTCCTCCTTCGATCCCCCCGATGCCGCGCGGCCGGGCACCCTCATCTGCGACGAGGACCAAATCGTGGAACAGCAGATCATCACCGGCATCGCCTTCTCGAAGGACGAGGCGCAGATCACCCTGCGCGCCGTGAAGGACAGTCCCGGCATCGCCGCGGCGATCTTCGGCCCGCTGGCGGATGCCAACATCAATGTCGACATGATCATCCAGACCGTGTCCGGCGACCAATCGACCACCGACATGACCTTCACCGTGCCGGCGGCCGAGTACGAGCGCTCCCGCGCCATCCTCGACGCCCAGCGCGACACGATCCAGTTCGGTCAGATCGAGGGCGCCACCGATGTCGTGAAGGTGTCGGCGATCGGCGTCGGCATGCGCTCGCATGCGGGCGTTGCAGCCAAGGCCTTCCGGGCGCTGGCGCAGAAGGGTATCAACATTCGCGCGATCACCACCTCCGAGATCAAGTTCTCGGTCCTGATCGATGCCGCCTACACGGAGCTTGCCGTGCGCACGCTCCACTCGCTATACGGCCTCGACCAGGCCTGACCGTTCTCGTCGGCGTCGGCCCCACGGCTCACCAGCCAGGGTTGCGCCGGCCGACCCGGATTGACGACACGATGCCCGCTGCGCCCGGAGGCCCGCGCCTGCTGCTGCGCCGGCTCCGCGAAGCCATGGCGGAGCCGGTCAGTCCGCAGCAGCGCCTCGACCGGATCGTCGTCCTCATTGCGGCGAACGTGATCGCCGAGGTGTGCTCGGTCTACGTGGTGCGCGATGACAACACCCTCGAACTGTTTGCAACCGAGGGTCTGAATCGCGACGCGGTCCACATCACCCGTATGCGCGCCGACGAGGGCCTCGTCGGCCTGATCGCCAAGACCGCCGAGCCGCTGGCGCTGTCCGACGCACAGTCGCACCCCTCGTTCTCGTATCGGCCGGAAACGGGCGAGGAGATCTACCACGCCTTCCTCGGCGTGCCGCTGTTGCGGGCCGGGAATACGCTCGGCGTGCTGGTGGTTCAGAACAAGACCTACCGGGTTTATTCTGAGGAGGAGATCGAGGCGCTCCAGACCACCGCCATGGTGCTGGCGGAGCTGATCGCCTCGGGCGAACTCCAAGCGCTGGCCCCCGGCGCCGGCAGTGCCGCGCGCCGCCCGGTGAGCCAGCGCGGCGTCGCGCTCGCCGACGGGATCGGCCTCGGCCACGTCGTGCTGCACGAGCCGCGCATCGTCGTGAAGACGCTGATCGCCGAGAATGTCGAGCGCGAGGTCGAGCGGCTGGAATCGGCGATCGAGGATGTGCGCTCGGCCATCGACGAGCTGGTCGAGCGCGGCGACGGCCTCAGTTCGGGCGAGTCCCGCGAGATCCTCGAAACGGTCCGCATGTTCGCCCACGACAAGGGTTGGCTGCGGCGGATGCGCGAGGCGGTCCAGTCGGGCCTCACCGCAGAGGCCGCGGTCGAGCGGGTGCAGTCGGACAACCGCGCCCGGATGCTGCGCCAGAGCGACCCGTATCTCCGCGACCGCCTGCACGACCTCGACGATCTCGCCAACCGCCTGCTGCGCCGCCTCGTCGGCCAGGAGGGGCGCGGCGGCGACGGGTTGCCGGAGAACGCGATCTTGGTCGCCCGCTCGATGGGGCCGGCCGCACTGCTCGACTACGACCGGGCGCGCCTGCGCGGCGTCGTGCTGGAGGAGGGGGGGCCGACGAGCCACATCGCCATCGTCGCCCGCGCGCTCGGCATTCCCGCGGTCGGCGAGATCGCCAACGCCACCGGCCTCTGCGACTCGGGCGACGCGATCATCGTCGACGGCCTCTCCGGCGAGGTCCAGATCCGGCCGACCCCCGAGGTCGAGGCCTCCTATGCCGAGATGGTGCGCCTGCGCGCCCGGCGGCAGGAGCAGTACCGGGCCCTGCGCGACGTGCCCGCCGTCACCCGCGACGGCGTCAAGATCGGCCTCCATCTCAACGCCGGCCTGCTGGTCGATCTCACCCATCTGCACGAGACCGGGGCGGAGGGCGTCGGCCTGTTCCGCACCGAGCTGCAATTCATGATTGCCGAGCGGATGCCCTCGGCGGCCGAGCAGCAGACGCTCTACGAGGCAGTCTATTCGGCGACCGGCGACTTGCCGGTCACGATCCGCACCCTCGACATCGGCGGGGACAAGATCCTCCCCTACATGCCGGCGCTCGAGGAGGAGAACCCGGCGCTCGGCTGGCGGGCGATCCGCATCGGCCTCGACCGGCCGGCGCTGCTGCGGGTGCAGCTGCGGGCGCTCCTCAAGGCGGCGGCCGGGCGCCCGATCAAGATCATGTTCCCGATGGTCGCCACCGTCGAGGAGTTCACCCGCGCCCGCGACATCGTCGAGCGCGAGAAGGCGCATCTGCGCCGCCACGGCTACCTCCTGCCGAGCGATTGCCGCCTCGGCGCGATGGTCGAGGTGCCCTCGCTGCTGTTCCAGATCGACGAGATCGCCCGCGAGGCGGACTTCCTGTCGGTCGGCTCCAACGACCTGATGCAGTTCCTGTTCGCGGTCGATCGCGAGAACCGGCGCGTGGCCAACCGCTTCGATCCTCTCTGCGGGGCGGCGATGCGCGCTTTCCGCTTGATCGCCGAGCGCGCGACCGCGCAAGGCTGCCCCGCCACCGTCTGCGGCGAGATCGGCGGGCGCCCGCTCGAGGCGCTGGCGCTGATCGGCCTCGGATTCCGCGAGTTCTCGATGTCACCGGCCGCGATCGGCCCGGTCAAGGCGATGGTCCTCTCCGCCCATGCCGGCGAGGTCTCGCAACTGATCGAGGCCGAGCTGACCCGCGTGACCGACGGCGCCTCGGTCCGGCCCGCGCTTGCGGCGTATGCGAAGGCGAACGGCGTGCCTATCTGACACGCTGTCCGGCTGGGCCGAATCTTCAACCTCCGTCAACTGTCAGATCCGTCGCGAGTATAGTCAGGGCGATGACCCCCATTCCTTCCGATCGCCTCGACGCCATCCTGGCCCGGCATGCCTTCGTCACGGCGCAGCTCGCCGACGGCTCGGCCGAGGCCGAGACGATCGTGCAGCTCTCCCGCGAACTGTCGGAACTCGACGGCGTCGTCGCCGCGATCCAGCATTACCGGGCGGCGGAGGCCAACCTCGCCGGCATCCGCGCGTTGATCGACGAGCCCGGCGGTGATCCCGAGATGCGCGCGCTCGCGGCCGAGGAGAAGCCCGAAGCCGAGGAAGCGATGGAGGCGGCCCACCGCGCGCTGCAGCTCATGCTGCTGCCCAAGGATGCGGCCGACGAGAAGAGCGCGATCCTCGAAATCCGCGCCGGCACCGGCGGCGACGAGGCGGCCCTGTTCGCGGGCGACCTGTTCCGGATGTACGCGAAATACGCCGAGTCGAAGGGCTGGCGCGTCGAGGTGATCTCGGAGAGCGAGGGCACCGTCGGCGGCTACCGCGAGGTGGTCGCCGAGGTGAAGGGCCGCTCGGTGTTCTCGCGGCTCAAGTTCGAGAGCGGGGCCCACCGCGTCCAGCGCGTGCCCGACACCGAGACGCAGGGGCGTATCCACACCTCCGCCGCCACCGTCGCCGTGCTGCCCGAGGCCGAGGAGGTCGATGTCGTCGTCAACGAGGCCGATCTGAAGATCGACACCATGCGAGCGCAGGGCGCCGGCGGCCAGCACGTCAACAAGACCGAGTCGGCGATCCGCATCACCCACATCCCGACCGGCGTGGTGGTGTTCGTGCAGGAGGAGCGCTCGCAGCATAAGAACCGGGCGCGCGCCATGGCGCTGCTGCGGGCCAAGCTGTTCGACGCCGAGCGCACGGCCAAGGATTCGGCGCGGGCCGCCGACCGCAAGGCGCAGGTCGGCTCCGGCGACCGCTCCGAGCGCATCCGCACCTACAACTTCCCGCAAGGGCGCGTCACCGACCACCGCATCAACCTGACCCTCTACAAGCTGGAGGAGGTCATGGCCGGCCCGGCACTCGACGAGGTGATCGACGCGCTGGTCACCGAGCATCAGGCGGAATTGCTGGCAGCTGAGGGGATGGCGTGATCCCTGATCGGGTGGAGCGCTACGAAACTCACTTCCCGCGCGGCCGCGGGCTCGCCCGAGACCCGCGAGCGTTTGCTCAAGCCGGGCGGGCCCGATCGGGATGGGGGCGAAGGCGCGGACACGTCCCGCGCTGTCCGGCATGAGCTTCGATCACACCCTCTCCCGTGAAGCCGCCCTGCGCCATCTCGTCCGCGTCTTCGAAGAGGCCGGCCTGCCGGAGGCGCGCACGGATGCCCGCTTCCTCGCCCTGCACGTCCTCGCGCTTACGGCCCTGGACCTCTCGCTCCGCGGGCGCGAGCCGATCGGCGCGGCCGGTGCACGCGCTCTAAGTGAAGCTGCGGCGCGTCGGTGCGCGGGCGAGCCGGTGGCGCGGATTATCGGCGCCTGGGAGTTCTGGGGGCTGCCCTTCGCGCTCGGACCGGAGACTCTGGTGCCGAGGCCCGACACCGAGAGCGTGGTGGAGGCCGCGCTACGGTTGTGTCCCGAGAGGGATCGTCCGCTTCGCCTGATCGATCTCGGCACCGGCTCCGGCTGCATCCTCGTGGCGCTGCTGCACGAGCGCGCCAAAGCCTTCGGCATCGGTCTCGACCGGGCGGAGGGCGCACTTGCGGTCGCCCGCCGGAACGCGGCGGGCAACGGCGTCGGCGACAGGGCCGCCTTCCTGTGCGGCTCCTGGCTCGATGCCGTGACCGGGCCATTCGACCTGATCGTTTCGAATCCGCCCTATATCGCCGCCTCCGTCGTCGCGACGCTCGCGCCGGAGGTACGCCTTCACGATCCGCACGCCGCACTCGACGGCGGCGCCGACGGCCTCGACGCCTACCGGGCGATTCTTCGCGGGATCGCGCGACGGCCCGGCCTGCTCGCCGTGGGCGGCGCCCTTGTCCTGGAGATCGGCTACGACCAGGGAGCAGCGCTCACCGACCTCGCGCGGGCGATGGGATTCGAGGATGTGCGTGTCGGCCGGGATCTCGCCGGCAACGACCGGGTCGTCACGCTTCGGCCATCCTTGGCGGGCAGGTGACGGAACGAAGAAGTGGATCGGCCGGTGCGGCAGGGCGCAAAACGCCACGCAAAATGCCACGGACCCCGCAGAAATTCGGCATAAGCCGGCGTTGCTCCGAAAAAATGCTTGTTGTCGAGGGCGTCAGTCACTAGCTTAGATATGCAGACCGCCAACGGCCCGTTGAGCGTCTCTCATAAAACTCCCGCTGCGCCGTTATGGACAAAGGGAGCTCCCGAATGCCGGGAGTTTTGTGAGGCACTCTTCAAGACGGTATCGGCAGGATCGGTTTTGACCGTGTCCTCCGGCCTCGGACGGTCTTCCCACCATCGAGCGGACGCGCTCCGGCAGTCGCGGTCAGTCTCGGTGGGATCGAACCTGACAGTCGAGGGATGTCTCGCGGCGCGCCGAACGGAGCGCAGCCACCGGACGAGCGGCAAACATCGCGGGATGTGCGCGCTCGGGTGCCCCGCGCCCGGCCCGCTTCGTCCGCGAGCAGGGATCCGGCGCTGTCAGTCACGCTGAGCGACAGGTTAACGAGGGTCAATCGAGGCCGATGAGACCAAACCAGAATCGACGGATGCGGGGTCGCAATCGGCCCAAGGGTCCGAATCCGCTGACGCGCTCCTACGAGTCGAACGGTCCCGACGTCAAAATCCGCGGCACCGCCCAGCACATCGCCGACAAGTACGCGCAGCTCGCCCGCGACGCCTTGGCGAGCGGCGATCCGGTCGCGGCGGAGAACTACTTCCAGCACGGCGAGCACTATTTCCGCATCATCACCAGTGCCCAGGAACCGGGCCGTCCTCAGGTCAGCCAGGGCTACGCCCGCAACGGCTTCGACGAGGACGAGGAGGGCGACGACGAGACCGTCCAGGGCCAGGGCGCCGAGGGGGGCCGCCCCGGCTTCGGCTACGGCACAGACGAGTACGGCGACCCGACCCAGCAGCCGCAGCCGTTCGAGCGCCACGACTTCGACGGCCGGAACCAGGGCCGCGACCGCAACGAGCGCGGAGACCGGAACCAGCGTTTCCAGGGCCGCGACCGCAACGAGCGTGGTGACCGCAACGACCGCGGTCAGCGCTTTGAGGGCAACCGGCAGGACTATAACCGCGGCGAGCCGCGGCAGGACTTCCGCCAGGATCGGCAAGACCGACCCGAGCGCCAAGATCGGCCCGAGCGTCAGGATCGGCCCGAGCGTCAGGACCGCCAGGACTATCCCCGTCAGGACGGTCATCGCCCGGATTACAGGCAGGACCGGCGCCAGGATTACCGGCAGGATTTCGGACCGCAGGCTCAGGAGGGCCGCGAGGGCCCGCGTGAGAACCGCCGCGACGCCGCGCGCTTCGAGAACGGTCGTCCGGAACCCTCCGAGGCGCCGCGGCAGGAGCCTCGCCAGGACTCGCGGCAGGAGCCGCGTCAAGAGGCGCGCCCGGTCGAGCCGCGCCAGGAAACCCGCGCCGAGGCTGCCCCACGCTCCGAGGGGCCGGTGCGTCCCGACAGCCCGGCGCCGCGGCGCGGGCGTGGCCGCGCAAGCGAGGCCAGCCGCGCGGCGGCGGCCGAAGCGGCCGATCCGTCGGCGCTGCCCGCCTTCCTGATGACGGCGACCCGCAATCCCGCTCCGCCGCCGGCCGATGCTCCGGCCCCGCGCTCCGCGCCGGAGCCGCGCGAAGCGGCCCCTAGCGCCGAAGTGCCCGCGGCCGACGACACGCCGGCGCCCAAGCCCCGGCGGCGTCGAACCCGCTACAAGGGTGCCGAGGGTGAGGCCGCTCCCGACCAGACGGATACGCCGGACGCGGCCGAGTAAGAGTGCCTCACTAAGACGTCCGGTCACCGACCGTTCTCCCGCGTGCGAGGACAGCGTGGCGGGAGTTTTGTGAGAGATACCAAGACGAAATCAGCGGCCCGAGGGAAACCTCGGGCCGTTTTCGTTGTGCCCGGCCGTCGCGCGGCGTCCCGAGCGACAGCCGCAGGCTTTCGTCAGAAGACCGCCCGTTCCGGCCCTAGGAAAGGCCTGCTTCCAGGCTGTCGATGAGGCATAGGCCGATGTCAGGGGCGGACCGGCTCGTGCAAGCGGCGCGTGCCCGATCCGGCCGGCGATCGGAGGACATGATGCGGCAGACCTTCTTCCTGGCCACGGCGCTCATGATCGCGACGCCGACCGCCGCACTCGCCCTGGATCCAAGGATGATCGCACAGGGGCAGGTGCTCTCCGGTATGGCGCGGGGCTACGCCGAGCGCAGGGGCAGCCGGTCACGACGCGCCGAGCCGAGTGAGGCGAGAACTCGGCAGACCTGCGCCAACGGGCGCGCGATGGTCCGTCGCGGAAACCCCGATCCACGGCTTCGCTATCTGCTCGCGCTGTGTCGCAGGGGTGGTTGGTAGGCCGATCAGGCGACGGGATGGACGCAAAGCCAACGTCGACGACCGGGGCAGCCGATGACGGCGCCCCGCCTTCAGCCGCTTCTTACGACGATGAGCAGATGGGGATGGGATCCTATCGCAGATAGTTCACGAGGCTCATCTCGGAGAGGATCGAGGTGACCTTGTAGCTCGCCTGCAACTGCGTCTGCAGGCTCAGCAGCTTGGCCGCGACCTCCTCGGTCGAGACGGTGTCGATGCCGTCGAGAGAGGCCTCCAGGGTGGCCTTGGTGGTGTTCGCCACCGCCTTGGCGTTGGCCATGCTGCTGGCCGCAAGGCCGAAATCGGTGCCGAGCTGCTCCAGACTCTGCTGGTTCTCGCCCGCGGTGAGCAGGCTGGATGCCCGGTTGGACACGGCCTCGTAGCGCGCCGTATCGACGGTTCCTGTCCCGCTGGTGAAGCTTTCGGCGGCCATCGCGGCGATGCTGGCCAGCGTCCGGCGGATCGCCTCCTCGTTGGCCTGGGCACCGATGGCCACCGTCCGGCTGGTGCCGGCCTGCACGGTCGCCGTCGCCCGCGGGTCGGCGGCGGTGTCGCCCTTGTACCAGATCAAGGTCTTGGCGCTCGCGGTCTCGGCGTAGCCGTTGCCGTCCGCCGCGACGCGCCGCGGGCTCAGGCCCGCCACGGGCGAGCCTTCGAAGAAGTTGAGTGAGGCGCGGGCCGTCGAACTCGCGGAGAGGTCGGCGTTGGCGGCCGAGGTCAGGGCGTTCTGGAGCGCCCGCGACAGGTTCGCGGTGGTGTCGTCCGGGGTGGCGCCGAGGGCGAAGGTCGTCGTCGAGGTGGAAGCGGCCGTCTCGGCAGCGGTCAGGGTGATCGTCCGGGTCGTGCCGTCGTGCAGGCCGAGCTTGAGCGTGATGGCGTCGCCGGCCGCGATGCCGTTCCCCACCGTGAAAACGGTCGAGGCCGCCTGCCCGTTGGAGAAGGTGGCGGTCACGCCGGGCGGATTTGCGCTCTGCACGCTGGCGATGTCGGCGCCACCGAGCGCCCGCTTCAGGTTCGCGGCCGTGTCTGCCGCGGTGTTGCCGATGGCGAAGGCGCCGGCCGCGTTCCCGGCTTCCCCCGCGCGAGCCGTCAGGTCGAGGGTCTTCTGGCTGCCGTCTGCGAGCTGCACGACGACCCGCACCTGGGCGCCGTCGGCGGGCTGCTGCGCGAAGGTGAGGGCGACATCGGGCTTCGCCCCCGCGAAGAAGCTGGCGCCGAGCGAAGCGCTGTTCGAACTCGACGCGGCCATGAGGGTAAAGCCGAAATTCGCCCGCGCCTCCGGGTTGGCATCCTCCGACAGGCTGACCGTCCGGGTGCCGGTGCCCTGGATCAGGCGTCCGTTCCCGGCAGGGCCGAGATCGGCCTTCTTCTGCTCGGCGATCAGCGCCTTGAGTCCATCCAGGCCCTCCGCCGGAATGCCGTTCATGATGGCGTCCTGGGAGACGACCGGCTGCGTCTCGGTGGCCCGCCCCGAGAAGACGTAGACCCCGCCCGCCTGCTGGTTCAGGGCATCGACGGCCGCCGCGAGGTTGTTGGCGGCGAGCTGCACGGTGGTGGCGGGCAGCTTCTCGTTGCGGGAGGCGACGTTGCCGCTGATACTGGAGCGGGTGTTGTCGGAGAGCGCCTTGAGTTGGGTCAGGCTGGCGCTCGTGAGCTTCACCCGGGTCTCGGCCGAGGAGATCGCCGCGACGTAGCCCTCTTGCGCGCTGATCGCGGCGTGGGCGCTGAGGCTCGTCGTGCGTGCCACGCCGAGGCCGCCATAGGTCTCGGCGGTGCGCCCCGTCGAGAGCTGCTGAGCCAGCCCGTCGAGCTGGTTCTTCATGCCGACGAGGCTCGCCGATTGGCGGTCGAAGCGGTAGGTGCCGGCGGCGAAGGCGGAAATGGTCATCGGCGGCTCCGCAGCTAAATTCTGAGCAGGGTGTCGATCATGTCGCGCGCCGCGGTGAGCACGCGGGCATTGGCCGCGTAGGCCTGCTGAAGCGCGATCAAATTCGACATCTCTTCGTCGATGTTGACGCCCGAGGCGGAGGCGAAGCGCCCCTGCGCCGTCGAGAGGGCGATGCTCTGGCCCTCGTCGAGATCCTGCGCCGCCGCCGCCGCCGCGCCCTGCACCGAGATGACGCCCTGAACGAAGTCGGCGACGCTGGAGCGCGTCGGCGCGTCGATGCCGCTGATGCCGCTCGACGAGGAGAACAGGCGCTGCGTGCTCGTCAGCGCGGTGTACATGGCCTGGGGCCGGGTCCCGTCGCCGGCGCTCGATCCGGAGCCCGTGCCGGTGATCCCGACGAGGGTGCCGGCGCTGCCGACTACCGCTGGGTTCACGGCAATGCGCTGGGCGAAGCCGGTGAGCTGCGAGCCGCCGTCGAAGGAGCCGGTGTAGAGCGCGGCGGACGCGCCGTCGACGAAGAGCGGAAGCTGCGTGGCGGCACCCTTGATGTCGCCCGCCGAGGTAACCTGCGTCACGCTGGCGCTCGCCGCGACCAGGGAGGCGCCGCCGGTCGAGAGGATCCGCATCGCCCCGGCCGCGCCGCCCGGCGCGCTCGAGACGCTATACCCTCCGCCTAGGGCCGCGGCGATCGCGTTGCGGACCGAGGCGGGGTCGCGGCCCGCACCGGCCTGCGGGATCGTGAAGGGAATGATCGTGGCGTTCGCGTCCTCGGTGCTGCCGGCGGGAACGGCCGGCGGCGGTGCTTGGTAGGACGGCATCAGGATCAGGTTGCGCTGCGTCCCGCTCCCGTCCTGCACCGTCAGGGTGATGGCATTGCCGGCCGAGAGGCCGGTGAGGTCGATATCGAAGCCGCCCTGGGTGCCATCGGTGGGAACGGTGCCGGTGGCGACCCGGTCGGACATCGCTCGCGACAGGCCCGCGGCGAGGTCGTCGAGCTGGCGCTGCGCCTGCGGCAGAGCGCTGTCGCGCAGTTCGATCGCCGCGGCGATCGACCCGGAACGGATCGCTCCCGAGGCGAGCAGGTCGATCTTGCCGCCGCCGGGCGTCGTCGCGACGATGGTGCCGACGCCGCTGCGGGACGGGTCGCTGTCGTAGAAGGCGTTGGCCGAGAGAGTGCCGCGGGCATCGAAGCTGAGCGTGGCGGCATCCGAGCGGTCGAGCAGCGTGACGCCCGAACTCGTCAGCACGCTCACGCTGCCGTCGCTCTGGGTGACGGCGTTGATGTCGATCAGGCCCGACAGGCTGGTAAGCGCCTGATCGCGCTGGTCTTCCAGGTCGGGGCGGCTCGGATCGCCGGCCGAGGTCGCGACGATGCGGGTGTTGAGCTTGGCCAGTTGCGCGAGGAGGTCGCTCGCCTTGCTGGTGTCGATGCCGAGTTGCGTCTCCAGCCCTGAGCGCAGGGCCTGGACCCCGTTGGCGGCGCTGCCGATGCGGGTGGCGATGTCGTTGGCCGCGCTGAGCACCGTCGCCCGCGCGGCCGTCGAGGTCGGGTTGGCGGCGAGCGTCTGCAGCGAGAGCGTGAAGCGGTTGAACACGCCGTCGAGCGCGGACGCGTCGCCGGGCCGCCCGTAGAGCGTGTCGAGCTGCGTGCGCGTCTTCGACATCAGCGAGGTGTAGGCCGCGCCCGACGTCTCGGAGCGGAGCTGCTTGAGTGCCGCGGCGTCGAGGGCACGACCGATCGTGCCGGTGGCGACGCCCGCATTGCCCAGGCCCGAGCTGACGGGCGAGAGCGTGCGCCGGACATAGCCCGCCGTGCCGACATTGGCGATGTTCTGCGAGACGACCCCGATCTGGGCCTGCGTGACCCGCAGGCCTGCGGTCGCCGTGCTGAACGCGTCGAGGGCCAAGGCGTCTCTCCTCGCTCAGGAGCCGGTCAGCGGATGACGTTCAGGAGGTCGGAGATCATCGTCTGCGCCGTGGACATCACCCGGGTGTTGGCAGAGTAGGCCTGTTGCGTAACGATCATCTTTGAAAATTCCGCAGCAATGTCGGTATTCGACTGTTCGAGGTTGGCCCCGACCACGGTCGAGTCCTTGAGCCCGCTGATCGCCTCGCCGGAGGCAACGGTCTGCTGGTAATTGCCGAGCGAATCCGGCTTCAGCCCGTCGGGATTGACGAACTGCGCCACCTCGATCCGGGCCAGCCCGATCACCGAGCCGTTCGAGTACTTGCCGCTGATGATGCCGTTCTCACCGACCTCGACGGAGTTCAGCGAGCCCGAGGCATAGCCGTTCTGCTTGAGGTCGTTGGTCGTCACCGCGCCGGAGGCTGCGGCGTACTGCGTCAGGCCGCCGCTGAGATCGAGGCCGACCGTGCCGACATTGACGCCGTCGACCGTCAGGTTGTTGATCGGAACCGTGCTCCCGGTCGGCGCCGTCATCTGACCGCTGAGGCTGAAGGTGAAGGCCTGGCCGATATTGGTCCAGCTCGTCTGATTGCCGGTGACGCTGGTCTTGTCGGCGGTGAACAGGTTCCAGGTATCGCTCGTGCCGGTCGCCGTGTCGGCGGCGGCCACCTTCGCCCAACGGCTCTGCACGCTCACCGGCGCGCCGGAGGCGGTGTAGACGGTCAGCGCCGGGCCGGCGATGCTGTTGTCGATCAGGCTCTGCGCGTTGGCCTGGGAGACGGTGCCGCCGGTTCTGCCGTTGGTCGGCGTCACCCGCGCGTCGGAGCCGTCGCTGAAGGCGGAGAGCAGGCCGTTGGTCGAGGCGACGTTGGTGGTGGCCGGCGTCTTCGGCAGGTTGGCCGAGTAGGTGATCGCCGTCGTCGGCTTGGCCGGGATGATCGCGTTGGAGATCCGGATCGGCCCGGTGCCGTTGGTCTGGCCGGTGACCGGGTCGAGGCTCGCGCCGACGAGATAGGCGCCCGCGCCGTTGACGAGGTAGCCGTCCTTGTCCGCGGCAAAATCGCCGCGGCGGGTATAGAGGTTGGCGCTGGAGAAGCTCTCGCCGCCGCCCGTATCGGTGGTCTTCTTGCGCACCACGAAGAAGCCCTGACCGTCGAGCGCCATGTTGGTGGAGACGCCGGTCGAGACTTTGTTGCCCTGGACCGAGTTGGTGAGTTCCGAGAATGCGGCGACCGAACCCGCGGTCTGGGTCTTGGCGCTGCTGCTGTCGACGAGCATGTCGACGAAGCCCGTATCGATGCGCTTGTAGCCGGTCGTCTGCGAGTTCGCGATGTTGCCGGAGATGTTGCTCAGCGAGAAGGATTGCGCCTTCAGGCCCGAGACCGCGGTCTGAAGCGCGGAAAAGACGTCCATGGCTTTGGCTCGCTCCCTAAGGCCGCACGGGCGGTCGATGTGAGGCCGCAAGCGGCATGCCACGTTTAAACTATTGATTTTGTTGAGGGCGGTGTCGCGCGATCTCGGCAGATTCGGACCGTCTGAGGGGCCTGTGCGGCAGTTTCTGCCCAGTTCGGCTGTGTTTACGGCCCGTTATCGCGACGGCCGTTAGGATGGAGACTGAGCTTTCGCGTCGGACGGCATCCATGAAGAACAAGAGGACGAGCCTCGTCCACCTGATCTACTTCTCGCGCCTGACCATCTCGAACGAGCCGGCTCTGCGCGCGAAGCAGATCGGCGACATCACGCGGCAGGCTCAGAAGAAGAACGAGTTCGCGGTGATCACGAGCTTCCTGATCATCGACCAGAATTTCGCGATCCAGGTGGTCGAGGGCGAGCGTCAGTCGGTCAACGAGACCTTCCAGCGCATCGCCGCCGATTCACGCCACCGCGACGTGCAGATCGTCGAGTGGCGCGAGATCGCCAAGCGCGAGTTCGTCAGCTCGTTCACGACGGTGAGCCGCACGCCCGCCAACGATCCGCACTTCGCCAAATCCGGCCTGCTGCCGATGCTGCACCGGGGTACGCCGAAGGGCAGCGCCATTCATGGGCTGGCCATCACGCTGCAAGCCGAATCGATGGCCAAACAGGGCATCGACCACTTGTTCGTTTGAGCGGGCGGACGCTTGAGCCCGCCCCCCAGAGTTCCTTTTGAGACACGCCCTCGGACGCCATGAGCGACACACTTCCCATCCTCATCGTCGATGATCAGCCCAAGCTGCTGCGGCTGATCATCGAATTGATGTCCCGCCTCGGCTTCCCGGACGTGGAGGGCGTATCGGACGGCACCGAGGCCCTCAGCCGCATGCGGGAGCGCCGCTACGCCCTGGTCATCTCCGACCTCGCCATGGAGCCGATGGACGGGCTTCAGCTCCTGCGGGAGATTCGGGCCGACGACAGCCTGATGAACACGCCCTTCATCCTCACCGAGACCTCGTTCGACTTTGAGGACATCAACCACGCCCACGTCGCGGGTGCCGACGCCTTCATCCTCAAGCCGTTCGACATCAACCTCTTGAAGACCAAGCTGAAACAGGTGCTCAACCGCAAGCCGCGCCGCCGCGAGGCGCCGCTGCCTGCCGAGTCGACGCTGAGCCAGGAATTTCCGCTGCTGGGCAAGTTCTGAGCGTCTCCCCCAAAACCCCCGCCGCGCTGTCCTCGCCCGAGCGAGAACGGTCGGTCGCCGGGATTTGTGTGAGGCACTCGGAACCGGCCGCTCCGGGCCCGGCCCGTCCCGCGGTCGGACCGGGATGGGGCGCATTGCCGGCTTGAACAGGCGCACACGCAGGCCGGGAGAGGGCGCGCGCGGGAGGCGTGATCGCTCCGAACCGTCGGCCGAGCCCGAGACAGGTTGATCTGTGGTTGAATTCACGAGAGGCCGTCTTAACCGGATCCGGGCATTCTCGTCGCGGACGGAGAGGAAGGTCGGGCTACTGATGCAGGCGCAGGCCGAAGGGTGCGGAGCCGCAGATCGCTCGTCGGTTCCGCGAAGCGGCGCGGGTGCGATGCGCGGCGACGTCCTGCGCGCCGGCCTGTGGCTGTGCCTGACCGTAACCGGATTGGCGTCCGCCGCGTTCGCGGCCTCATTCTCGGCTGATCCGGCCGCGCGGGCCCTGCTGATTGCCGGCGCCGGTGCCGCGGCGCTTGCCCTGGTGCTCCTCGCGTTGCGCCAGCTCCACCGTCGTCTCGGCGCGGCAATGGCGACGGCCGGGCAGGGGGACGGCGCGCGGTCTGCAGCCGACATCGCGGGTTTGGAGCGCCGCGTGGAGGAACTGAGCGACCGCATCGCCCGGCTGAACGCCGCGCTCGATACGCTCTCCCTGGGCTTCCTGCTCTACGATGGCGATCACCGGCTGCTCGTGATCAACCGCCGCTACCATGAGATCTACCGCCTGCCGACCGGTGCCGTGACGCCGGGCATGCCGGCACAGGAGGTCCTGCGCCGCAGCGTCATGGCCGAAAGCCGGTCGGACCGGAGCGAAGCCGAACAATTGGCCGAGATCGACGCTCTGATGGGGGCCGACGCCGTGCCGACCCAGATCCAGCACCTCGCCGACGGGCGCATCGTCGCCATCGAGATCCAGCCGATCGACGGCGGCGGCTTCGTGGCGATCTTCGAGGAAGTGACCGAGCGCTGGAACGCCGAGGCCCGCATCGCCCACATGGCCCGGCACGATGCCGTGACCGAACTGCCCAACCGCGTGCTGCTGCGCGAGCGCATCGAGGGAGCGATCATCCAGGCCCGGCGCGATACCGGTTTCGCCGTTCTCTGCCTCGACCTCGACAACTTCAAGCAGGTCAACGACACCCTCGGCCATGCGGTCGGCGACGAGTTGCTGCGGGCGGTGGCCCACCGCCTCAGAGCCTGCCTGCGCGAGGTGGACATCGTGGCCCGGCTCGGCGGCGACGAGTTCGCGGTCATCCAGGCGGCGGTCGAGGCGCCGGCGGATGCCGCCACTCTGGCCAAGCGCATCCTCGACGTGGTCAGCGCGCCCTACGCGCTCACCCATCACTCCGTTACCATCGGCGTCAGCATCGGGATCGCGCTCGCGCCGAGCGACGGCCTGGAGCCCGAGCGGCTGATGCAATGCGCCGACGTCGCCCTCTATCGCGCCAAGGGCGACGGGCGCGGCGTGTTCCGGTTCTTCGAGGCGGAGATGGATTCCCGCCTTCAGGCCCGCCGCTCCCTCGAACTCGACCTGCGCGCCGCCTTCGAGGCGGAGGTGTTCGACCTGCACTACCAGCCGATCTACGACCTGTCCCAGGAGCGCATCTGCGGCTTCGAGGCGCTGCTGCGCTGGACGCACCCGACGCGGGGGCGCGTCTCGCCCGCCGAATTCGTGCCGCTCGCCGAGGAGATCGGCCTCATCGTGCCTTTGGGCGAATGGGTCCTGCGGCGCGCCTGCCGCGAGGCCGCGCGTTGGCCGGAAGGGCTCAAGGTCGCGGTCAACGTCTCGGCGGCGCAATTCACCTCGACCGCGCTGATCGGCACGGTGAAGGAGGCGCTGGCCGAGAGCGGTCTGCCCGCCCGCCGCCTCGAACTGGAAATCACCGAGAGCGTCCTGCTCGTCAACGGCAGCGCCACGGTGGCGATCCTGCACGGGCTGCGGGATCTCGGGGTCCGCATTGCCATGGACGATTTCGGCACCGGCTATTCCAGTTTGAGCTACCTGCGCAGCTTCCCCTTCGACAAGATGAAGGTCGATCAGTCCTTCACCCGCGACCTGACGGTGGAGCAGGGGTCGGGCTTCATCGTGCGGGCGGTGGTCAGCCTCGCCTCCAGCCTCGGCATGACGACGACCGCGGAAGGTGTCGAGACGCCGGAGCAGCTCGCTTGGCTGCGCGAGGAGGGCTGCGACGAGGTGCAGGGCTACCTGTTCAGTCCGCCGGTTCCGGCGAGCGCCCTTCCGGCGCTTCTCGAGACCTGGAACGGCCGCAAGCGCCGCGCCGCCTGAGCGAGAACGGTCGGTGAGCGGGCGTTTTGCGAGGCACTCTGAGACGGATCGCCGATCGTCCCTTCGACCGGGGCCGACCTTCAGGCCGCTGCGGAGGCCGGCGGACGGTCCCGCGAGACCTTGGCCGTCGCCTCTCGCAGGGTGCCGATCCCGGCCTCCGCGGCCATGCCGGCGGTGGCCAGATGCCGGCGATAGGCCCGCGCGCCGGGCCGCCCGTTGAACAGGCCGAGCATGTGCCGGGTATAGGCATGCAGGCGTAGGCCGCGTTCGAGCCCCGCCGCGATGACCGGCTCGAACGCTTCGACCGCAGCGAAGGCGTCGGCCACGGGCGCCGGCTCGCCGAACAGCTCGGGATCGACGTCGAGGAGCAGAGCCGGCTCGGTATAGGCCGCCCGACCGATCATCACGCCGTCGACCTCCGTCAGCCGCGCCTTGGCGGCGGCGATGTCGGCAATTCCGCCGTTGATCGCGATCGGCAGGGCGGGATGCGCCCGCTTCAACCGAGCGACCCGGCCGTAATCGAGGGGGGGCACATCCCGGTTCTCGCGCGGTGACAGGCCTTTCAGCCAAGCCTTGCGGGCGTGGACGATGAGCCCGTCGGCACCGGCCGCGATCACCGTGCCGGCCACGGCGTCGAGGGCCTGCTCTGTATCCTGATCATCGACGCCGAGGCGGCATTTCACCGTGACGGGCACGGCGACGGCCGCCTTCATGGCCGCCACGCACGCACCCACCAGATCCGGCTCACGCATCAGGCAGGCGCCGAAGCGTCCCTCCTGCACCCGGTCGGAGGGGCAGCCGACATTGAGGTTGATCTCGGCGTAACCGAAATCGGCGGCGATCCGCGCCGCCGCCGCGAGGTCCCCTGGATCGGAGCCGCCGAGCTGCACCGCGACTGGATGCTCGCCGGCATCGAAGCCGAGCAGCCGCTCCCGATCCCCATGCAGCACGGCGCCGGTCGTCACCATCTCGGTGTAGAGTCGGGCCCGGCGCGACAGGGTGCGGTGGAACGCGCGACACTGCCGGTCGGTCCAGTCCATCATCGGGGCGACGCTGAAGCGCCAGCCGCTGAGAGCGTTCGGGATATCCGTCGGCGTCGACACGTGCGCCCTGTTCCGTTCGATTCTCGTCCGCCCTGAGCCATTCGCGAGAACCGATCCACGCGGCGGCTCGATCGGACGCGAACCGCCCCGTCCGGATTGGCCGGACATCGACTTGCGCCTTCGCTCCGCGAGCCGAAGGTCGTCGTTCAGGGCGATCTCGGCGATGTGCGCCCGGATATCACGCCTTGTCCGGGGCCGGAAGGGAAGCGCGTGGCGGGAGAGGCCGAGCGCTTGCGCAGCGGCCGGCAGCCTGCCGCCGACCGGCTAGGTTGCTGCCGGGAGCGCCTCGTCGTGAAGCCGCAGGAAGGCCTCCGCAAAGGCCTCCGCGCTCTCCTTGGTCAGGCCGGTGACCACGAGACCTTGTGCGGTAACGGCCCAGAGGCCGTCGTCGTTCTGGAAGACGCTGAGTGCCGTCACGGCCCGCCTCCGGATGGAATCTCCGGGGCAACGATCCTGCATCCCCGCCTGTTCCGCAATGGGACGGCAAGGGCTGTGCCCGTGCCGTTCCCGTATGCTTCAGCCCTGGCTCTCGACGGAGCCGGACAGCTCAATGCTTATGACGATGCCCGTGGCTGTGATCGTGCCCATGTTCGTGGGTGTGATCGTGGCTGTGATCATGCCCGCAGCTTCCGTGGTCATGGTTGTGACCGTGATCATGGTCGGACCCGTGCTGATGCGCCGGGGGCTGTCCGTGGTCGTGACGCGCGTGAGCCTCGTGGTCGTGGTGATGGTGGCCATGGTGATCGTGGCCGCACTGGCTGTGGTCGTGGGCAGCCTTTTCCGGCTTGAAGGGCC
The DNA here is from genome assembly GCF_021117295.1 of Methylorubrum sp. B1-46. Classification (NCBI taxonomy): domain Bacteria; kingdom Pseudomonadati; phylum Pseudomonadota; class Alphaproteobacteria; order Hyphomicrobiales; family Methylobacteriaceae; genus Methylorubrum; species Methylorubrum sp. B1-46. The sequence goes on along the minus strand of NZ_CP088247.1, from coordinate 946,477 downwards.
GGTTCAGCGGGCTGGCCATGCAGCCCGCGCCGCGGACCAGTTCGGCGGCCCTGGCCGGGACGTAGAGAACGTCCGCGCCGACCTCGGCGGGAACATGCTCGCCGCCGAGTTGCCAGGCGAGGCGCAGCAGACGGGCGGGATTGCCGGCGCGGACTTCGAGCAGCGCCTCATCGGCGGCGCGCACGCCGACGAGGCGCCCGTCGTCGAGCTTCAACGCGTCACCGTCCTCCAGGCCCGCGGCGCGGTCCAGGGTGAGATCGACGGACAGCCCGCCCGCCGTGGTCAGATGGGCGTGCGCCTGTCCCCGCGCGGTATGGTCGAGGGTCACCGTATCGACGACGAGATCGGGCCGGACGGCGGCCTTGCGGACGATCAGGCTGGCTTTGGGCATGGCGGTCCTCGGTCATGAACCCGGCGGCAACGGGCCGAAGCCGGGCGATTTTGCAACAGGTGCGCCCTCAGATGGCAGGCGCAGGGCGAAAAGTCATGCGCCGATGCAACCTGCCCCAATCTTGGCCGTTTCATGTGCCGTCGATGGCAGCCGGTGACAAACCAAGGCCAAACGGTGCCCCGCGCCGGCAACAGGCCCGATCGCCGATGCACAAGGGAGTTCGGACCACCATGAAGAGACTCATTGCCGCCGCCCTCGCGGGCAGCCTCGCGCTCTCGCTCGGTGCCTGCAACACGCCTCAGGATCGGGCGCTGGGCGGTGCGGCCCTCGGTGCGGGTCTGGGCGCTGCGGTCGGCGGGCTCGCTACGGGCCGCGCGGGCGGTGCGCTCGCCGGTGCCGCGATCGGCGGTGCGGGTGGCGCGATCGCCGGTGCCGCCTCGGCGCCGCGCTGCCCCTACGGCACCTTCCGCGACGAGTACGGCAACGTCTACTGCCGCTGATCGCGACACGCGCATTGTGGAAAGGGCCGGGGTGGGGAGCCCCGGCCCTTTTCCTTTTGCGGCCCGTCAACGCATCGGGCTTGCGCTGCGGTACGGTTTGCGGCGTTAAGCCGTGACGAACGCTCCCGCCGAATGACCTCGGATTCGTCCTTGCCTGTCCTGGATCTCTCACCTTCCCCTCGACCGTCCGCGGGCGGCGCCCGATGAGCACCGGCCTTTGGGGCAAGATCGGCGGGGCCGGGATCGGCGTGCTGGTCGGTGGGCCGATCGGGGCACTGGTGGGAAGCGTCGCCGGCCACTTCCTCGTCGATCGCGAGGGCGCGCCCTTCGGTCCGACGCCGCGGGACGTGGTGTTCACCACGGGGCTGGTGGCGCTCGCGGCCAAGATGGCGAAATCGGACGGCGTGGTGACCGATTCCGAGGTTCAGGCGTTCGAACGCGTGGTGCAGGTCGAGCCCGAGGCGCGCGCGGGCGTCCAGCGCCTGTTCGATCTCGCCAAGGCGACGACGGACGGCTTCGAGGCCTATGCCGGGCAGCTCGCCTCGGCCTTCGGCGAGGAGCCGGCCCTGCTCGAGGACGTGCTCGACGGCCTGTTTCACATCGCCACCGCCGACGGGGCGATCCATGAGGGCGAGGAGCGCTACCTGCGCGCGGTGGCCGGTATCTTCGGCCTCGACGAGGCCGCCTTCCGCCGGATCGCCGCCCGGCACGTTCGGCTTGCCGACGATCCCTACCTCGTGCTCGGCCTCGAACGCTCCGCCGACCCGGCCGCCCTCAAGGCGCAGTATCGGCGGCTGGTGGCCGAGAATCATCCCGACCGGGCGCTCGCCCGCGGCCTTCCGCCGGAGGCGGTGGCGATCGCCACGCACCGGCTCGCCGCCATCAACGCCGCCTGGGATCGGATCGCGGCCGAGCGGGGGCTGACGTGAGCTTTGCCCCCGACAGCCCGCTCGCGCAGGCCGTCGTCGCCTCGCCCAACCGCGGCGCGCGGATCGGCGACGCGCTCGACATGCTGATCCTGCACTATACCGGCATGCCGACCGCACAGGGGGCGCTGGAACGCCTGTGCGACCCGGCGGCGGAAGTCTCGGCCCATTACTTCGTGTTCGAGGACGGGCGCATCGTCCAGATGGTGCCGGAGGCCGACCGGGCCTGGCATGCCGGGGCCGGCGCCTGGGCGGGGGCGCGCGACATCAACTCGCGCTCCATCGGCATCGAGATCGCCCATCCCGGCCATGCCGGCGGACTTCCGCCCTATCCGGAGGCGCAGATCGCGGCGGTGATCGAACTCGCCCGCGACATCGTCGTCCGGCGCGCGATTCCGGCGCCCCGCGTCCTGGCCCATTCCGATGTGGCGCCCGCCCGCAAGGAGGATCCGGGCGAAAACTTCCCCTGGGAACGGTTGGCGCGCGACGGCGTCGGGCATTGGGTGGCGCCGGCGCCGGTGCGCGACGGGCGCTTCCTCGCCATGGGCGAGACCGGCCAGCCGGTCGAGGCCCTGCAGGCGATGCTCGCCCTCTACGGCTACGAGCAGCCGGTCACCGGGCACTTCGACGAGGCGACGGGCGCGGTCGTGACCGCTTTCCAGCGCCATTTCCGCCCGGCCCGCATCGATGGGGTCGCGGATTCCTCCACCATCACGACCCTGCGTGACCTGATCGCCGCGCAGCCGGCCTGACCGCGACCTCACATCACACGACCGGGAAAATTCGGAAAGATTTCCGGCTGCCCGGCGTTTCGTCGCCACCGTCATCGGCACGGTTGGGCGTCGGGCCCCGTTTGACTTCATGTTCGTGTTCTATTGGATCGTCGGCGTCCTGGTCGGCGCGGTACTGCTCGCCGGCTTGGCCCGGCGCCTGCGCGCGCCCTATCCGGCCTTCCTGGCTCTCGGCGGCGTCGGCCTCGCCTTCATCCCCGGCGTGCCGAGTCTCAATCTCGATCCCGAACTGGCGCTCGCCCTGTTCCTCGCGCCCGTGCTGATGGATGCGGGCTACAGCACCTCGCTGCGCGATCTGAAGCGCAATGCCCGCCCCATTGCCGGGCTCGCGGTCGGGGCGGTGGCGGCGACGACGGCGGCGGTCGCGGCGGTCGCGCTCTGGCTCGTCCCCGACATGCCGCTCGCGGCCGCCATCGTGCTGGGCGCGATCGTGGCGCCGCCCGATGCGGTGGCGGCGCTCTCGGTGCTCGGCCACGTCTCGCTGCCGCACCGCCTCGCCACGATCCTGCGCGGCGAGAGCCTCCTGAACGACGCCGCCTCGCTTCTGATCTACCGGCTCGGCGTCGCCGCGGCGGCGACCGGCTCCTTCGCTGTATCCGAGGTCGCGCCAGCCTTTGCGATCGGCGTCGTCGGCAGCCTCGTGGCGGGGCCGCTCGCCGCGCTCGTCTACCTGCGGATCCTGCGCCGGGTCGAGGAGCCGATGAGCGTGATCGTGCTGCAATTCTCGGCCGCCTTCGGCCTCTGGATCGCCGCCGAGGCGCTGGAACTGTCCGGCGTGCTGACCGTGGTGAGCTTCGCGATCACCGTGGCCCGCCGCGCCCCCGGCCAGACCTCGCCGCGCCTGCGGGTGATCTCGAACGCGGTCTGGGACACGGCGATCTTCGTGCTCAACGTTCTCGCCTTCGTGCTGATCGGCGAGCAGATCGGGCCGATCCTCGCGCGGATGACGCCCGAGCAGGAATTCGCCTACGCCTCCGTCGCCGGGGCGGTGGTCGTCACCGTCATCCTCGTCCGCATCGCCTGGGTGCTGCCGGCGAGCGCCATCCGCCGCGTCGGCTTCGGCACCGGCCCCGCGGATTCGGGCAACCCGCATCAGAGTCGCGATCTCGGCCTCGGCGCCGGCTTTGCCGTTTCGTGGTCGGGCATGCGCGGCCTCGTCACCATCGCCACGGCCCTGGCCCTTCCCGAGGGCGGACCGGGCGGAGGCGGGTTCCCCTATCGCGACCTGATCGTGCTGACGGCCTTCTGCGTGGTGATCGGCACGCTCGTAGTGCAGGGCCTCACCCTGCGTCCGATCCTGGCATGGCTCGGCCTGCAGGATTCCGATCCGGTCGGCCGCGAGGTGGGCCGGGCCCGGGCCGAGGCTTACGGGGCCGCGGTCGAGGCTCTGAGCGGCGACCGGTCGGAAGCGGCCGACGCCTTGCGGCGGGAGTTCCACGCCGCCCTGGCCGAGGCCGAGGCGCACGAGGACGGTCTCGCCCCCGAAGGGCTGCCGACTGACCCGCCCCGCCGCCGCGCAATCCACGCTGCCCGCGACCGCCTCCTTACCCTGCGCCGAGACGGGCGGATCGGCGACGATGCCTACTTCGTGCTGGAGGAGGAGCTCGATTGGGCGGAGCTCAATGCAACCCCGCGTGGCGAGGTGTGACCGGCACGTCATGCGCCGGTGACGGCTCAGGGTTCATCTTGGATCGCGCCGATCGCGGGATGAGATGAAGGCACGGTTCGTAACAGGGCTGTGCGGAAAATGTCATGAGACCCGCTGCTCTCTGCGGATATTTTGCTCAAGGATCAAAATAGACGCAAACCACGGGCGGCCTAGCTCTGGACGATTATAATTTTGGTGGCGTGGCCGTATTCGACAGCCTGTTTAGGCAATGGGTTTCCAATGTTGATGATAGGACAATAGGTCTAATTTTCTGAAAATGACTGTGCATGATTAGCAAATACAACTGCAGATCTTGAGTACTTTTCAAAAATTCGCGTTAAAGATCGCGGGGTCGGTGCGGCGACGACAGAGAACAGCCATCGAGAGCGCGCCGGTAAAGTCTTTCGCTCACGTGTCACGTCATGGCGTGTGTCCAGCGGCGCGTTCGCGATCCCTCAGATCTTCCCCCCTCCGCTCGCGCGGATGGCCGGGGTCATAACCGATGCCGAAATCAATGTTCGAGCCGCCACATCAACCTCCGCATCCGCATCCGCTGAAGCGATCCGAAGCGGCGATCTCCTGCGCGGCAGGCCGCGCTCGCCGGGAGCGGCCGTGCTGATGGTTGCGAGTGCAGTCTGTCTCGTCACGGGTGTGGGGCTGGCGGCTCAGGCGCACCGCTTCGGCCCGCGCTCGGCGCTCGCCGAATCCCTGGCCGGCGTCCTGTTGATCCTCGGCCTCGCGCTGATCGGCTTCGGGTTGCCGGTGTTTCGATAACGGCGTCGCAAGGCGGCCTGCGGGGCAGGAGATGTCTGAGACCGTTTCCGGTTGACCGTTTCGGTTCTGCACCCACCGCCTTCGTTCCGGGGCGCCGGAGGCGTGCAAGCCACGATGGGCCTCGGCGATCACGCGAAGACCGGACGAGCCGCGCGCCACCTTGGGCGGCGGTTACGCGCTCACGCGGGCGGCGAGACGCGCCTCGATTGCATCCCAGACCGAGACCGCCAGATCGGGGCCGCCGAGCCGCTTGATGGTGCGGATGCCGGTGGGGGAGGTGACGTTGATCTCGGTGAGATGCCCGTCGATCACGTCGATGCCGACGAGGATCAGGCCGCGGCGGCGCAGTTCCGGGCCGATGGTGGCGCAGATCTCGCGCTCCCGCTCGGTCAGTTCGGAGGCGCCGGCCGCACCGCCACGAACCATGTTGGAGCGGATATCGCCCTTGGCCGGCACGCGGTTGATCGCGCCCATCGGCTCGCCGTCCACGAGAATGATGCGCTTGTCGCCCTCGGTGATCTTTTCGAGGAAGCGCTGCACGACCCACTGCTCGCGGAACGTGGCGGTGAACAGGTCGAACATCGATCCGAAGTTCGGATCCTCCTCCGAGACCCGGAACACCGCCGCGCCGCCATGCCCGTGCAGCGGCTTCATCACGACGGTGCCGTGCTCCTTGCGGAACGCCTCGATCTCGGTGCGGTCGCGAGAGATCAGGGTCGGCGGCATCAGTTCGGGGAAGTCGAGGACGAACAGCTTCTCCGGCGCGTTGCGGACCTCGGCCGGATCGTTGACCACCAGGGTGCGCGCCGCAACCTTCTCCAGCATGTGGGTGGCCGTGACGTAGGCCATGTCGAAGGGCGGATCCTGGCGCATCAGCACCACGTCGACCGCAGCGAGGTCGATGCGCTCCGGGCTCCCGAGGCTCGCATGTGCGCCCTCGACATCCTGCACCGTCACGGCTTGCGCGTAGGCCGTCACCAGGCGGCCCTGCATCGAGAGGCGGTCCGGCGTGTAGGTGTAGAGGCTGTGGCCTCGCGCCTGCGCCTCCAGCATCAGGGCGAAGGTGGTGTCGCCCGCGATGCGGATCGACTGGATCGGGTCCATCTGGACCGCGACGCTCAACGCCATGCTCGTCCCCGGCTTACCGTGCGCGTTGCGCCAAAACAGCGGGCGAAAAAGCGGGCTCTCGACGAGCCCGCTCCGTTCCGATCGATCGCTCTCCGACGGCGGCGCTCCTAGCGCTGGCCGCGGGGCTGCGAGGCGCCGCCGGTGCGCCGGTCATAGTCGCTGATCGCGGACTTGCACTCGGGCGAGAGGCGGGGGCGATTGCGCGTCATGCAGGCATCGGCATCCGAGCTGTTCGGATCGACGCCGGCGCAGAGCCGGAAATAATCGTTGGCGCAGCCGAGCTGAAGTCCCTGGTCCTCGCGCTGGGCCTGAGCCGGGCTCGCCGCAACCAGGGTCAGCAGCGCGAGCGGCGCCAGTCTCAGGGCCGCGGACGCACCGCGCGCCGCGCCGCCAAATCGTGAGAAGTCCGGACGCATCCTGCCTTGTCCTTCGCTCGATCCAAAATGAGTTGGCACCGCATATCGGGCATCGCCCCTCGTTAGCAAGCGCAGCACGCTGCCGCTTTCGTGCGCGCCGACACGCATGGCCCGGGCTTGCCGCCCATGTCCGAATGGGTCGCAAAGAAAAGGGCCCCGCAGCGGGATTCGCGCGGGGCCGAAGTCAAGGGAGGAAACGCCCGCCATGGGCCCGATCACTCTCGCAAAGACCGTGCCGAGGACGCCACGCGTGCCGACGAAGACCTCCTGCCGGCCCGTTGGAGACCGAAATGCGCCGTGCGTTGAAACACTCCGTTAACCACGTCGTGCTGAGCTTTTTGGCGAGATCGCCCGGCCGGGGCGGGCCCGTCCCGCTCACGAGCAGCGCCCGCCCGACCCGCCGGCCCGTGCCGGAAGGCGACGGCGGGAGCCGGCCGCCACACACATCGACGGGACAGGCCCATGCCCTCTTCCAAAACGTCTTCATCCGCCCTGTCCGCGAAGCCGAGTCATCGGGAACGCGGCGCGACAGACTCGGTCGTGCCCTTCGTCCCCATGACGAACCGCCGCTTCCGCCGCGAGGCGGATGATGCGCCGCGCGGCCAGATCCTGCTGTTCACGGGTGTGCGCTACGAGAGGATGCCGGAGGTCGAGGCCCTGCCGGTTCCGCGCCGCCGCCGCTCGTGACGTGCCTCGGCTCGCGACTCGTCGGCCTGCCTTCCCGCGGCCTCCTTCTGGCGCCGCTGCTGCTGAGCGCCTGCGCGCAGGAGGGGGATTTCGGCCGCCCGGCGCCGAGCGCTTGGAATCGGCTGATCGAGACCACGGGGACGCTGGCGGCCCGCGAGCGCGGCACGCCGGCCTCGGTCTATCCGCTCACCGACGACGAGGGGGTGCTGCGCGATCGCGCCTGGCGGTTCCTGATGCCCGCCGACAGCCGGGCCGCCTTCGAGGACGCGCTGGCCAATCTGACCCGAGCCCGTGTTCTGCCGCCGCGCTGGCGGCAGCCCGACATCCCCGCCTATCACAGTGATTTGATTTCCGAGCCGTTTCGGTCCCCCCATTCACGCTACCGAAAGCTGTCCGAGGATGCCGTCGCCGATGGCCGGCTGATCCCGCCCTTCGCGGCACTGGCCGGGCGCGTCTTCGAGGCGGATGCGGTGCGGCTGCGTGCCTTGCCGTTCGCCAAGAGCCTCGACGATTGGGACGTGCGCCAAGCCGCGATGCGGGTGGCCGAGAACCGCTGCCTCGTCGCCTGGATGCGCCTGGAAACGTCCCTGCGGATCGTTCGCTACCGCTACGCGCTCGAACATTTTCTGATCGAGATGCCCGGCCGCGAGGCGGCGCCGGCCGAGCAGGCGGTCGCGTTCCTCGAAGGGCGGCGGGGGCTGCTCGACCCGCTCCTGCCCCCGGACGCCGCCGCGCGCTGCGGCCTCGTCGATCCGCCGGAGGGGGCGGTGGTGGCCCCACCGGTCGTTGCCAAGTATTAGGGTATCGTCCTGAAAAGGTGGCCGCCGGCTTTCGGGCGAAGACGATGCGTGAGCGCAGGCCTCGCCCGAAATCGGCAGGCCCATCAGTTTGGAGTGAAGGGGATCGATGCGAACCATCGTCTACGCGGATGGCGGCTGCGACCCCAATCCCGGTCCCGGCGGCTGGGGCGTGGTGATCCAGGATCCCGCAGGCACGGTCGAGCTGCATGGCGGCGAGCGCGCCACCACCAACAACCGCATGGAGCTGACCGCCGCGATCAGCGCGCTGGCCTATTTCCCCGAGGGCGCCGTGATCGAGATGCGCTGCGACAGCCAGTACGTGATCAAGTCCGTCACCGAGTGGATGCGCGGCTGGAAGGCTCGCGGCTGGCGCACTGCCACGGGGCCGGTGAAGAACATCGACCTGATGCAGCGACTCGACGCCCTGGCCGCCGCCCGCGACGTGCGCTGGACCTGGGTGCGCGGCCATGCCGGCGAGGCCGGCAACGAGCGCGCCGACCGCCTCGCGGCGCTCGGCCGGCGCGAAGCCCTAAGCGGAAAGACATCGGGTGAAACGGTGCTCCCGCCGGCCGATCCCATACCAGCCGAGACTGTGCCGGCCGCGGCGGTACTGGCACCCGCCCAGCCGGCGCAATCCAAGACGGTGCCGATGGCGCTGAGCGCGGATCTCGCCAACGCTCTGTCGCGGGCGGCGGCCCGCGCCGGCATCACCCCGCAGGCCTATCTCGAGGATGCGGTGCGGCTGGCGCTGGAACTCAAGCCGCCGGGCGTCGCCCGCGTCCGGGCCGAGCTGCAGAAGGCGTCCTGATCGGGCCGGGGACGGGCGCGATGGATCCGGCCTTCTTCGATCGCCCCGCCGCGACGGTCGCCGCCGAATTGATCGGCTGGCGCCTGCTCGCGGACGGTGTCGGCGGCGTCATCGTCGAGACGGAAGCCTATGACCGGACCGATCCGGCCTCCCACAGCTTCGCCGGGCCGACGCCGCGCAACGCCAGCATGTTCGGGCCGCCGGGCCGCGCCTACGTCTATCGCTCCTACGGCCTCCACTGGTGCCTCAACCTCGTCTGCGAGACCGGCAGCGCCGTGCTGCTGCGCGCGCTCGAACCGACGTCCGGTTTGGAGACCATGCGCGCCCGCCGCGGGCTCGACGCGCCGCGCCTGCTCTGCGCCGGGCCCGGCCGGCTCGCCCAGGCGCTCGGCATCGACCGCTCGCATGACGGCCTGCCCCTCGACCGGGCACCCTTCGCCTGGGCGGCGCCGGACGGGCCGGTTCCGGCCGCGGCGACGACCCGCATCGGTATCAGCCGCGGAATCGAGGCGCCCTGGCGTTTCCTCGTGCCCGGCTCGCCCTATCTCAGCCGGCCGCTGCCGCGGGCGAGGCCCGGAGCCGGTGCGGCAGAGTAGGGCTCAGGTCTCGGCGAGGCCCGCACTGGATTGTGAGGGCGCGCGGCCGTGCGGCGTGCCGAGATACTCCTCGGAGCGCATCTCGATCAGGCGGGAGGCGGTGCGCTCGAACTCGAAGGCCTCGCGGCCCTCCGCCGCGGTGTAGAGCCCGGTCGGCTCGGCCGCCGCCGAGGCGACGAGCTTCACATGCGCGTCGTAGAGCGTGTCGATGAGGGTGATGAAGCGCTTGGCCTCGTTGCGCTCCGTCTCGCCCATCACCGGAATCCCCGAGACGATCAGGGTGTGGAAGCTGTCGGCGAGCGCCATGTAATCGGAGGCGCCGAGCGGCTTGCGGCACAGATCGTCGAAATGGAAGCGGGCGACGCCGCCGGCTTCCTCCGGCACGGGCACCGCACGGCCCTTCACCGTGACCGTGCTCGGCTTGCCCCTCGCGCGGCCTGTGAGCGCCTTGAAGGCGGCGTCCAGCGCAGCATTGGCCGCCGCATCCGCCGGAACATGGTAGACCGAGCTGCCGCCGAGCTTCTCCAGCCGGAAATCGGTGCGGGAATCGAGGCGAAGCACCTCCACCCGCTGCGTCAGTTCCGCCACGAAGGGCAGGAACAGCGCGCGGTTGAGGCCACCCTCGTAGAGCCGGTCGGGCTCGACGTTGGAGGTCGCCACCACCGTCACGCCGCGCTTGAACAGCGCCCCGAACAGGCGGCCCAGGATCATCGCGTCGGCGATGTCGGTCACCGTGAACTCGTCGAAGCACAGCAGCGTCGCCTCCGCGGCCAGCGCGTCGGCCACGGGCGGGATCGGGTCGTCGCCCTTCGCCTCGCCGCGCTTCAGCGCCTGCCGGTGGGCGTGGATGCGCTCATGCGCGTCGGCGAGGAAGCCGTGGAAGTGCACCCGCCGCTTCGGGCCCGGCGCAACCTCGTGGAACAGGTCCATCAGCATGGTCTTGCCGCGGCCGACCGAGCCCCAGATGTAGAGCCCCTTCGGGGGCCCGGCATCGTCGTCCTTGCGACCGAACAGCCAACCGAGCGCACTGCCCTTCTTCGCCCGGCGGCGGCGTTCCAGGTTCTGCACCAGCCTGTCGAGGGCCTGGACGAGGCGGATCTGCGAGGGGTCGCGCTCGATCGCGCCCGAGGCCACCAGGGCGTCGTAGCGCTCGCGGACCCGGCCGGGCGGGGCCGCGCCGGCGCGGGCAGGGTCGGAGGGGGCGTGACTCTCGGGCATCCCGGCCGATCGTTCGCGTGAGGAGGCGCCTCGTTCGGCGAGCGGGCCGGCGGAGACGGGGCTTGCCCGCTCTGCCGCGCCGCGACACGGCGATCAAGCCGGCACGAGGCAACCGTGCAAACATCCGCTTCGATCCGAAGCTCGAGCCGTGGCACGGGCCCACGAGCCTACTCCGTGATACGCGCCACCTTCAGCGCCTGATCAAACATCTCGCGGAGCGCTGCGGTGATGCCCTCCGCGCTGTCGGCCTTGAAGAACATGCCTGGCGAGGCGCACCTGCGCAGCGGGTCGGCGAGGGTCGGGCTGAACCCGTTGACCAAGTTGTTTTCCCGTACGATAGTGGCGTCCTTGCCATATGTCTTGACAAAATTATACGGAATATAAAGCACAGAAATGGTTGCGCCAGCGTTTTTCAGGTCAGTGCATTTCGATGGATCGATCTGAGCAGGCTGCGATCCGTCCCACTCGGCATAGCGATAACCTGTGAACTTTGACGGACTGCCGGGATAGGTCCTCTTGTCCTTCCAGGACGAATAGGTCTGGCTGTTCTGCATCCCGTCGGTGATGAGGAACACGAACGGCTTCGGATTCGTCACGCTGGACCCATTGCCATAGGTCTGGATAGCCGATTTCATCTGCGGCAGGGCCGTTTCGAAATGGGTGCCGCCGCTCCCGGTGCCGGTGGTTGGATCGTTGTTGGTGTAGAGCTGTGTGCTGCCGGTATCGAGAAGCTTAGTGAAGGCCAGCGGCCACTTCTTGTCGCACTCAGCGAGGGTTTTCATCGAGGCCAGCGATGTGGTGGTGTCGCTGAGCGGCGACAGCGTCGCCAACCGGTTGATGAACGGGTAGATGCCGATCCGATACTGGTTCGGCACGACCGGCGTCGAGGCTCGGTCGAGAAGGGCGCAGACGGCGTTGTTCACGGCGTCGGAGCGCAACTGAATTTTTCCCGCGGCCAGATTCCAACCCTTCGCCGTCGGGAAGTGACACGCGAACTGGCAATTTCCCTGAGACTCGACGCTCTGGCTGGCAAGCTTCTCCGCATCGGCATCCGTCGTCGGCAGCCCCATGGAGCCCGACACATCGACCATCAGGTAGAAGTCGGAGTAGCCTGCCAGGTCCGCCGAGGCGGTCACGGTGTTGCTGAAGGTCGACGCCGACACGCCGAGGATCTTCCCGAACACGCTCTGAACCGTCGCCGTATAGGTGATCGCCGCGGTGAGCACGTTCCCGCTTCGTGTCACCTGCGGCGGCGACAGGTTCACCGTCGCGAACGACACGCTGCCGGCATTGATGTTGAAGGCCTTGAGGGCCTGGTTCCGGCCCGCGGTGAGGCCTGCGGTCGTCACGTCGCTCTGCTTCGCGTTGGCGGCGATGTACTCCTTGGCCGTCACGACGCCCGCGAGCGCCGCGTTGTCCGCCGCGTTGTCGAGCCGCGTCTTGCCGGTGATCGCCATGCCGTAATCGACACCGAGACCGACGAGGCCGACGGTCGGGATCACCGCCATGGCGAACATGATATTGATGCTGCCGCCGTGATCGGCGGCCAGGGCCTTCGCCCGGCCCTTGAGCCGGCGCGCGCGGGTCAAAAGCCGGTACATCTGGTCGCGATCCCTGTGTTGTTGGTCGTGTCGTAGTTCACCAGCGAAGCGTAGCGCGGCATCACGTAGGCCGATCGCGCGATCCGGATGGCCGGAACGAAGCCCGAGCCGAAGGTCGGCTGGAAGTCGAACACCACGTCGATCGCCACCAGGGATCCAGGTCCGTAGGACGAGCGCGGCAGGGTGGCCCGGTTCGGCGATGCATCGTCGTCAGCCGGCAACTGCGCCGGGTTGCAGGGTCGATAGTTCTCGCCGCTGGCCGGCTGGTGCGTGCCGGTGCTGGTCCAGACCACGTTGGCGTCGAAGCAGGCGCTTAGGTCGCCGCTGGTGTCGGTCCGGCTCTGGCAGGCCGCGTTTCTCGCCCTGAACTGAATGGCGGCGTAATTGATCGAGATGGTCTGCCACCACGCGACGCCGCGGCGCTTGGCATCCTTCATCACGTAGGGAAAAAGCACGAGCGCCGAGTCGTAGCTGAAGTGCAGGTCGGCGGCGTTGACCTGCGCAACCGTCGTGTTCCTCGGCGGCGCCGCCTGCGAGATCATCTGGCTGATCGAATGGGCGACCAGTTCGACCTTACGGGTCGCGTCGATGTAGGCAACGATCTGGATGCTGGCGAACATGATCAGCAGCAGGGTCGGCAGGATCAGCGCGAACTCGACGGCGGCCATGGCGCCTTCGGCCGCACGGAAGCGCGCGACACGGAGGGCAAGGCCGGTCCGGGCGGCCCGCAACAGAGCCCCGCTGCGGCGGCCGCACCCGCGCGTCGATCCCGGAACGGGCAGCGCCGCGGGCGAGGGCGTATGAGGGGGATGCACCGCCATCAGTACTGCTCGTTGCGGAAGGCCGCGGCCGAGATCGCGAGATAGGCCGGCTTGCCGTTGTAGGTCGCTCCGCCGCTCAGCCAGGACGAGATCGGTGCGGGCAGGAAGGTGATCGGATAGATGACCTGCAGGTACTGATAGTCCCCCCGGCCGCCCATATTGAGCACCCCGGCCCCTGACGCGAGATTGGAGACGATGACGCCGTTCATGTCGGAACTGACGAAGGAGTAGTAACCGCTGGGCTGCGCCGATCTCGGCACGACGTAGAGGTTCACGATGATGTCGTTGCAGGAGAACGCGGCCGGCAGATATCCGCAGACGCTCTGCTTGAAACCCTCCAGTGTCGCCGCCGTGGATTGTGACTGGAGGTCGCCGGTCAGGATCTTCCGTGATGCCCGCGCCGTGGCATTGTCGAGCACCTGGTTGATATACAAGACTAAGGCCGTTGCCATGATGAAAAACAAAGTGATGATGAATGCCGAGCCGACCAGAGCGAATTCTACGGCTGCCGAGCCCTGTTCGTTCTCAATGTAGTTCGATTCTTGCCGCATGATGGCAGTCTATCGGCCAGGATTTAAATAAAAGATAACATGATGTTAGAAATCCTGGGCTTTGGTGTTTGACCGGAGTTACGTTCCTGCGGTTCGGCGAGCAGGTCGGGCCCGGCAGGCCAGCTATGCGGTCGGGCGTGACGATCCGGCACTTTGGTGCATTGCGAGAGGAAGGGTCGCGGGCCAAATCCCGTGTGACCGCGTCGGGGAGGGGGCCTGCGCGGCCGATCGCCGATCCGGCATACCGCAAGAGTTCTCCACTTTCCCCATGTCCTCCGCCTCCGTGTCCCACTCTCCCGTCGATCATTCCTCGCGCCGTCCAGTCGCATGTCGCGGCGGGACGAGCCTGCGCCGCCTCTGGCCGAGCGACGGCCCGGCTTTGCGCGCCTTCTTCCTCCGCCTCGACGCCGAGACCCGTGCGAGCCGGTTCATGGCGTCCGTCGGGGACAGGGCTTTGGCCGATTATGCGGAGCGGGCGACGGTGATGTCCGGCATGGTCGTCGGCGTCTTCGTGGGCGGCACCCTGCGGGCGCTCGGCGAGTTGCGCCCCTTCGGCAGCGGGGCGTCCGGAGCGCGGCGTGCGGAGGTCGCGCTCACGGTCGAGCAGGGATTCCGGCGGGCGGGCCTCGGCTCGATGCTGCTGCGGCGTCTGACGGAGGCGGCCCGCAATCGCGGGATCGCCGAGCTTCGCCTGCGCTGTCTGCCCTACAACGCCGCCATGCGCCGGCTGGTCGTGGGATTCGGCGCGCAGATGCGTCTTGAGGAGGGCGAGAACAAGGGAACGATCCGGCTCGCTCAGGCGACGCCGCTCTCGCTGTGGCGGGAGGGGATCGAGACGGCCCTCGATTTCGGCCTCGCCGTGACGGCCTTGCCTCAGCTTCCGCTGCCGCGGGCGGCCTGAGCCCCGTGCGTCACGCCGCCTCGTCCGGCCAAGCGACGATGCGCTCGACCAGTTCGTCCTCGGCAAACTCCTCCTCGTTGCCGGCGACGCGTCCGCGCACCGAGATGCCGGCCTCGTGGACGCTCGCCCGGCGGCCGGTCTTGAGCGGGTGCCAGGCCGGCAGGTCGCGGCCCTCGCGCACGAGGCGGTAGGCGCAGGTCGGCGGCAGCCAGGGGATCGTGCGCACCGCCTCAGGGGTCAGGCGCACGCAGTCCGGCACGCGCTTGGCCCGGTTGCGATAGTCGCTGCAGCGGCAGGTATGGGTGTCGAGCAGCGTGCAGCCGACATCGGTGTGGTGGATCTCGCCGGTGTCGTCGTCCTCGAGCTTGAGCAGGCAGCAGCGTCCGCAGCCGTCGCATAGGCTTTCCCACTCCGCCGGGCTCATCGCCTCGAGGCTCTTCACGCGCCAGAACGGCCCATCGCTGCGCTCGGCCATCTCTGGCGCCTCGCCTTCCTTGATCGTCTCGTTTCGGGACAAGGCGCCCCTCCTGCCGCATGGCCGCCCCGGGGGCAAGCGTGGCCGGATGATCGGCCGTCCACGCCATCCGACGGCCGGATTCGGCTGTCAGAGCTTTCTTAAGGTTAATGCGCGGTTGACGGGGCGCCGGGTGCCGCCGGCCCGTTCTTCGCGTTCCTTAACGGAAGCGGAAGCTCGCGGGCCGGCGCGTGTCCTGATACAGAACGTATCGGGGTATCGTTGTCGGTCTGCACCGCTCCTCAACCGACCCGGCCAACGTCGAGAGAAACCGGAATCCGCCTTGCGCCTGCCCAGCCTCAAGACGCTGACGACGCGGATCAGCCGCGCGGCCCTGGCCTTCGATGCCTGGGTCAATGCGAGCCTCTACGAGGGCGGCCATTCCACGACGGAGGCCTATGAGCGCTTCCAGGCGCGGATGCAGGTCTTCTCCGTCCGCGGCTGGAAGCGAACCGTCCTCGACCTCACCAGCGAGGGCGTCACCATCGGCACGGCCGGCGCCCTGATGCTGCTGTTCCTGGCCCAGCCCGCCTTCAATCTCACCAGCGACAACTGGCTCAAGGCCCAGGATCTCGCCGTCACCTTCCTCGACCGCTACGGCACCGAGGTCGGGCGCCGCGGCATCAAGCATGACGACTCGTTGAAGTTCGACGATTTCCCCGAACTGATGATCAAGGCGCTGCTCTCGACCGAGGACCGGCGCTTCTACGAGCACTGGGGCATCGACCCGATCGGCACGGCGCGGGCGCTCGTCTCGAACTCGTCCGGCAAGGGCAACATGCAGGGCGGCTCGACCCTGACGCAGCAGCTCGCCAAGAACCTGTTCCTGTCGAACGAGCGCTCGCTGGAGCGCAAGATCAACGAGGCGTTCCTGTCGTTCTGGCTCGAGACGCACCTGACCAAGAACCAGATCCTGAAGCTCTATCTCGACCGCGCCTATATGGGCGGCGGCACCTTCGGCGCCGTGGCGGCGGCGGATTATTATTTCGGCAAGCGTCTGCAGGACATCACGCTGGCGGAGGCCGCGATGCTCGCCGGCCTGTTCAAGGCGCCGACCAAGTACTCGCCCAACGTCAACCTGCCGGCCGCCCGCAGCCGGGCGGTGGACGTGCTGCACAACATGGTCGAGGCCGGCTTCGTCACCGAGGGCCAGATCCAGACGGCGTTGCGCAACCCCGCGACCCCGGTGACCCGCACCAAGGACATCACCGCCGACTACTACCTCGATTGGGCCTTCAACGAGGTGAAGCGGCTGGCCGATGCGGGCAAGCTGCGCAACGACCGCGTCCTTACGGTGAAGACGCCGCTCGACCTCTCGATCCAGCGCTCCGCCGATCAGGCAGTGGAGAACACCCTGCGCCGCTTCGGCGATCAGTACGACGTGGACGAGGCCGGCGTCGTGATCCTCGACCCCGACGGGGCTTTGCGCGCCATGGTCGGCGGCGCCGATTACGGCGAGAGCCAGTTCAACCGGGCCACCGACGCGCTGCGCCAGCCCGGCTCCTCGTTCAAGCCCTACGTTTACGCCGCGGCGCTGGCCTCGGGTCTCTACAAGCCGGACACGGCGGTGGTGGACTCGCCCGTCTGCGTCGGCAATTGGTGCCCGCAGAATTACGGTCGCTCCTATTCCGGCCGGCAGCCAATGTGGCTCGCGGTGGCGAAATCGGTCAACACGATCCCGATCAAGATCACCACCGCCATCGGCAAGGGAATGGGCATCACTCACGAGTGGAAGGCGGCCAAGGCGGGGCGCGAGAGAATCATCCAGCTCGCCAAGGCGATGGGGGTGACGACGCCGCTTACCGACACGCCCTCCTTGCCGATCGGCGCCACCGAGGTGACGGTGATGGATCAGGCGGCGGGCTTCGCCGTCTTCGCCAATGGCGGGCGGGTGGCCAAGCCCTACGTCGCCAGCGAGGTGCGCAATTCCAGCGGCGAGGTGATCTACCGTCACGCCGACGAGAAGCCGGTTCAGGTGCTCTCGTCCCAGGTGACGGCGGACATGAATTATATGCTCAACAAGGTCGTCGAGGAGGGCACCGCGCGCAAAGCCCAGATCGAGGGCGTGAAGGTCGCGGGCAAGACCGGCACCACCAACGGCTACCGCGATGCCTGGTTCGTGGGCTACACCGGCAATTATGTCGGCGCCGTCTGGTACGGCAACGACGATCATAGCCCGACCAACAAGATGACCGGCGGTTCGCTTCCCGCGATGACGTGGCACGAGATCATGGCGCCCGCCCACCAGGGCATCGAGCTGAAGCCGATGCCCGGCCTGAACGAGCGCAAGGGCGCGCCGCAGGCGGCTCAGGCCCAGGCCGATAGCGCGGCGGCGGCCGCCAGTTCGAGCGGCCGGCTCTCGCGCCGCTCCTTCGAGGTGCTGTCGAGCCTGAACGGCCTGTTCCGCACCGTCGAGACCAGTCGCTCCGCGGCGAAGCCCGAGCCGGCCCGCTCCGGCGCCGTCGCCCCCGATCGGATGCGGGCACCGGGCCTCGCGCCCGTCGACGTCGCCGAGGGCGCCCGCGCCTCCGGCGGCTTCGGGACGCCCTGAGGCCGATCCCGATGGCCCTGTCGAGTGGAGTCGGCCCGGCGACCGGAGCCCCTGGGCGCGAGGATGCGTCCTCACGCCTGCGCCGCCTGGCCCGCGGCGCCGCCTCGCGCAGTTCGCGGGTCGGATTGTTCGTCTACGCGCTCACCCTCGGCGGCCTTCTGGGGCTCGCCAGCGCCGACTACGCCACCAGCGGCGGCTATCCCTTCGGCGGAACATCGATCGGAAGCTGGACGGCGTGGCCCAAGGCCGGCTCGCTCGATACCGACCCCTATGCCCGCGCCGTCAATGCGCGGCGCGGCGACATTCCTCTCGCGGTCGGGGAGGGCATGCTGCTGACGGCGGCCAGCGACGACGGCGGGCGCATCCTCGATGCCGCCTGTACCTATCGCCTCTCGGGCGTCACGCCGCCGGCCCGCGCCTGGACGATCACCGTGACCGGCCGCGGCGCGCCCGCGCCGGGGCAGGAGCCGGTGCGAACGGGTTTCACCTCCACCGAGATCCTGCGCGAGACGGACGGCCGTTTCGCGATCCTGCTCAGTCCCGAGGTCCAGTCCGGCAACTGGCTGCCGATGCCGCGGCCGAGCGGGCCGGTGCGGCTGGCGCTTCGCCTCTACGACACGCCGGTCGCCGCGAGCGTCGGCTCTCTCGACCGCGACAGCCTGCCGGCGATCGAGCGGACGGGGTGCGCTTCATGAGCCGGAGCGCCTTCTGGCTCGCCACCGCCTGCGGCCTCCTCATCGCCGGGATCGTCCACATCGCGACCGTGCTGGCGATCCCGCGCTTCTCGGAGGGCGACGCCTTCACCCGCGCCCGGGCGAGCGAGACCCTCGACCACCCTTTGCGCATCCACGGCCTCGCGGGCGGCCCGCCGGCGGCCGGCGGGGCGTGGCTGCCCAATCCCGATCCGGCGGTCTCGGTCGGCGTGTGCTCCTACGATCTCGATGACGGACCGATGCGGCTCTCGGCCCAGGCCGGTTCGCTGATGCTCTCGGTCTCGATGCACAGCCGCCGCGGCGCCTTCTACGCGGTGACCGATCAGGCTGCGGTGCGCGGCGGCCTCGATCTCGTGGTGATGACCCGCGCCCAGTACGATGAGGCTCTGGCCAACGACGTGGCCGGTGAGGTGACACGCGACGTGCGCATCATCGCGCCCGCCCGGCGCGGCTTCGCGGTAGTGCGGGTCATCGCCGCCCTCCCGAGCGAGCGCGCCGTGGCCGACGCGGCGGTCCAGGCGGTGGCCTGCACCATCGACAGCCCGGCCGAACCGACCGGGGACGAGGCGGGGAACGGCAAGAGCTAGCGCATTGTCCCGGAAGCAAGCCGCCGGCTTTCGGGAGAGGACGATGCTCCGGCCCCCTAAGAACCTATCCCGGTAGGGTTTGTTGAGCGGCGATGATCCCGCAGGCGAAGTGGACGAGGGCTCGGTAGTTCCGGGGCTTTTTGGGCCAGCGGATGAGGATGCCACGGAAGCGGTTGAGCCAAGCGTGGGCGCGCTCGACGACCCATCTGCGCGCCTTGGCCCCGCGGTGGCGTTTGGCGTGGATCTCCTCGCCTCGGCGGCGCAGGTGGAGGGTGAAGCCGCGCTCCTCGACCAAGGTCCGGGAGGTGGCGTAGTCGTATCCCTTGTCGAGGCACAGGTGCAGGGGCGAGCGTCTGGTCGGTTTGGGCCGGGCGACGGGTACGGCGTCCAAGGTCTCACCCATGAGAAGATGGTCGTTGACGTTGGCGCCCGCGATGACGACGCTGATCGGGACGCCGCGTCCGTCAGTGAGCACCGAGCGCTTGACCCCGCGCTTGCCGCGGTCGGTCGGGTTGGGGCCGGTTTTTTCCCCCACCCAGGGGCGCCTTGCCCATGGCTGCATCCAGCGACAACCACGTCCAGTCGATCCCGACCAGATCGTCGTAGGCCAGCAGGCCCTCCCGCCAGAACGCCTCGAACACCCCGGCCTGCGTCCACTCCTGGAACCGGCGATGGGCCGAGGAAGAGGTGCAGATCCCGGTGGCGGTCAGGGCGTTCCACTGGCATCCGGTGCGCAGCACGAACAGGATCGCGTCCATCGCCTTGCGATCGGGCGTCCGCGGGTTGTGACAGCCCAGAGGATGAGGCGGACGTGGAGGCAGCAAGCGCTCCATCCGCGCCCACAGATCGTCGGGCAGGCGATAGCCGTCGTCCAGAACTGACGGCTTGCTCGGGCGGCGCTTGCGAGGCTCGGTCATCCCGACAAACTAGGGCGCCGAGCCTCAGCGCCTAGCGAGATAGGTTCTAAGCGGCGCACGGCACCCACTTCGGCCTGCGCCGAGCCGGTTCATACCAAAACCGATTGATGAGTTCGGTCTCCTCGGCGTCATGGCGAGGCGAAGCCGAAGCGATGCAGGGCGCGCCCCTGCCGGACAGGTCGCGCGCTGGATCGCTTCGCTGTCGCTCGCGATGACGGCGGGGGCGATATCCGAGGTGACAGACCGGATGGGTGTCGCAGCGTCACGCAGCGTGCTTGGGTCGATGATGGAGCGGCACGCTCGAAGCAGGGGCTCAATCTCCCGTTTTCGAGGTGTGAGCGGCGGTTTCTTGCCGTTCCGGCTTCGGAAGCGAATCTTTTATGCGGATCGCCGCGAAAGCCATGCGCGTGGTTCGATTGTACCCACGGCGATTTTTCTTTAGGGTCCGAGTCTTAGGTCTGTCGCAGGGCTTCTGCCGCGCGGCTGCCGTCGGCGGGGATGCCTGTCGCGGAAGATCACAGAGCCGAAAGAGGCTGCTGCCTTCCGTGCGGGGGTCTTTTCGGAGGCGTCGGCGGATCGCGAGGCGGCCCGGCGATTCGCGAAGGCGGCCCGCCGCCCCCATATCGGCCAGTGTCGGATCTGACCGCGGGTTCGAAACGCCAGTGCGTCGCGTGCGCACCGAGGAAGAGTGTCATGAGTCAAACGGGCCGCGATGACCCGCAATCCCTCGACAACCAGCTCTGCTTCGCCGTCTACGCGGCGGCGCATGCCTTCGGGCGGGCCTACCGCAGCCTGCTGGCCCACCACGAACTGACCTACCCGCAATATCTCGTGCTGCTGGTGCTGTGGGAGGAGGAGGGCCTTTCGGTCAAAGAGATCGGCAGCCGCCTCTTCCTCGATTCGGGCACTCTCACGCCGCTCCTCAAGCGCCTCGAAGCCTCCGGCCATGTTCGCCGCGCCCGTGACCGGCCGGACGAGCGTCAGGTCAGCATCTTCCTCACCGAGAAGGGGCGGGGCCTCAAGGGCAAGATGGACTGCCTGCCCCACACGGTGGGCGGCATGACTGGGATGACCCTCGATGAGCGGCGCGCGCTGCTCGACAACCTGGCCTTGATGCGTGACGAGCTTCACGCCCGCGCCGGTAGCACCGATCTGACGGCGGCCAATGCATCCGGCTGAAGCGCGGTTCCACGGGATCGAAGCGGACGCCGTATCGGCGAGGCCGCGCGACGTTTGAGGAGCCCGCCGTCGGGCCAGCGCGATGGGTCCCGCCGAAGTCTGGCTCCGCCCTAACCATGGCGTCGATCGATCTGGGCATGACGGGGCTCTCTCCACAGCAGGCCGAAAACGAAAAAGCCGCCCCGAAGGGCGGCTTTCCGTTTTCCGAGAGAGCGGCGCGAGGGCGCCGCTCGGGACTTAGGACTTGGACTTGATGTAGGCGATGATGTCGTCGACCTTCTTCGGGTCCTTGACGCCGGGGAAAACCATCTTGGTGCCGGGGACCTTCTTCTTCGGATCGATCAGCCACTCCTTGAGGTTGGCCTCGTCCCAGGTGATGCCGGACTTCTTCAGCGCGTCGGAGAAGGCGTAGCCATCGGCGCCCTCACCAGCCTTCGCACCGAAGACACCCTTCAGGGTCGGGCCGACGCCGTTCTTCTCGAAGTTGTGGCAGGCCTTGCAGGGAGCGAACGCCTTCTCGCCGGCGGCGGCATCGCCCTCGGCATGGGCGGCAACAGGAAGCAGCAGCGCGAAGGCGGCGCCGAGGATGAGATGACGCATCGTTTTTTTCCTCCTTGGAACGGCCGAAGCCGGCTTGCTTATGGCAGAGCTTTTAGCCTTAGAACAGATATAGACTAAGCCGGGCAGGCGTCCAGTCGAGGCCACTTCACGAAGACGCTCACGCTCCTTTCGGTGGCTGCATGGGTCGGCAGGAACCACTTGTGCGTCTCGAACGTGTTTCGGCTAGAATGCGCTGTCGGCGTCGTCCGGGTAAAACTGGGATCAGGCGGCTGAAGCGGGGCTGAAGGCCCTGTAGGGCACCTGTGGATGACCGACCAGCGCGGACGCACAGTCGAAGTGAGCCCAGTCCGACAACGCGCGTCCGAGCGAAGACGCCGAACCCATTTCTGGAGGAGATGCCGGCCATGTCGATCGCCTTCCCCGCACCGGATGCGGATGTCGTCGCCCGCCGCGACACGATCATCGAGGGGCTGTCCGCGCTGGTCGCGCCGGAAGCCCTGGTGACGACGGAGGACGAGCGCCGCGCCTTCGAGACCGACGGGCTCACCGCCTACCGCAAGATGCCGCTCGCCGTGGTGCTGCCCTCGACGACGGCGGAGGTCTCGGCGGTGATGGCCTTCTGCCACGCCAACGGCGTGCGGGTGGTGCCGCGCGGCGCCGGCACGTCGCTCGCCGGCGGCGCCATCGCACAGGAAGACGCGATCATTCTCGGGGTGGGCAAGATGACGCGCATCCTCGATCTCGATTTCGCCAACCGGACCGCTCGGGTCGAGGCCGGAATCACCAATCTCGCGATCTCGGGGGCCGTGGCGCACGAGGGCTTCTTCTACGCCCCCGATCCGTCGAGCCAGCTCGCCTGCACCATCGCCGGCAACATCGCCATGAATTCCGGCGGGGCGCATTGCCTGAAATACGGCGTGACCACGAACAACCTCATGGGCGTGACGCTGGTGACCAACGACGGCACCGTGGTCGAGCTCGGCGGCGAGCATCTCGATGCGCCCGGCTACGACCTGCTCGGCCTGATCTGCGGCTCGGAAGGGCAGCTCGGCATCGTCACCGAGGCGACCGTGCGCATCCTGCGCGCGGCCGAAGGCGCCCGGCCCGCGCTGGTCGGCTTCTCCTCGGTCGAGGATGCCGGCGCCTGCACCGCGGCGATCATCGCGGCGGGCATTATCCCCGTCGCCATCGAGTACATGGACCGCGAGGCGATCCTCATCACCGACGATTTTTCGGGAGCCGGCTACCCGCGTGACGCCGCCGCGATGCTGATCATCGAGGTCGAGGGCTCGGACGAGGAATGCACCGACATGCTGGCCCGGATCGAGGCCATTGCCGCGCGCTTCAACCCGACCAGCATCCGCGTCTCGAAGTCGGAGGCCGAATCCGCCGCGATCTGGAAGGGCCGCAAGTCCGCCTTCGGCGCAACCGGCCGCATCTCCGACTACATCTGCATGGATGGCACGATCCCCACCGGCCAGCTCGGCCATGTGCTGGAGCGGATCGAGGCGATCTGCGCCGAGAAGGGCCTGCGCGTCGCCAACGTGTTCCATGCCGGTGACGGCAACCTGCACCCGCTGATCCTGTTCGACATCAACACGCCGGGCGAGCTGCAGAAGGCGGAGGCCGCGGGCGACGCGATCCTCAAGCTCTGCGTCGAGGTCGGCGGCTGCCTCACCGGCGAGCACGGCGTCGGCATCGAGAAGCGCGAGCTGATGCGCTTCCAGTACGCGCAAGCTGACCTCGAACAGCAGATGCGGGTGCGCAATGTGTTCGATCCGGCCTGGCTGATGAACCCGGCCAAGGTGTTCCCGCTCGAAGGCCGGGTCGCGGCCTGACCGACGGAACGGATGCGATCGGCGGCTGGTTGGCGTCTCACCCGCTCGCATCGGCCCGGACCTCGGTTTCCGGGCGATGCTTTCATGAGAGGCTCAAGCGATGAAGAATCCGGTTCTCACAGCGGCCGTCCTTGCCCTCGGCGTCGCGGTTCTCGCCGGCCCGGCCGAGGCCAAGGGCTGCCTTAAGGGCGCCGTCGTCGGCGGTGCGGCGGGAAGCATGGCCGGCCACGGCAAGGCCGGTGCCGCCGCGGGTTGCGTGATCGGCCACCACGAGGCCAACAAGAAGGACAAGGCGGGCGGACAGAACGCGCAGCCCGCTCCGGCCAAGTAAGCGAGCCTCCCCCGTGCCGCGCTACTTCTTCCACACCCGCATCGCCGCCGACACGCTCACCGACGAGGACGGCGTGGAGCTGCGCGATCCCGATCAGGCGTGGCGGGTGGCGCGGGCGACGATCCGGGCGAGCCTGGAGGACGAGGGCGGTGACCCGCGTCTCGTCGCGGCCATCCTCGTCGTCACCGACGAGGCGGGTGAGGTGGTCCTGGAATTCCCCTTCGCCGAGGCGATCGACGCGGCGGATGATCCGGCCGAGCCGGGAGAGGGGACCCTGCACTGAGCGGGCGGGTTCTCACCCTTTCGGCCCGAGCCGCTCGCAGCGGAAGGCGCCGTAGCCGCTGCGGGCCAGCCGCTCCGCCAGGGCCGGCAGGAACAGTTCCGCCTCCCTCGTCAGCATCCAGGGTGGATTGATGACGACGAGGCCGGTGCCGGTCAGCCGCGTCGGATCGTCGGGCCGCTCGATCATCAGGTCCAGACGAAGCGCCGGCCGCTCCAGTCCCTGGTCGAGTGCCGCCGCCATGCGGTCGATCCCGGCGACGTCCTTGATCGGGTACCAGCCGAGATATGTCCCGGTCGGCCACTTCCGCGCGGCCTTCAACAGGTGCGCGCCCAGCCGGTCGATCTCGCCGCGCTCCTCATAGGGCGGGTCGATCAGCACGAGGCCGCGGCGCTCCGGCGGTGGGATCAGCGCGTTGAGGGCGGTCCAGCCGTCGAGATGCATCACCTTGGTGCGGGAATCGCTGGCGTAGCGCTGCGCCAGCGTCTGCGCGTCGGCCGGATGCAACTCCACGAACACGCCTTTGTCGCCCGCGCGCAGATGCTCGCGAATGATCGCGGGCGAGCCGGGATAGGTGGTGGGGCCGAAGCGCGCCTTCACCGCCGCGACCGCCGCCCGGTAGGGCGCGAGCAGGGCCTCGACCTCCGGTTCGAACGGCGCGTCGAGCCGGCCGAAGCCGTCACGCCATTCGCCGGTGCGCCCGGCTTCGTCCGCCTCGAGATCGTAGACGCCGAGGCCCGCATGGGTGTCGATCGCTCGGAACGGTTTGTCCTTGGCGCAGAGATGCACGAGCACGCGCGTCAGCACGAGGTGCTTGAGTACGTCCGCGAAATTGCCGGCGTGGAAGGCGTGGCGGTAGTTCAGGGCATGGTCCTCGCTGTCTGAGGACCGCGCTTAACAGGAAAGTCGCGCCCGCGTCAGCGCGCCGCCTCGACCGAAACCTCGCCCGCGCGGCAATTCTGGCGCGCGACCTCGGGGCAGGGGGTGAAGCCGCGCAGATCCTTCGAGAAGCAGATCCGCACCTCCTGCAACTGCCCGCGGCGGCAGGTCACCGACATCATGTCCGGACGCAGGCCCTTGTTGGCCATCACGAATTGCCGGGCGATCTCGATTGGGGCGGCCCGCATGTCGCCCTGCGGCTTCACGAAGGCCTCGGGGATCGTCACCGCCTCGCGGGCCGTCTTCACCGCCTTGAAATAAGCGACCGGATCGAGCCCGGAGCAGGTGCCGTGGGTGCGCCACTCGTGGCGGGCGAGCCCCTCGCTCGGCATGATCTCGCCCGCGGCCTCGACCGCGCTGCGGGTCAGCGGGCGCTCCACCGCCGAGCAGTTCGAGGGATAGCCGCGCTCGAATTGCGGCCACAGCCCGTGCACCACGAAGCCGAGGCCGCGGCCCGGTGCGCATTGCCCATTGCGGTCGCGACGCGCGCCCTCACCGTCGCAATAGGTCGGCGACCACGACAGCGCCAACACGTAGAAGTCGAACGAGCCGGGCTCAGCCCCGCGGCGAAAGCCGCCGAAATCCTGTGCCTGCGCTCCGGAGGCCAGGGTGAGGCCGAGGGCCAGGGCAGCGAGGCGGCGGAGGCGGGGCATGGACGGGACTCGGGGCGCGGGACGTCTCAGGACGATGCCGGGGGCGGAGTACAAGTCAAGCGTGTGTCCGCCGCCCGCCCACCTTTCTCAACCATCGATCAGGGCCGGGCCATCCGGCAGGCAGTGGCGTAGGCGTAGGCGTTGTTGCGGTCGAGGCCGTGGACGCAGAAATCGACGCCCCAGGTCGAGCCAATGATGCCGAGGCTCTCGCGCACCGAGTAATCGACCTTGCGCCGCACCCCGTCCGAGGTGGTGGCCAGCGCCGAGCAGTAGCGGCGCGGGATGAAGTCGACGCCGTAGGGCCGCCACGCCGTGCGCTCGATCCGCTCATAGGAGACGATCGTCAGGGACGAGTTCCAGAACTTCGCCTCCTTCTCGGCGAACTGGGTCGAGACCTTTTCCAGAACGCCGGTGTCCTGGCAGCCGGGAATGTCGGCGTCGTAGGGGAAGGTCTGCTCCTCGGCCGGCGAGATCTCCTCGCGGCCGGAGCGGGCGAGCGCCGGCAGCACGGACGATGCCGTGAAGAGGCCGAGCGCCAGGACGGCGAGGGGAAGGTTCGGGCGCATGCCGCTCTGATCCGCCTGTTGAGGGTACCGCGCGACGCCCGCCCTCGCAGGGCGTGTCGCGGCGGGCACCGGATGGGCGAAAGACGATGCGCCGCGCTTGGCTCAAGTCAAGCTTCGACCGGGCGCGGGCGCCGCTTTTGGGCCGGCCTGGGGTGTGCCGGGCACACCCTGGACGGATTAATAGATCGGCTCGTCCGGGGCGTGATCCGAGACCTGGGGCGCGGCCAGCGACAGCGGCGCGTAGGCCGCGTCGTGTGCCGGGACCGGGGCGCGCCGGGGTGCCGGTGCGGCGGCGTAGGCGGTCGGCGCGGGAGCGGCCGGGGCGCGGGCGACCCGCGTGCCGGTGGTACGCGAGGAGGTGGGGGCGACGCCGTAGGGATCGTCCTCCTCGACGTCGATCGGCGCCTGAGTCGGCATCGTCTGGCGCGCGGGCGGGCGCGGCGAGGCCAGCGGACGCGGCGAGCCGTTGGCGGCGTTGAGCTGCGACTCGAACTTCAGCAGCGGCTTGCACACGCGTCGCAGGCCGCGCGGGTCGTGCATCGCCAGATCGACGTGGATGTGGTCGTAGTGGAACACGTTGGAGCCCGGCGCCAGAACGGTCGAGAACCGGGCGCAGGCTCCCACGAAGACTTCGCGCAGAAAAGCCTGCTCGGCCTCGGTGCCGCGCCAGCCGCCCTTGACGGTGATGACGTGGCCGTCGGCGAGCGTGAAGGACATGATGTCGAGCGCGTTGCCGAAGGAATGTTCGGAGAGCTTGGCGCCGACCTGGTTGTTGCGGCCGCGGCAGGAATAGGAGCCCGCGTTGATCTCGGCCACCGGTACGCCGAAATAGAGATTGGCGGCCGGCTGGATCGTGTCGGCGAGCCACGCCTCGGCCTCGGCCAGCGCTGGGCAGGCCAGCGTCATGCGCTGCTTGAGTGCCACCGTGCCGCCGCCGAGCCGCGTCACCCGGAAGGGCTGCTGCATGCCGCAGGGGCCGGGACCGTCGATCTCCTTGGCGAGCGAGACATAGGCCGTCGGCTGCACCAGCTTGCGGGCGATGCACATCTGTTCGGCTTGGTCGCGCCATGCCTCCCGGCGTTCGAACCGGTTGATCGCACAGCCCGTGAGCCCCGCGCCGAACAGCACCAGGGCCGAGAACGCTAACGCTTTACGCCACATGGACGCGACGATGCGCATCGTCGCGTAAACGAGCCGCTAACGATGCTGCCTCGCGCCTGCCCCCATGTGGAGCGCTGTTGACAGATGGGTGACGGGCGGTGACTCGAAGATGCATGATATCGCTGCTCGACATCCGCGCCCGCATCGCCGACGGCACCCTCTCCGCCGCGGATGCGGTTCGCGCGGCGCGCGAACGGATCGCCGCGCGTGATGGCCGCATCGGCGCCGTGCTGCGCACCGCGCCCGAGGCGGCGGTGCCTGACACCGGGCCGCTCGCCGGCATCGCGGTGGGCATCAAGGACATCATCGACACCGCCGACATGGCGACCGAGTACGGCTCGCCGATCCATGCCGGCTGGCGGCCGAGGGCGGACGCGGCGATCGTGTCGCGGCTGCGGGCGCTCGGCGCGGTGCCGCTCGCCAAGACCGCGACCACGGCCTTTGCCGGCCTCGATCCCGCCGCCACCGTGAACCCGCACGATCCCGGCCACACGCCGGGCGGCTCCTCCTCGGGCTCGGCCGCCTCAGTCGCCGCCGGGATGCTGCCGCTGGCGCTCGGCACCCAGACCGGCGGCTCGGTGATCCGCCCGGCGGCTTTCTGCGGAGTGGCGGCGATCAAGCCCTCGTTCCGGCTGCTGCCGACGGTGGGCGTCAAAACCTTCTCCTGGGCGCTCGATACGGTGGGCCTGTTCGGCGCGTCGGTCGCCGACATCGCCCATGCGCTGGCCCTGATCGCGGACCGGCCAGGCATCGAGACGGCGGCAACGGAGCGCCCGCGCCTCGCCCTGTGCCTCCAAGATTTCGCCGGCAGCCCCGACGCCGACGCCCTCGCAGCCCTCGAGCGGACCGCCCGCGCCGCCGAGCGGGCCGGGGCGTCGGTGCGCGATCTCGTCCTGCCGGAGCCCTTCGCGCGGGCCTGGGCCGCGCACCCGACCGTGCAGGATTTCGAGGCGCGCCAAGCGCTCGCCTGGGAATATGCCGAGCACCGCGACGCCCTGCCGCCGGTCCTGCGCGGCCAGCTCGACCGGGCGCAGGATCTCAGCGCGGCCGACTACGACGCCGCCCGCCGCGAGGCGCACCAGGCGCGCCGTCTGCTGAAGGAGCTGTTCTCGGATGTCGACGCGATCCTCACGGTGTCCAGCATCGGCCGTGCCCCGCACGGGCTCGGCTCGACGGGGGATGCGCGCTTCAACCGTCTCTGGACGCTGATGGGCGTGCCCTGCGTCCACGTGCCGGTGCCGGGCGACGGCCTGCCGCTCGGCGTGCAGGTGATCGCCCGCTTCGGCGACGACGGGCGTGCGCTTGCCGTCGCGCGGGCAATCGAAGGAGCGCTGGCGACGGCATAGCAAATATTGAGCTGGCAAATTTACTGATAATCCCGGCCTTATTTTGTTATCGACCATGTGTTGCGCAGTTGCCACGAAGCCATCAAAGATCAATATGACACGATTATGAATAAGCGTCGCCGAGCTGCTTGTTCAAGGGTCCCTGCGGCGGTTCCGCCGATTCGGACACCGGAGAACAAGTCATGCGGTACGCAAGCAGCGTCTCACTCGCGGCCCTGCTCGTCGGCGCCTTCGGTGCGACGGCGGCGCAGGCGCAGACGGCCAACATCACAGGGGCCAACGCCAACGTCCTCAACCTGCTCGGGCCGTTCCTGTCGCTCAACGCCAGCGAGGCCGGGCGCGCGACCCTGACGCGCAACCTCGATCAGGGCGTCTCGCTCAACAACGCCGCCGACCTCCCGCGGCAGCAGCGCGCCATCTCGGACAAGCTCATCCTCGGCTCGGCAACCAACAACCTCGCCTCGTCCGGCCTCGGCACCTACGGCGCCGGCGGCAATCTTGCAGGTGGCCTGCCGGCGCAGAGACCGGTCAACGGCATCGTTCCGCAGCAGACCGTCGGCGGGCTCGGGCCGCGGCTCGGTACGCTCTACCAGCAGGGCACCGCCGCCGGCACTGCCGGTCCGCTCGGCCGCGTGGTCGAGTTGATCGTCCGGGCGAACGGCTTCACCGGCTCGGATTCGGCGGTCGCCAAGAACTACCTCGCCAACGGTGCGGCCAACAATCCGGCGGTGACGCCGGCCAACTACGTCGCGGTTCCGGCGGTCGCCCCGGCCGGCTTCACGCTGCCGACCGCCAACGGCCTGCCCAGCCTCACCAGCAGCGTCTACGATCTCGCCTACGGCGTCACCAACACCCAGCCGGGCCAGAACGTCTACGGCAATTCGCGACCCGCGCAGGTGGCGCCGGGCCGCTACGTCGCCTTCGATCCGACTGCGCTCGCCGGCATCACCACCAACCCGGCCTTCCCGAGCGGCCACACCACCTACGGCTTCACCACGAGCATCCTCCAGGCGATGCTGGTGCCGCAGCAATACCAGGGCATGCTCGCCCGCGGCGCCGAGTACGGCGACAGCCGCGTGGTGCTCGGCGTGCATTATCCCCTCGACGTGATCGCCGGCCGGGCGCTGGCGAGCTACGACGTCGCGCAGGCGCTCACTAACCCGATGTATCGCGACAACGCCGCGACCACGGGCACAGCGCTCGATATGCCGAGCCTGTTCACCCAGGCCTCGGCGCAGATCCAGGGCTACCTCGCGGCCCAGTGCGGCACCACCGTTGCGGCCTGCGCGCAGAGCGCCGCCAACACCGCCGGCAACCCGTATCTGGTCACCGAGGCCAATGCGGCGCTCTATCGCCAGCGCCTGAGCTATGGGTTGCCGACGCTCACCTTCGCGCAAGCCCCGCGCGAGGCGGCGCCGGCCAACGGCCCCGACGCCTCGATCCTGCTCGCGCCGCTCTACGGCGGAAGCAGCGCCGCCGCACAGCGGATCGCCCCGGCGGGCGGGCTCACGGCCAGCCTGCAGACGGGCACGATCAACCAGATCCTCGTCAACACCCAGGCCGAGGCGCTCGCCGCCTTCTACGGCACGCCGCTGAGCTACTGGACCCGCATCGACCTCTACGCGGCCTCCACCTATTTCGGGAACGTCACCGGCACGCTCCAGCTCGATCCGCGCGACCGGGTCGCCACCGACGTCACCATCGGCAACACCGGCACCCTCATCGCCGACGGCGCGGTGGCCGGCCGCGCCACCTTGGCCTCGGGCGGCGTGCTCGGCGGCGCCGGCATCGTCGGCGGGCTCCTGGCCCAGAGCGGCGGCACGGTCAGCCCCGGCGGCGGCCAGGGCGGTCCGCTCGGGACGCTGACGGTGGCGGGCGAGGTCCGCTTCGCCCCCGGCTCGACACTCCGGATCGAGACCGGGTCCGGCAACGCCGCCGATCGCGTCGCAGTGACGGGGCAGGCGGTTCTCGGCGGCACCGTCGCGCTCGCGCCGCTCGACGGAGTCGTCAACCCGACCGGGCGCTACAGCATCCTCACCGCGAGCGCGGTGACCGGCCGGTTCGACGACGTCCGCGGACCGGACTACGCCTTCCTGGTGAGCGGCCTCGATTACACCGGCCGCACCGTCGACCTGACGATCGCGCGCAACGGCACGCCGTTCGCGGCCTTCGGCCGGACCCGCAACGAGGCTACCGCCGCGGCCGGGCTCGACGCCGCGACCGGCTCGATCCTCAACGACCGCGTCGTCGGCCTGAGCCGCGCACAGGCGTCCGGCGCCTTCGCCGGGCTGGCCGGCGACATCCATGCGAGCACGACCTCGGCCGCTTTCGAGGCCGCTTATTTCGTGCGCGAGACCCTGCTCGACCGGCTGCGCCGCGGCACCATGCCGGCCTCGTCCGGCACCGTGCCGGTGACCTACACCGCCGACCTGCCAGGCCGTTCCGCGCCGATGGCCGTTGCGACCCTCGATCCGCGGGTGTTCGGCCTGTGGGGGCAGGGCTTCGGCAGCTTCGGCGACGCCCGCAGCGACGGCAACGCCGCGGGGCTGACCCGCCAGACCGCCGGCTTCGCGCTCGGGGCGGATCTGCGGCTCGAGAATGGCGTCCGGATCGGCGTCGCGGGCGGCTACAGCCGCACGAACCTCGACACGGCCGGACGCCTGCAGACGGGCGAGATCGAGAGCGCCTTCGGCGGCGTCTATGGCGGCACCGAGTTCGGGGCGGTGGCCCTGCGCCTCGGCGCGGTCTACGCCGAGAACAGCCTGCGCACCCGCCGCAGCGTGACCCTGCCCGGCCTCTCCGAGACCGAGACCGCCCGCTACGGCGGCCGGACGATCCAGGGCTTCGGCGAACTCGGCTACCGCTTCGCGCTCGCGGCGCCGGGGGCGGTCCTGTCTCCGGACGGTGCGATCCCGACGCCGCTGTCCTACATCGAGCCCTTCGTCGGCGGCGCCTACGTCCATATCGGTCAGGATCGCTTCCTCGAGACCGGCGGGGCCGCGGCCCTGCGCGGGCTCGGCCGCGACAATGGCGTCGGCACGGCGACCGTGGGCCTGCGTGCCCAGACCCTGCTCGATCTCGGCTTCGGCGCCCCGGTCACGGCTCACGGCCTCGTCGGTTACCGCCGTGCCTTCGGCGACGTGATCCCGACCGCCCTGCTCGCCTTCCAGGGGGGCGCCTCCTTCGTGAGCGCCGGCATGCCGATCGACCGTGACGCCCTGGTGGCGAATGCCGGCCTCGATCTGCGGGTCTCGGCCAGCGCGACGCTCGGCCTGGCCTATACCGGTCAGGTCGGCGCCCGCGCCCAGGACCATGCCGTCAAGGGAGGCTTCACCTACCGTTGGTGAGCGCAGTCCCCGAGGCTGCGGTCCCCGAAGCCGATGCGCGCGGCCCGGATGCTCGATCCGGGCCCTTTCCCACGAAGCGGCGGCTGCGTTATCGGCTCGGCTTGTGCCGCTCGGTCAGCGGCAGATCGATGATGCAGTGCAGGGCGGTCCCGCTCAACTCGTAGCGGGTGCGCGCATCCAGCGAGTAGGGCAGGGCTTTCTCGATCAACTCGCGGCCGTAGCCACGCCGCTGCGGAATGGTCTCCTCGGCGGAGCGTTGGAACCCGGTCTCGTGCCAGTGCAGGATCAGCCGCGCCCGCTCGCCCTCGGTGTAGGTGTGCCACGTCACGCTCAGCCGCCCGGCGCGGTCGGCGAGCGCACCGTACTTGCGCGCATTGGTGGCGAGTTCGTGCAGGGCGAGCGCGAAGGTCTGCACCGTCGCCTTGCGCAACCGCACGGGCGGGCCTTCGAGGACGATGCGCTCCGCCGCCTCCCAGGCGCCCAGGGCATCGAGTTCGGTGCTGATGAGGGTGTGCAGGGTGATCGGTTCGAGAGTCGAGCGGGAGAGCAGGCCCTGCACGCGCGAGAGCACCGCGAGCCGACCGTAGAAGCGGCTGCGGAACACCTCCATGGAGGTGCTCCCGGCCATGGTCTGCTCGGCCAGAGAGCGCACCACCGTGATGAGATTGCGGGTGCGGTGCTGCAGCTCGGCCACCATGACGCCCTGCTGCTCCTGGAGCCGGCGCAGGTCGTCGATGTCGGTGGAGGTGCCGAACCATTCGACGATGCCGCTCTCCCCGCATACGGGCAGCGCCCGGTTCTGGAACCAGCGGTAGCGATCCTCCGCGGCGTGGCGGATGCGGTAATCGACGGTGAGGGCGCTGGCCGGGTCGGTTCCGTTCCAGGCCTCCTGTGCCCGGGTGCGGTCGTCGGGGTGGAGCGCGTCGAGCCAGCCGGAGCCGCCGCTCTCGGCCTCGGTCTGGCCGGTATAGGCGTACCATTGCGGGCTCGCCCAACTCCAGCCGCCGGCCTGATCCGCCCGCCAGACGAGTTGGGGAATGCCCTCGACCAGGGCGCGCTGCCGGGCTTCGCTGGCGCGCAGCTCCGTCTCGGCCTGGGCACGCTCGGCCGCATCCCAAGTCCGGGCGGCCACGTCCTCGGCCAACGCCACCTCGGCGCGTGACCACGCCCGTGGCTTGCGGTCGTCGAGAAAGAACAGGGCGCGCAACTGGCCGTCGCGCACCAGGGGCACCGCCAGCAGGCTGCCGATGTCCACCTTCCTGTAGAATTCGGGATTCCGGAGCGCGCGGGTGTCGTCCACGATGATCGTCTCGCCCCGGTGGCACCGGTCGCGAAAGCTCTCGCCGAAATCCCGGATGCGCAGCGGCCCGAGATGCGGCTCCTCGACCGCGCTGTAGCGGACTTGCCGTTCGAGGATCTCGCCGTCGGCGTAGACGCGCGCATAGCCGGCCCGGCTGAGGCCGAGATGAGGGCCGAGCGTCTCGACGGCGACGCGCAGGGTCGCCACGGGATCGGTCTGGCCCTGCAGCCGGTCGGCGAGGTCGAGCAGGAAGGCATGGCGCGCCTCCTCCGCCCGCAGGTGCTCGGCTGCGAGATACTGGTCGTGGATGTCGGTGGCCGCACCGAACCAGCGCCCGATCCGGTCCTCCGCGTCTCGGGCCGGGGCATGGCGGATCAGGAACCAGCGGTAGGTCCCGTCCCGGCGGCGGATGCGCTGCTGCCGCTCCAGGGCGCGGCCGGTGGCGAGGGCCTCGCCGAACACCTGCCACGTCTCGTCCTGATCGTCCGGATGGAGGGCGGCGACCCAGCCGCCGTCCTGCACCTGGTCGGGCGTCAGGCCGGTGTAGTCGTACCATTGCTGGTTCGCGACGGTGATCTTCCCTTCGCGATCCATGTGCCAGAGAAAGCTCGGCACGAGTTCGGTCAGGTTGCGGAACCGCTCCTCGCTGTCGCGCAGGGTGTCGGCGGTCCGCCGGCTCAGCAGCGCCTGGAGGATGGCCGGCGCCAGCGCCTCGGCAGCCTCCCGATCCTCCGGTCTGAAGCCGCCCTCCCGGTTGCCGAGGCCGATCATCCCTACGGTTCGCCCATCTCGCTTCAACGGCACGCCGAGGAAGGCCTTGAGCGGCGGATGCCCCTTCGGCGTGCCGATCCGGTCGGGATGCGCCTGCGGATCGTTGGCGATGAGGCTGCTGCCGTCCTTCAGCACGCGGCCGTAGAGGCCGTGGAGCTTAAGTCCTTTCGGAGGCACGCCCTTCGGGAAGGCAGGATCGTCGATCGCGAAGTGGTGCCAGCCGCGATCGCTGATGGAGACTTCGTCGAACTGGCCGCTCCCGTGGTTGATCTCGCCCATGAAACTGAAGGCGCTCTGCGTCACGTCCTCGGCGACCGCGAGGCAGACGCGGCCGAGCTCCTCCTCCGTGCGTGCGGCCAGCGCTTCGCGGAAGATGCGGTTGATCCCTTCGAGCACCGCGTTCTTGCGCCGGATGTCCGCCTC
The DNA here is from genome assembly GCF_021117295.1 of Methylorubrum sp. B1-46. Lineage (NCBI taxonomy): Bacteria > Pseudomonadati > Pseudomonadota > Alphaproteobacteria > Hyphomicrobiales > Methylobacteriaceae > Methylorubrum > Methylorubrum sp. B1-46. The sequence goes on along the minus strand of NZ_CP088247.1, from coordinate 911,943 downwards.
CGCCCGTCCGCGCTGGACCGCCGACCAGATCCGCTCGGCGACGTCGCGCAGCAACCCGACATCGGTCTCCGTCCAATCCCGCGGGATCGCCTGCGTGACGCAGAGCGCGCCGACCAGGCGGCCGTTCTTGATGAGCGGTGCCCCCAGGCAGGCCGCGATCCCGAGAGCCGCCAAGCCCGCACGGTGCGCCGGCGGGACCGCGGCCGAAGTCTGCGTGTCGGCCACGACATGGCAATGACCGCGGCGGAGGATGTCGACCGACCATGCGAAATCCGCGATGGGGTGTTCGCCGGCGATCGAGCGCGCGTCGCCGCGAAGGTGGTCCCAAGCGACCCGCGCGGTTCCGGCGGCCTCGTCGATGGCGACGTAGTAGGCTCGGTCGACATCCAGCCGCTCGCCGAGCAATCGGCAGGCCTCGTTCTGAATCGTGGCCGGATCGGTCAGCGTGCGTATCGCGTCGCTCAGCGCCAGGAGGAACGCGTGCCGCTCCTCGCGATCCCGCAGGGCCGTCTCGGCCGCTTTGCGCTTGGTGATGTCGTCGTAGAGGACCAGCAGCCGATCGTTCGCCTGCGGGGAGACCGAGATCTCGAACCAGCGCCCCTTCGTGTCGGTATGCTCCAACCGTGCCGGCATGCCCGCGGCGGCGATCCGCTCGTAGGTCTGAACCCACCAGGGATCGAGATCCGGCACCACCTCGCGCGCCCGCCGCCCGCGCGCCTGCGCCGCCGGGAGGCCGATCAGCCGCTCGAAGGCGGGATTGAGCGCGACGAAGCGGAAATCGACGGCACGGCCCTCTTCATCACGCTCGAGTTCGAGCTCGCAGAAGCCCTGTCCCATCGTCTGGAACAGGGCGCTGTCCGTCGCCGCGCCGGCCCGGAGCGGCGTCTTGCGACGGCCCTCCGTAACCGTTGCCCCGGTTCCGGTGACGAGCACCAGGACCCCTGCCGCTCCGCCGCCCAGATCGCGGACCGGGCTGAGACAGAGCGTGAGCCCCGCACCGGACAGCTCCGTGCCGAGGACGAGGCCGGCGACGGTGATCGCGTCGCCGGACCCGGCCTGCCGGAGGAGGAGGGCCAGCCTCTCCGCGTCATGTCCGGTGCGCGCGAGGGTGGGGAAGGCGCGTCCGACCGGGACGGGGCCGACCAGCGCCCGGAAGGCGTCGTTGCACAGGATCGTCAGGGCCGGGCCCCAGGCCAGGGCCGCCGGTGCGCCCAGATCGTTCACGAGCCCGGCAGCCGACCGCAGCGAAACCGGCCACGTCTCGATCGGGCCGAGCGGCGTTTCGGCCCAATCGTCCTCGCGAGGCAGCCGGTTCGCCGTGCCGGGAGACGACGGCCGCTCGGGCGGATCCGTCTTCGCACCCATCCCACACTCCGCTGTGGCTCGATGGGTTCAACCTAAGGGGCACTCTGATACGGTTGTAAAGCACGCAAGGGTAGGCCGAGCGTCTGGCCGGACGGTCGCGCCCGATCCGCTTTCACCCCGCCCGGCCCCAGCGCGAAGCCACCGTCCGCGCGGGCGCGGACGGACCCGCGAACGGGCCGGATCGACTACGCGCCGCGCAGGGCCGAGAGATCGAGCGGCAGCGCGCGCAGCCGCTGACCCGTCGCGGCGAAGACCGCGTTGGCGATGGCCGGCGCCAGCACCGGCACGCCGGGCTCGCCGATGCCGGTGGGCGCGACCTCGGAGGGCACGATGTGGACCTCGACGCGCGGCATCTCGGAGATGCGGGTCGGCTGGTAGCTGTCGAAGTTCCGCTCCTGCACCACGCCGTCCTTGAGGGTGATGCGGTTGCGCAGGACCGCCGACAGGGCAAAGCCCACCGCCCCCTCGACCTGGGCGCGGATGATGTCCGGATTCACCGCCACGCCGACATCGACCGCCGCGACGATGCGGTTGACCCGCACGCTCGAATCGCCGGCCGTCACGTCGGCCACCATCGCCACGTAGGAGCCGAAGGATTCGTGCACGGCGACGCCGAGGCCTCGGCCCTTCTCGCCAGGCTTCCGGCTCCAGCCCGCCTTGTCGGCGGCCAGACGCAGCACGCCGGACAGGCGCGGGGCGCGGGTCAGCAGGGAGAGCCGGTAGGCGACCGGATCGGCGCCGGCCGCATGCGCCAGTTCGTCGATGAACACCTCCATCACGTGGGCGGTGTGGGTGTGGCCGACCGAGCGCCACCACAGCACCGGCACGCCCTCGCGGGCGTTGTGCACCTCGAACCGGTAGGCGGGGAGCGCATAGGGCGTATCGGAGGCGCCCTCGACGGTGGTGGAATCGATCCCGTTCTTCACCAGCATCGCCTCGAAGGGCGAGCCGATCATGATCGACTTGCCGACCATGGTGTGGCGCCAGCCGGTGATCTGCCCCTTCTCGTTCAAGCCTGCCTTGACCGTGTGGAAGACCTGCGGGCGGTAATAGCCGCCGGCCATGTCGTCCTCACGAGTCCAGACGAGGTGGACCGGCGCCTTGCCGTCCCAGGCCTTCACGATCGCGGCGGCCTCGGCGAAGTAGTCGGCGCCCGGGGTCGCGCGCCGGCCGAACGAGCCGCCGGCCCATTGGGTGTGCAGCCGGACCTTGTCGGTGGTGACGCCCAGCGTGGCGGCCAGCACCGCCTGCTCGACGGTCTGGATCTGGCATCCGGCATAGACGTCGTAGCTGCCGTCCGCCGCCCGCTGGATCGTGGCGTTCAGGGGCTCCATCGCCGCGTGCGCGAGGTAGGGGAAGGCGAATTCCGCCTCCAGCACCTTCGCCGATCCTTTGATCGCGCCGTCGGGGTCGCCGGCTTGCGAAGCGACGAGGCCGGGAGTCTTGGCGGTCTCGCGGTACTCGGCGAGGATCGCGTCCGACGAACGGGTCTCGGCGGCGGAATCGTCCCAGGTGATCTTGAGGGCCTCGCGAGCCTTCATCGCGCTCCAGGTGTCGCGGGCGATCACCGCCACGCCGGTCGGGATCGTGACGATGCCGACCACGCCGGGCACGCCCTGTGCGGCTTCCGCATCGACCGCCTTCACCGCGGCGCCGAAGCGCGGCGGGTGGGCGACCAGCGCCGTCACTTGGCCGGGGCGGCGGATGTCGAGGGAGTAGATCGCGGTTCCGTCGGTCTTCGCGATCGAGTCGATGCGCGGCACGCGCTGACCGATCAGCGTCCACTCGGCCGGCGCCTTCAGGCGCGGTTCCTGCGGCACCGGCTTGGCCGCGGCAGCCTCGGCGAACGCGCCGAAGCGGGCCTGCTTGCCGGATTGATGGCTGATGAGGCCCTTCGCAACGGTGATCTCAGCAGCCGGCACGCCCCATTGATCGGCCGCCGCCGAAACCAGCATGGCGCGGGCGGCCGCCCCCGCCTTGCGGAGCTGGAACCAGGAATTGGCGATCGCCGTCGAGCCGCCCGTGCCCTGGACCGGGCCCATCAGAAGGTTGGCGTAGAGCTTGGCATCGGCCGGCGCGAAGGCGACGCGCATCTGGCTCCAATCCGCGTCGAGTTCGTCGGCGAGGATGGTGGCCAGCCCGGTCGTGTTGCCCTGGCCCATGTCGAGGTGCTTGATCATCACCGTGACGGTGTCGTCGGCGGCGATGCGCACGAAGGCGTTGGGCTGGGCCGGGGCCTTGGACAGCGCGTCCGAGCCTTCCGCGGCGCGGGCGCCCTTCAGGTCGAGGCGGAAGGCGAGCAGCACGGCCCCCGCCGCCGCGCCGGTGAGGAAGGCGCGCCGCGAGGCGACGGGCGCAGCGGTGAGATCGGGCTTGAGCATGCCAGGCTCCTGTATGCGGTGGATTGCGAGGCGGCTCAGGCGAGCGAGCGGGCGGCTTCGTGGATGGCGGCGCGGATGCGTTGATAGGTGCCGCAGCGGCAGACATTGCCGTCCATGGCGCCGTCGATGTCGGCGTCGCTGGGCTTCGGGTTGTCGGTGAGCAGGCCGATGGCCGACATGATCTGGCCGGACTGGCAGTAGCCGCACTGGACCACGTCGAGGCCGCGCCACGCCGCCTTCACCGCGTCGGCCACCTTGCCCTGGACGCCCTCGATTGTCGTGACCTTGGCCTCACCCACATCGCCGATGCGGGTCTGGCACGAGCGCACCGGCTGGCCATCGACATGCACGGTGCAGGCGCCGCACTGGGCGATGCCGCAGCCATACTTGGTGCCGGTCATGTCGAGCCGGTCGCGGATCACCCAGAGCAGGGGCATGTCGGGGTCGGCATCGACCTCCCGGACCACGCCGTTCAGGTTGAGGGTCAGCATGGGCGCACTCCGGGAACGACGTGGGCGCGAAGCGTCCGGACTCGCAGCCAACGTCCCGCCGGGGGAGGCGCTTCGGGAGCCGCACTTCGAGACGTCACTTGGAATCGTTCCGATTCTGATCTCGGGCGTCCGTTTCTGATGTGCGGTAGCGCACCTGAATACGAAATGGGGGTGGCGCTGCTCGGATCGGTGCAATTCGCGGGACTGTCGAAGCCGCTTCTTAACGGTTCGGGGGCAGGCTGTGGGCACTCCACCTTGCCCCGTGCGCCGCAAGACCACGACCGGTCCCCGCATTCCGCTCCCGATTGGCGATCTCGACTGTTATGGCCGACCTTACCGCGGAGATGGTTCAGCGCGGACGCGGTCCCTCCTCGCAGGAGGTGGCCAAGCGCCGCGGCATCGCGCGGGACATGCGTTCGGCCCGGGAGCGGCTGACCTCGACGAGCGGCCTGGAACGGGCCTTCGACTACGAACTGCTGCGCCTTTACGCCCAGTACCGGGTGGGTGCGGGCATCCCGCTTCTGGTGCTGGCACTGGTGGTCGCGGGGGCCTCCTCGATCTGGGTGCCGGCCGTGACCGCGGCGTTCTGGGCGGCCGGAGCGCTGGCCGCCACAGCGATGATGCTGCTCCTGAGCCGCCGCTTCCTTCGGCAGGCGCCGGAGAGCCTGCCCCTCAAGCGCTGGGGGCGCCTCTTCATCGCCGCCGAGTTCGGCCAGAGCCTCGCCTGGGCGATGCTGCTCCTCGTCGGCGTTCCCGATTCCCATACCCTCGCGCTGTTTGGCCTCGTCATCGTCGCGGCGGTGACGACGATGCTCGCCGCGACCGTGCCGGTCGCCGCCCTGTCCGGCCTGCTTCCGCTGATGCTGGCGGCCCTGTCGCTGCTGATCTTCTCCCGCGACATGGACACGATGCTCCTCGTCGCGATGACGGTGGCGAGCCAAGTCTTCTTCGCGGGCCTCGCGCGCCGCCTCTACGCCTCCGCCGTCGGCACCCTGCAGTCACGAGCGGAGAAGGACGCGATCTTCGCCGAACTCGAACAGGCCAAGGCCAATTCCGACGAGGCGCGGCGGCGGGCGGAGGAAGCCAACCTCGCCAAGTCCCGCTTCCTCGCCACCATGAGCCACGAGCTGCGCACGCCGCTCAACGCCATCCTCGGCTTCTCGGAGGTGATGAAGAACGAGGTGTTCGGCGCCCACACTGCCCCGGCCTACCGGGAATACGCCACCGACATCCACGACAGCGGGATGCACCTGCTGAACCTCATCAACGAGATCCTCGATCTCTCGCGTATCGAGGCCGGGCGCTACGACCTGAGCGAGGAGGCGGTGCAGCTCGCCCACACGGTCGAGGAGTGCCGCCACATGATGACCCTGCGCGCCCGCAGCAAGGGTCAGACCTTCACGAGCCTCATCGACGATTCCCTGCCCCGTCTCTGGGCGGACGAGCGGGCGCTGCGCCAGATCGTGCTCAACCTGCTCTCGAATGCGGTGAAGTTCACCCCGCCCGGCGGCGAGATCACGATCAAGGTCGGATGGACCTCGTCGGGCGGGCAGTATGTCAGCGTCAAGGATTCCGGCCCCGGCATTCCCGAGGACGAACTCGGCACGGTGATGTCCTCGTTCGGGCGCGGCTCGCTCGCGATCAAGACCGCCGAGCAGGGCTCGGGCCTGGGGCTGCCGATCGTGAAGGGCCTGATCGACCTCCACGGCGGCGGCTTCCAGCTCAAGTCGAAGCCCCGCGAGGGCACCGAGGTGATCGTCACCTTCCCGGCCAGCCGCGGCATGGACACTCTGCCCGCCATGAATCTCGGTGCCGAGAGGGTCCCGGCCGAGACGGGGCCGGCCAAGCGCGCGCGGGCGGCCTGACGGAGGTTTCGGCCACTGTTCGACCAACCGGTTCAGCCAGTCACCACGGTCCTCAAGCTGATGAGCGGTGCAGCAGCCTCGAAGCACGCCGCGACGCTTCTCCTGCCAGACCGACGCGACAGGATCGCTGTTCGGGATCGACCGTTCGGCCGTGCTTCGAGGCCGAGCCTTGGCTCGGCACCTCGGCCTGAGGGGGATGAGTTTGCCAAGCCCCTCGACTGAAAAGACGTCTAGTCCGCGCTCTTGCCCGAAACCCCCGCCTGCTCGAACGTCGCCATGTCGCGGTGGCAGGCGAGCGCGCCCTTCAACAGGCCGAGGGCCAGCGCCGCGCCCGAGGCTTCGCCCAGCCGCATGTCGAGCGAGAGGACGGGCGTGAGGCCGAGCCGCTCCAGCACCTCGCCATGCGCGCCTTCCGCCGAACGATGGCCGGCGAGGCAATGGTCGAGGGCGTGCGGGTCGGCAGAGTGCAGCACGGCGGCCGCGGCGGTGGCCACGTAACCGTCGAGCACCACCGGCACCCGCTGCAGCCGCGCGGCGAGGATGGCGCCGGCCATTGCCGCGATCTCGCGGCCGCCGAGGCGCGCCAGCACCCCCAACGGGTCGCTCAGATGATCCTTGTGGGTCTCGAGCGCCAGGCGCACGGCCTGCGCCTTGCGGGCCAGGCCGGCCGCGTCGAGCCCGGTGCCGCGTCCGACCCAGTGCTCGGCCTCGCCGCCGTAGAGCGCGGCGTAGATCGCCGCCGCGACCGTGGTGTTGCCGATGCCCATCTCGCCGACCGCGAGGCAATCGGTGCCCGCGGCCACCGCCTCCATGCCGAAGGCCATGGTGGCCACGCAGCCCTTCTCGTCCAGCGCCGGGCCGGAGCAGATGTCGCCGGTCGGCAGATCGACGGCGAGGTCGAACACCCGGAAGCCGAGGCCGTAGGCGGCGCAGAGCTGGTTGATCGCCGCGCCCCCGGCGGCGAAATTCTCGAGCATCTGGCGGTTGACCGCGGCCGGGAAGGCCGAGACGCCGCGCTCCACCACGCCGTGGCTGCCGGCGAAGACGCAGACCATAGGCCGGTCGAGGGTAGGCTTGGCCTTGCCCTGCCACGCCCCGAGCCACTCCACGAACCCTTCGAGCCGCCCGAGCGACCCCGGCGGCTTGGTGAGCTGCGCGTCGCGCGCGCGAATCGCGGCGACCGCGTCCCCGTCCGGGCCGGGCATCTCGGTCAGCAGGCGGCGGATGTCGGCGAAGGGGGAGGCGGCTTGGTCTGAGGTCATGGGAGATCTCGTGCGCGTCGGGGGCGGGGCCACCGCGAAAGGAGGTCGCCCGATCGGCGCGGGAATTGCCACCGGATAGACGACGGCGCCGCGTAGCAGGCAGGAGGCTCCCGGCGCTATAAAAGCGGATGGGCCCGCGGGTCCAGGCGGCCGGACGAAGGGGGACGGAATGATCGAGCGCAGCGGCCGCGATCCCGGACCGCCCTTTCCCGGCGCGGACTGGGTCTACGACCTCGCCGCCTGCCTTCGCTTCTTCACCCGCCTGCCGATCCCGCCCCTGCCCGACGAGCCGGCGCCCTATGCCGCACCGGATTTCCGCACCGTGCCCCGGGTGCTGCCGCTCGCCGGGCTGCTGATCGCGGTGCCCGCCGCCCTGGTGCTGGTGCTCGCCTGGGAGATCCGGCTCGGGCCGTTCGTCGCCGCCGCCCTGGCGCTGGTCGCCCTCGCGCTCATCACCGGCGCCATGCACGAGGACGGCCTGGCCGACGTCGCCGACGGGTTCGGCGGTGGGCAGAGCCGCGAGCGCAGCCTGGAAATCATGCGCGACAGCCGCATCGGCGCCTATGGCGGCACCGCGCTGTTCCTCGGGTTGGCGCTGCGGGCGGCGATGCTCGCGACCCTGCTGGATCGCTCCGGCACGCTCGCCGCGGCCGCGCTCCTCTTCGCCGCCGCCCTGTCGCGGACGGTGGCGCTGATCCCTCTCGCGATCCTCGATCCCGCCCGTCCCGGCGGTGCGGGTGCCGCGGTCGGCCGGCCCAGCCGAGCCACGCTCGGAATTGCCGGGCTGCTCTGCCTGATCCTGGCCGGGATCGCCGCCGCCCTCGGCCTGCCGGCGCTCGGCCTCGTCCTCGCACTGATCCTCGCACCGCTCGCGGCCTTCGGCCTGAGCGCGCTCGCCGAGCGGAAGATCGGCGGCCAGACCGGCGATGTCGTCGGCGCCTGCCAGCAGATCGGCGAGATCACCGTGCTGCTGGCTCTGGTGGCTGCGACGGCGTAGGCGAGGTCCGCACGATGCTGAAGATCCTCCGTCGACTCCTTGCCGGCCGACGGGCCGAGGCACCGGTCCGGACGCCCTCCGATACGCCCGTCGAGAAGATCGACCGGGCCGACACGGCCGAGCAGATCGAGATCCTGGCCCGCGGCGGCTTCGAGACGGAGGCCTCGACGCGCGAGACGATCCTCGACGCGTATCTGAACCCCGACGTGATCGCGGCCGACGATCGTCGCTGGGTCGAGGCGGAAGTGGCCCGCGCCTTCGCGCGCAAGCGGGCCGACGAGGCGACTTGGCCGCTGGAGACGGATTTCGACCGTCTCGCCATCGCCTTCGACAGACTCGACGCCGCCGGCATCATCGCGCTGCATTGCGCCGGCTACACCCGCTCCGACGGGATCTCGGACGCGGCCGAGGTCTATCACCGGCGCAAGGAGCGCGGGCGCGCCTCGCGCGGGTTCGTGTTCTATCACGGGCAGGATGTCGAGGCGGTCGTCTTCGGCCAGGGGCTCTACCTCGCCTTCGGCTCGTTCGACGACCGCGACGACACCAGGGCCGCCATCGCCGCCGAGATCGTGGCGGCGATGGAAGCGCAAGGGTTGCGGACCCGGTGGGAGGGCGATGTGGGCACGCGCATCCTCATCCACCCGATCCAATGGTTGAAGCGCAGCCCGTCCGACGACCCGCGGGAGGCATGAGGTTGCCGGTCAGGCCTTGATTCACGGCCCCGCTCCGTCCCATCTGCACGGACGATGCTGGCGACTCCTGCGAACAAACCCTCCTCACCCTGCACCAAGGTCTGCGTGCTCGATGCCGTGACCGGCCTGTGCGAGGGCTGCGGCCGCACGCGCGAGGAGATCGGGCTGTGGGGTTCGCTCTCCGAGCCGCAGCGTCTGGCGGTCATGGCGGTGCTGCCCGAGCGGTTGCGACGGGCCTACCCTCAGCGGGAGATCCGCGTGTGATGATGTGGGCCGGCCTCGCCATCCTCGGGATCGGCCTCGTCGTCCTGATCGCCAACCACGATGGCGGCCCGGTGATGGGGCTCGATTCGGATCAAGTCGCCGGACTCGTCTCGGCGACGGCGCTGCTGCTGCTGCTCACCGCCGGGCGCTGGCGGCAGGCGCTCGCGATGCCGGGAAGGACCGTGAGCTCGATCCTGATCTGGCTCGCCATCGGCGCGGTGATCGTCATCGGTTACACCTACCGCAACGACGCGCAGCAGGTCGGCGCCAACGTGGTCGGGGCGCTGCGCCCCGGCACCGCCGTCCTCGGCCCCGGTGGCGAGGTGACGATCACCCGCCGCTCCGACGGCGATTTCTCGGTGCTGGCCACGGTGAATGGCGGCGCCGAGGAGCGCTTCGTCTTCGACACGGGGGCGAGCAGCGTCGTGCTCACCGCCGCGACCGCCGAGCGGCTCGGCATCCGCCCGCCGGAAAGCGCCTTCACCCAGCGCGTCTCAACGGCCAACGGCACCGCGCTGACGGCGCCGATCCGGCTCGACGCGATCACCGTCGGGCCGATCACCGAGCGCAACGTCGACGCGATGGTAAGCCGGCCGGGCGCGCTGACGACCAACCTGCTCGGTCAGAGCTTCCTCGATCGGCTGCCTTCCTACGAGGTTCGCGGCGACCGGCTGATCCTGCGCGGCCGCTGATCGCGTCTCTCGACGGCGCCCACCTCCGCAATCGCCTCGGCAAGCAGCGGCCTGAGCGCTCGATTCTAAAAGCAAGCTCCTGGCTTGTTTCTTGCCTGAAATAATGAACCGCAGTCAGGGAAAAATCGTTTGAACGGCTCAGCCTTCCCAAACGGGCGATCGGCCCGGCCCGCGGAAGGCTTTGAGGGGAGCGTATCAAACGGAGAGACTTGGACCGTGACCACTCCTGCCTTCCCCGCCATCCGGCGCCTTTCCCTGGCCGCCGGTTTGTCGGCTGCGCTTCTGGCGCTCGCGCCGTCGGCGGCTTCCGCTCAATCCGTCGCCGCGCCGGTGGTCGAGACCCCCGCCATCGAGGCGCCGAACCCGCCCGATCTCGGCAACGGGCTGCCGCAAGGCGCCCTGGTCTTTCACGGCAATTATTGTGGCCCCGGCAGCCGCGGCGCCGGACTTCCTCCGGTCGATGCCCTCGACCGGGCCTGCATGCACCACGATGCCTGCTCGCCGCCGGTGGGACAGGGGCTGCCCACCTGCGCCTGCAACGACCGGCTGGCGAGGGAGGCCACCGTGGTGGCCCGCACGCCGCGGATCAGCGATGAGTTGCGGACCGCGGCGCAGTTCGTCGCCGTCGGTGCGAAGGCGCTGGCCTGCGAACCCTGATCTGTTTCACCGGTCATCGGGTATCGGCGCGGAACACCCGTTTCGCGCCGATACCGTGACCGCCGCCTCAAGTCGCCTCGGGCGGGTCCATGGGAATGCCCAGCGCGTCGAGGCCTTCCTCGAGCAGCGAGGCCCCGTCCGGCGTGCCGAGCAGTTCGCGTATCACCGTGTCGCCCGCCGCCTCGCGCTCCTTGGCGAAGGCGACCGCCGTGCGCCACTCCACCGCCTCGTAGTCGCCGCGGCCGATATAGAGGAGCGCTCCGAGGTCGGCCCGCTCGTCCTCGTTCAGCCCGGCGATCATGCTGCGGATCTCCTGCTCGGTGGCGTCGTCGGTGCCGCTGGTCAGGATGTCGATCGAGCCGTCATCGGTCGGGTTGGAGCCCGAGTCCGGATCGGTCACGCCTTCCTTCACCTCGACCGCCCGCAGCCGGAGGATGATCTCGGTGACCTTGTCGAGGGCGATGTCCATACGTCACTCCAGCTTCGACGGCCCCCGCAGAGAGCGGCGCGTCGGGTTCGAACGGAATGCGCGGGATCCGTCGCAGTCGTCCGGACCAGCCGGTGACCTCGGGCCGCGACGGGGCGCAGAGCCTCGACAACCCGCGGCGTGGCCGTTGGTTCGGCGCGGCCGAAGCGCCATGCCGGAGAGGGCTGGCCTTGAACCGACGGACGAGGCCGCCCACGAAGCCTCAGGCGCGGGGCGGATACCCGCCTGCCTCGGCGGGCACGGTCCGCGCCGGACGCTCCTCTTCCCGCCGGTGCCACATCAGGAGGAGGGCGGAAACCACGAGCCAGGGGCCGGCGATCCCGATGAAGAACGACATGGGCGCATCTCCCGCGCGGTGGCCTCCGTGGGTGCGAGAGAACCCGTTCCGCGCGAGAAGGATGATAGGCGCTGCCGGCCGGTCCGCAAGCCGGCGTGTCAGGCGAAGAGTTCGGGGCGGCGCAGGCGCAAGGCGAGCAGGAGCACCAGCGTCTTCATATCGGTAATCTCGCCGGCCTCGCTCATGGCCGCGAGGGTTGGGAGCGGCATCTCGACGATAGTGATCGCCTCGTGCTCCTCGGCCAGGCCGCCGCCCGGCCCCTCACGGTCGCTCTCCGCGTAGGGGGCGAGGAACAGGTGCATTCGCTCGGTGGAGATCCCCGGCAGGCTCCACACCGTGGAGACCGGTTCCAGATGCGACAGTCGCAGTCCCGTCTCCTCGAAGGCCTCTCGGCGCACACCCTCCGCCGGATCCGCCTCGTCGAGGAGGCCCGCGGGCACTTCGAGCAGATCGGTCACGCCCGCGGTGAAGAAGGGTGGGGCGCGGAATTGCCGGATCAGCAGGGCGACCCGGCGCTCCGGATCGTAGGGCAGCACGCAGACCGCCTCGCCGTGATCCTCGATCTCGCGGGTCACCTCGGCGCCCTCGGGCGTCGTCACCTCGGCGACGACGAAGCTGGCCCAACCGTCGTGAACGGTGCGGGTGCCGCGGATCTCGGGGGGCATGGCGTCTCCTCGGGAGGGCTGGTTTGGGATCGGGCTGTTCGAGATCAGGTTGGCTCGCGCGCCCGGTCGGGGCCGCGGCGGATCAGGAAGCGCGCGGCAGGACCGTCCCGCTCCTGCGCCTCCAGTGCCGCCCCTTCCTCGCGGACGACGTTGGGGATGTCGATCCCGGCGAGCGGGTCGGTCGCGGTCACGGCAAGGCGCGCCCCGGGCGCAAGCGCCCGCAGGGCCTTGCGCGTGCGCAGGGCGGGGAGGGGGCATTTGAGGCCGCTGAGGTCGAGTTCGACCGCGCCGTCCTGCGGAATCTCGGGCATGGCAGCGGCGCATAGCACGAAAAAACCCCGCCGGCTGAACCCGGCCGGCGGGGCGATCGTCTGGATGGCTGGAAAGGGCTGTTACCAGCCGTAGGGGCCGTAGCCGTAATAGCCACCATACGCCGGGTAGCCGTAGCCATAGCCGCCATAATAGCCGACGGGGCGGCCATAGCCGTAGTACCCGCCATAGGCCGGATAGCCGTAGTAGCGGGGCGCCGCGCTGGCGGCGATCGCCCCGCCGATCAGCCCGAGCGCCGCGCCCGCGAACAGCGCGCCGCCGACATTGCGGCGCCGATAGCCGTAACCATAGCCGTAGCGGGGGCCGTAATAGCCGCCGTAGTAGCCGCGCCGCCAATGGACGGTGTCGACGGTGGTGTTGCCGCCGCCGACCTGCGCGGCTTTCATCGCGGGCAGAGGCGCGGCTTCGGCCGACGGGACGGCCGTCACGGTCAAGCCCAGTGCGGTGAGGCCGGCCAGCGTCAGGGTCGTGATGCGGGACATGGATGCGGACTCCTTAGCCATTAAGGAACACGCAGAGGAACAACGCAGTGCCGAACGCGTTCCAACGGCAAAGCTTGTCCGCAAGGAAAATTCGCCGCATCCGGCTCCGCGGCGTGCCGGGCGAATGATCAGCGCAATTTTACGGGCGGGTCAGGTCGGGGCCGGCACGCGCGTTCGCGCAGGCGGCACCCGACCCATCCTGGTGCTCCGATCTCGACTTCAGAACGTGCAGGCGGTGAAGGCCGGATCCACCGACTTTTCCCACGGGCCCTCGTAATCGGCGAGCCGATCCTCGGCGTGGCTGCGGCCGGCGGCGATGATTGCTTCCAGGGGCTGGAGATAGACCGCCTCGTCGCGCCCGTTCCCGTCGCGGCGCGCTCGCGCCTGCAGGCCGGTGCGGGCGATGGCCAATGCCTCCGCCGCGACCGCGCCGAGGCAGCGGCCGCCGATGCTGGTATGGAGCCCTAGCCGCGGCACGGCGGCACGGATCGATTCCCGCTCGCTGGCGGTCCAGCCGCGCACGAGGTCCCAGGCCGCAGAGAGCGCGGTCTCGTCGTAGAGGAGTCCGACCCAGAAGGCCGATTGCGCCGCGATCATCGCCGGACCGCCGACATCGGCGCCGCGCATCTCGAGGAAGCGCTTGAGGCGGACTTCCGGGAAGACGGTGGAGGCGTGGTTGGCCCAGTCCGAGACGGTCGCCCGCTCGCCCGGCAATTGGGCGAGGCGCCCGTCCATCAGGTCGCGGAACGAGGCACCGGCGACGTCGTGGTAGGTCTCGCCGCGCTTGACGAAATACATCGGCACGTCGAGCAGCCAGTCGACATAGGCCTCGTAGCCGAAGCCATCGTCGAAGGCGAAGGGGAGCATCCCGGTGCGGTCGGCATCGGTGTCGCGCCAGATCTCGGAGCGGCGCGACAGGAAGCCGTTGGGCCGGCCGTCGGTGAAGGGGGAATTGGCAAACAGCGCGGTGGCGACGGGCTGGAGCGCGAGGCTGACGCGCATCTTGCGCACCATGTCGGCCTCGGAAGCAAAATCGACGTTCACCTGCACGGTGGCGGTGCGCAGCATCATGTCGAGGCCGAGCTTGCCCACCTTCGGCATGTAGTTGCGCATGATGCGGTAGCGGCTCTTGGGCATCTGCGGCGTCGCCTCGCGGGTCCATTTCGGACTCATGCCGAGGTCGAGGAAGCCGATGCCGAGGGGCTCCGCCGCGCGCTTCGTCGCGGCGAGGTGCTCCTCGAGTTCGATCGCCGTCGCGTGGATGTCGGGCAGCGGTGCGCCGGAGAGCTCGAACTGGCCGCCCGGCTCGATCGAGATCGCGCCGCCGCCCTCGTTGTTGGCGAGCCCGATGATGTTGCCGCCGTCGAGAATCGGTTCCCAGCCGGTCTCGCGGCCGAGATTTTCCAGGAGCGCCCGGATGCCGCGCTCGCCCTCGTAGGGCACGGGCGCGTGGTCGGCCGTATAGAACGGGATCTTCTCGTGCTCGGTGCCGATGGCGAAGCGTTCGCGCGGCTTCTCGCCCGCGGAAAACCACGCGATCAGTTCGTCCCGCGTGGTCAGCGGGGTCGTGTCGGACGTGTCGCGCGCCATGCGCTGCCTCGAAGGTAACGTCGGTCGAAGGGTATCAGCGGCGCGCCGAGGATCCGCCACCGGACGGGGCCGGCAGCGGCCTCACCGGATGTCGTGTCCTTAGAGGACGCCGCAAGACTGAACAACGCGCCCGCCGACCGCATGGCAGACATGCCTCAAGCTTCTGTTTGCGGCGCCAAACCCGGTGGTCCGGAATCCGCGAAGTATGGGGCGTAGACCGCCCGATCGACGCCGGCCCGAAGGAGGATCTGGAGCAGCAGCCGCGCCTTCACCCCCGACAGGATGCCGGCCGAGAGCACGCCGCGGGCGAGCAAATCGATCTCGCCACCGGGATAACCGTATGTGCGCGAGAACACAGGGCCCGTCTCCGCGCGTGAGGCGAGGATGACGGGAATCCGCTCGACCAGGCCGGAGATGATCTCGGCAAGGGGCTCCGGGACGTGGCCCGCGCCCATCCCCTCGATCACGACGCCTCGGAAGCCGAGGTCCGGCAGGGCGGCGAGCAGGCGCCCGTCGTCGCCGATGCCCATCTTCAGGAGCGCCACAGGGACCGGTTCGTCGCCCAACGATCCGGCGACGACGGGGGCCCGTTGCGGGCGCAAGAAGATCCGGGCCTCACCCTCGATCACGAGGCCGAGCGGGCCGGCCAGCGGCGAGCGGAAGGACGAGGGGAGGGCGGTGTGGGCCTTCTGTACGAGGCGGGCGGCGTGGATCTCGTCGTTGAGGACGGCGAGCACGCCGAGCCCCCGCGCCGCCGGGCTCCCCGCGACGATGGTCGCGGCCAGCAGGTTGCCCGGCCCGTCCGCCCCGGCGCTCTCCGGCCCGCGCATCGCTCCGGTGACGACGACGGGCTTGTTGCCGGCAATCAGAGTGTCGAGGACGAACGCGGTCTCCTCGATCGTGTCGGTGCCCTGGATCACCACGGCGCCGTCGCAATCACCTGCGAGGCGCTCGTCGAGCGTGCGCGCCACGCCGATCAGGTCGTCGAGGGTGAGTCCCGCGCTCGGCCGGCGCAGGGGGGAGAACGTCTCGATCCGCGCCACCGCGGAAAGTCCCGGCACCGAGGCGGCGAGGTCGGCCGCCGTCAGCGTCGGCACGATCCCCCCCTCAAGGCTCCGGGTCATGGTGATCGTCCCGCCCAGGGACAGGAGGAGGATGCGGGGCAGCGTCATTCTTTAAGACATCCTCGAAGCGGGCCGGGTCACCGCGCGTCGCCGAGCACCGCCTGCACCAGCGCCATCACCGCCACGGCCGCCGTATCCGCTCGCAGGATGCGCGGACCGAGCGAGAGGGCGACCGTGTTGGGGCGGGCCGCGATCAGGGCGCGCTCCTCGGCGTGGAACCCGCCCTCGGGGCCGACCAGAACGGCGAGCGGCGGCGGTTTGGCCGGGTCGGCCGCCCCGCGCAGGGCTGCCACCGGATCGGTGACGGGCGCGTCCTCGTCGCAGAACACGAGCAGGCGCTCGGGCGCGAGCGCGCCGAGGCAGGCCGGCAGCCGGTCCGGCTCGCCGATGTCGGGGATCGCGAGAATGCCGCACTGCTCGGCCGCCTCGATCGCGTTGGCCTGGAGCCGGTCGAGCTTGATCCGCTCGCCTTGGGTGAAGCGGGTGAAGACCGGCTGGAGGCGACCGGCCCCCATCTCCACCGCCTTCTGCGCCACGTAGTCGAGCCGGCCAGTCTTCAGGGGCGCGAACAGGTAGTGCAGGTCGGCCGGAGCCGGCTGCGGCCGGGTCTGTGCCACGACCCGCAGATCCGCGCTCTTGCGGCCCTGCGGCACGATCTCGGCGCGCCACTCGCCGTCGCGCCCGTTGAACAGCAGGACGGGCTCGCCCTCGGCGCGGCGCAGCACGGTGAGCAGATAGTTCGCCTGCGCCCGCTCCAGCGGCAGGACGAGTCCTTCCGCCAGATCCGCTTCGACGAACAGGCGCGGGGCGGTGAAGTCGTAGGCGGCCATGGTCTCTCGCAGACAGGACGGTCTCGTCGCGTGGCCGCCATCGGCTGTCAATCGGATCCCGTGCGGCCCCTCGTGGCGGGTGGTGCGAAAATGCCACGTGCAGCGGGTTTCGAAGTGTTTCCCACGCCCGCAGTCCCGCAGCGGCGGAACGCACCATTGGCGCCACAATCCCGTGCGCAGAAGACTGCCGCATCGAAACACGTTCAAGCCTCCCCGCCGGCCCCGTCGCGTCAAGCGCCGGGGGGCGCGCCGGGGAGGCGCTGCGGGATCGGGGGCACACCCGTCGCGGCATGCGGGGAGAAGGACCGGGCCGAATGTCTGCCAGGATAACTGCACCGACGAAGACCGCCGCCGCTCTGCTCGGCCTTGTCCTGCTGGCCGGGCCGGCTGTGGCCCAGGGCATGGGCGGCATGGGTGGCATGCCGCTGCCGTCGATGGATACCCCCGCCGAGCCCGCGCCATCGGCCGCCGCGCCGATGAGCATCCCCGCGCCGATGGCCCCGGCCGCGCCCGCCCAGTCCGTGCCGCAGCAGGCGGGCACCGATTGCGGCGCGATCCAGAAGACGCTGATCGAGCGCAAGAACCTCGTGGCCAAGGCCAACTCGGCTTCGAACTCCAAGAAGAAGATGACGCCGCAGGAGGCCTGCTCCCTGTTCGGCCAGCTTCAGGCCAACGGCACCACCGGCATCAAGTGGATCACCGCCAACAAGGAATGGTGCTCGATCCCCGATTCGTTCTCGGAAGGCTTCAAGGCCGACCACAACAAGGTCGCGACGATCCGCACCAAGGTCTGCGGCATCGCCGCCCAGGCCTCGAAGATGGAAGCCCAGGCCAAGGCCCAGGCGCAGAACGGCGGCGGTGGCGGCGGCCTGCTGGGCGGCCCTGGCCTGTCCGGCTCGTTCCGCATGCCCCAGGGCGCGCTTTGAGCGGCGCGCTCTAACCCGCCGGCGCCGCTGCACTCTTGCCCTCTCCGTCCGAGCCCGGCTCCGGCCGCGTCGCCGACGCGGTCGCCGGCCATTGGGCCGACCGGCTCGCGCCGGCGGCGGCGCGGCCCTATCTGCGGCTCGCCCGGATCGAGCGACCGATCGGCTGGTGGCTGCTGCTGCTGCCGTGCTGGTGGTCGGCGGCGCTCGCTGCCATCGCCGCCGGCAATCCCGGACCCCATCCCGGCCACCTCGTGCTGTTCCTCATCGGCGCCGTGGCGATGCGCGGCGCCGGCTCGACCTACAACGACATTGCTGACCGCAAGTTCGATGCGCAGGTCGAGCGCACCCGCTCGCGCCCGCTGCCCTCGGGGCAGGTGACGACGCGCCAAGCCGCCGCCTTCCTCGTGGCGCAGGCGCTGGTCGGCCTTGCGGTGCTGCTGCAATTCAATGCGACCGCGATCCTCGTCGGCGTGCTCTCGCTGGCGCCGGTGGCGATCTACCCGTTCATGAAGCGAGTGATGCCGATGCCGCAGGCGGTGCTCGGCCTCGCCTTCGGCTGGGGCGCGCTGATGGGCTGGGTCGCCGTGTTCGGCCGCCTCGACGCGCCGGCCCTATGGCTCTACGCGGGCACGATCCTCTGGATCGTCGGCTACGACACGATCTACGCGGTCCAGGACATCGAGGACGACGAGATCGTCGGCATCCACTCCTCGGCCCGGCTGTTCGGGGCGGGGCTGCGCCGCGCGGTCGGGCTCTGCTACGCGGGCACCGTCGTCCTGTTCGTGCCGGCGCTGGTCGGCGCCGGGGCCGGGCCTTTGAGCTGGCTCGGGCTCGGACTGTTCGCCACCCATCTCGCCCGGCAGGTCATGCAGCTCTCCGAGCGCGACGGCGCGCGCGCCCTGGCACTGTTCCGCTCGAACCGCGACGCGGGCCTCATCCTATTCGCAGGGCTGGCCGCCGACGCGCTGTGGCAGGGTCTGCGCTGATCCGGCCGTGGCGGAGCCCTGCCCGCGCGCCATATCCGGTCGCATGAGTGAGACAGATCCGCACCGACCCCCCGCCGATCCGATCGCGGAAGGCGCTCGTGCCCGCAGCCAGGGACGCCCGCGCGACGCATGCCCCTATCCGCCGAACTCTCCCGAGCGCACAGAATGGTTCGAGGGCTACAACGGTGCCCCGGCCGACCGCGCTCCGGACGGTCCGCTCGACAAGGGCTGACGAAGCCGGCTGTAGACATAGCTGGAGCGGGACAGCGCCTCAGCCGCGCGAAATGATCTCGCTCTCGCCCCGGTGAATGCAGGGCCGGGCCGGGAGGCGGGCGGTCTTGCGCCGCACGAGGAAGCGCGGGCGGCGTCCACTGAGCGCGGCGTGGCGCCGCCGCTGGCGGCCCTTGCCGAGCACGACCGGGCCGAGCTGCTGCGAGACCGGGACGATGTCGCCGTCCTCGCGCAGGAGCATGCGGGTCAGGCCACCCTTGGCCGAGATGTCGCGCCACACCGCCACGACATCCTCCTCGGGGAACGGTCCGAGCCGCATCGCCACCTCGCTCTCGCCGTCGATGAGGAGCAGGGCGAATCGATCCTCGCCGCAGGCATCGGCCGCGTCGTCGGCGAAGGACAGGGCCACGCCGGCGAGCTTGCCGCTGCCATAGGTCGCGCCGAGAGCCGGCAGCAGCATCACAGGGGCCTCGATGCTCTGCGTGTTGGCCTCATCGCAGCCGGGCCGACAGTTCAGATTCGCGATCTCGAAAGTCATCATCGGTTCGACGCCCTATCCCGTGTCGCGGTCTCTGTCGGACGCGCTGATCTGACAAGCACAGTGCCAGTCGTCTCCCCCAAGGCGCCTTAAGAGTGAGCGTTAAGCGTTCGTGGATCGAGCTGAAGCCTGTCGGATGCTCAACGGACCCTTGCCGGGATTGGTAGAAATGCTGGTAACCTCGTTTACCGCCGGGACCGTCGCGGCGCGGCCTCGAACCGTCCGCGGCGTGCCGCAACCGGCTTTGCATCGCTGCGTTTCCGAAAACCGATGGCCACTTTTCCGATCGATGCCCTAGAACGAAGGGGCGTCGGCGCCGTTCAATCGGCATGAGGCCGGCCTCGCACGAACGGCTCCGACCGGATCCATGACCCAGACGACATCCTCCTTCGCGGCGCTGCGGCCCGTGCTGCACGACGCGATGCGGGAGGCCGCCGCGCTCGCGCTGCCCTCCTTCCGGAAAGGAGAGCACACGAGCGCGCGGGTCTGGTCGAAGGCCGGCGGCTCACCGGTCACCGAGGCCGACGTCGCCGTGGACGCCTTCCTCAAGGTGCGCCTGTCGCAGATCGAGCCGCGGGCCGCCTGGCTCTCAGAGGAGACCAGCGATGATCCGGTGCGGCTCGGCCACGACTTGGTCTGGATCGTCGATCCGATCGACGGCACCCGCGCCTTCCTGTCCGGGCACCCGGATTGGTCGATCGCGGTGGCGCTGCTGTCGCGGGGCGAGCCGGTGATCGGCGGCGTCTTCGCGCCGGCGACGGACGAATTTTATGAAGCGGTGGCGGGCGAGGGCGCGACCCTCAACGGAACGCCCATCCGCGTCGCGGCGCAGGAGAGGCTGGAGGGCGCGCGCGTCACCGGTCCGAAGCCGTTCCAGGATCGCCTCCTCGACGGCGCGGCCCGGCTCGGACCCCGGCCGTCGGTCACGGTGATCGAGCGGGTGCCGTCGCTGGCCCTGCGGCTCGCGCGGGTGGCCGAGGGCCGGATCGATCTCGGCCTCGTGTCGCGGGATGCGCGGGACTGGGATCTGGCCGCCGCCGACCTCATCGTCCGCGAGGCGGGCGGGGCGGTCTGCGACCTGAAAGGGCGGCCGGCCGTCTACAATTGTCCGGAGCCGCGCCACGGCGAACTGATCGCCGTGCCGCTTTCCCTGCGCGGGCCCACATTGGCGGCCCTGGACGCCTGATCGCGGACCGGCGAGCGATCCGTTTCCGGTCGATCCCCGCGGGTTCGACAGCCCGCCGTCGCGAAGCGGAGCGGGTGCGGCTCAGCGGGCGACCTCTCCGGACGGTGCAGAGCCCTGGATTGCCACGGCTTCGCCTCGCCATGACGGATGCCAGTTCAGTCCCTTCGAGACCGGGCGGCGCGGCCCAACCTGCACCGGGACGCCGATGCGCTAACGGCTCGAATTCACCCAGCGCACGAGGTCGGCGAGCACTTGACCGAGCGCCGCGTCGAGGCCCGCGGCGGCGCTCTGCGGATCGACCTTCGGCACCGGAACGCGCGCGGTGAAGACGCGGGCGTTGACGACCCGGCCGCTGCCCTCGGCGATCAGCTTGGCCGAGAGGTCGACCACCGCCTCGCCGGTGCCGGAGTTGATGTCGAACTCGCGGATCTCGCTGACGAGCTGATAGTCCGACGGCACCTTGTCGCTGGGCCGCGAGACCGAGCGCAGCCGGCCGGTATTCTCCAGGCTCTGGATCACCCGCGTCTGGATCAGGCGCGGCAGGCGATCGGCCCACTGGCCGCCGCCGAGGAACGAGAGGGAGCCGCCGGGCTCGCGCACGATGATGCGGTCGGCCTCCATCGGCTGCAGGCCGACGGGCTCGGACACGACGATGGAGCGCGCGGCCGTGCCGACGCGGGCCTGCCCCGGCAGGGCGGCGAGGTCGAAGGTCAGCGGCGTGCCGCCGCCGCAGCCGCCGAGGAGCGCCAGCGGCGCGAGCAGGACGCCTGCCCGCAGGAGGCGACCCGGAAGGGCCGGCGAGGGAGAAAGACGCGTCATACGCTCAGGCACCGTCCATACGCTGTCGGAGAGACTGACGCCCCCTCTAGCACGCGGGAGCATACGCCAACGCTCAAGCTGCGCCGTGCGTGCCGACACATCCTCCCGAATCCGGGTCGCTCAGCGGCCACCGTTGTATTCCGGCAACGACGGCTTGCCACCGAAGATCACCTGAGACGGGTCGCGCTCCAGGCTGCGGGCGGCGCGGCTCAGGGTGTTGAGCGTGCGCTGGCCGTCGGTCGACAGCGCCTCGACCTCGCGGCGGCTCGTGCCCGACAGACGGTTGAAGCTCGTCGAGATGTTGGCGGTGCGCTTGTCGAGATTCTCCGAGAGCGCGCGGAAGGCCTTGCCGGCCTCGCGCACGGAGATCGCCGCCTCGCGGATCTCGGCGAAGGTGCCCGATCCCTGCTGGCCGGAGGCGGAACCGAGGAAGCCTTCGGCGCCCTTGAGCACGCCGTCGATCCGGTCGGCGGAGGCGCTCAGCTTCGCCGCGAGCGCGCGGGCGTCATGGAGGCCGGCCTCGATGTCGGGGCTCGCATTGGCGAGCGCGGTCGAGAAGGTGTCGGCGTTCTCGATCACGCGGTTGAGGCGCTGGCCGTCCACCGCCTTGACGAGCCCGGCGATCGACGGACCGGCATCCGCCAGCGTCTTCGAGAAAGCCTCGACATTGGCCAGCGTGCGGTTGATCGCGCCCTCGTTGCCGGCCACCACCTTATCGAGGCGCTGGAGCACGTCGTCGGCGCGCTGCGCGATCTGCTTGGCCGCCGCCATCATGTCCTGGATGTCGCTCGAATCGGCGAAGATCGTCGGCATCTTGTCGCCCGAGCCCGGCGTGAGCGCCGGTGCGTCGGCGCTGCCGCCCGAGAGCGCGATCTGCGAGACGCCGGTCAGCATCGCGGAATCGAGGCGCGCGCGGGTGTCGGCGCGCAAGGGGGTCGAGGGATCGACCTGCACCACGGCGACGACGCGGCGCGGATCCTGCGGCAGCAGGCGCACTTCGAGCGCCTCGCCGACCTTGATGCCGTTGAACGACACGGTTGAGCCCTTGGCCAGTCCGCCGACCGAGCCGGAGAACACGATGCGGATCGCCTGGGTCGCCTGCCCCCGCGAGCCGCCCTGGAGCCAGAACACGAAGCCGAAGGCGGCCAGCACGACGCCGATGGTGAAGGCGCCGATCAGCACGTAGTTTGCGCGAGTCTCCATCGGCTCAGCTCTCAATCCGATCCGAAGGGGCGAAGCGGTGCGCAACCGCACCGTGGGCGATCATCGAGGGCTTACGCATGGGCGTAACCCGGCGGCACGGCCTGAGCCGGCGTGGCCAGCGCGCGGGCGCGCTTGCCGTGGAAGTAGGAGCGCAGCCAGGGATGGTCGCTCGCCAGCATCTCCTCGATCGTCCCTGCCGCGATGATCCGGCCGTCGCCGAGCGCCGCGATGCGGTCGCAGGCGGTGTAGAGGCTGTCGAGATCGTGCGTCACCATGAAGACGGTGAGCCCGAGCGTCCTCTTCAGGGTCGAGACGAGGTCGTCGAACTCGCCCGCGCCGATCGGGTCGAGGCCCGAGGTCGGCTCGTCGAGGAACAGGATCTCGGGGTCGAGCGCCAGCGAGCGGGCGAGTGCCGCGCGCTTGATCATGCCGCCCGAGAGTTCCGAGGGGTATTTGTCGGCGGCATCCGGCTTGAGGCCGACCATTTCGATCTTGAGGCGGGCGAACTCGTCGAGCAGGCGCTCGGAGAGCTTCAGATGCTCGCGCATCGGCATCTGGATGTTCTGCTTGACGGTCAGCCCCGAGAACAGCGCGCCCTGCTGGAACAGCACGCCCCAACGCTGCTCCAACTGGCGGCGACGGGCGACAGTGAGGCCGTCCACGTCCTCGCCGAAGATCTCGATCGTGCCGGAGCGCTTCGGCACCAGTCCGAGAATGGTCCGCGTCAGAACCGACTTGCCCTGGCCCGAGGGGCCAACAAATCCCAGGATTTCGCCGCGGCGGATGTCGAGGTTGAGCCCCTTCATCACCGTGCGGTGGCCGAAGCCGACCACGAGATCGCGCACGCGAATGATCGCGTCGCTTTGGCCGGGCTCCTGCCCGTTCAAGGAAAGGTGAGGGGTGGTCAAGGGCGCTGTCCGACCGTCTTCCGTCCGCATGAGGCTAGAAATCGATCGCGGCGAAGAAGACCGCGAACAGGCCGTCGAGCACGATCACCATAAAGATTGACTTGACGACTGAGGCGGTGACGTGGCGTCCGAGCGATTCCGCCGAGCCTTGAACCGCGAAGCCCTCGATCGTCGCGATGATTCCGATCGTCAGCGCCATGAACGGCGCCTTGATCAGCCCGACCGCGAAGTGGTGGAACGACACCGCCGCCTGGAGCCGCGCCAGGAAGGCGTCGACGGTCATGCCGCCGTAAATCGCGGCGGTGAGGCCGCCGCCGGCGAGCGCGGCGAGCGAGCCGAGGAAAGCCAGGAGGGGTAAGCCGATCACGAGAGCGAGGATGCGCGGCAGAATGAGGATCTCGATCGGATCGAGGCCCATGACGCGAAGGGCATCGACTTCCTCGCGCATCCGCATCGAGCCGATCTCGGCGGTGAACGCGGAGCCGGAGCGGCCCGCCACCATGATCGAGGTCAGCAGCACCCCGAGTTCGCGTAGGATCAGGAGGCCGATCAGGTTCACGACGAAGCTCTGCGCCCCAAAGCGCTGGAGCTGGAAGATGCCCTGCTGCGCGACGATGCCGCCGACGAGGAACGAGATCAGCACAATGATCGGCACGCCGCGCAGCGCCACCTGTTCGAGCTGGTTGACCAGCGCCGCCATGCGGAAGGTCTGCGGCCGGCGCGCAACCCGGCCGGCGGCGGCCACCACCTCGCCGAGGAAGGCGATGCCGGCCAGGATCTCGCTGCCGCCCTGCGCCACGCGCCGGCCCGTGGAATCGAGGAAGCGCAGTCCGACATTGCGCGTATCGCGCGGCACCGGTTCGGGCTCGCGCAGGCCCATCTCGCCGAGCAGGATGCGGTGCTCCGGCCGCGCGCCGGCATAGGCCAGCCGCCCGCCCGCCGCTTCGATCTCGGCGCGAGTCCGCTCCAGCACCCAGGCGCCGAGGGTATCGAGGCGCACCAGCCCGCTGAGATCCACCAGCACGGGCTGGCTGCGGCCCTGGGCGGCGATCCGCGCCGAGGCACTCTCCACCGCCGGCCCCTGATCCGCGGTCCAGCGGCCGTGCAGGATCACCCGGCCGCTGCCCGCATCGAGGTCGGCGCCCGCAGTCTCCACGATGCTTGAGCCGTCTGCGATCCGCACGCGCCGCTCCCGCTTCCGCTCCGAAAATCTTGAAACGAAATCCTTACCAAGATGCGTCGAATCCGATCCGTCGGTTTCGACGCTGCGGCGGGCCAAGCCGCTGATCGGGACGCCGCCCCGATACCCCGCCAAAGGGATGATCCCTCTGGAATCCCGAGATCGGGCCTATACCGTATGGGGTGAGCCGCCGCCAAATCGCCGGGGATCATGGATGCGTTGCGCCAGTGCGACGAGGACGAGGCCGGCGAGCGCCAGCGGCGCCATCATCAGGAAGGTCGAGGGGCCGCCGAACGCGCCGTAGACCGCGCCGCAGGCCAGCGTGGCCACCGCCGAGACGAGGGCGGTCGAGGCGCCGACCGTCCCCTGCGCCCGGCCGCGAGCGCCCTCAGGCGCGAAGCCGGACACCGCCGCCATGACGCCGAGATGGGTCGCGCCGAAGGTGAGGCCGTGCAGCATCTGGAGCGGCAGCAGCAGGGCGAGGTCGCCGTCCGCGAGGCTGAGGCCCAGGGCCCGCAGCAGAGCGGCGCCCCCGCCGAGGCCGAGCAGGCGGAACGGGCTGCGCCAGCGAACCGGAAAGCGGCCGACCGCGGCGAACAGCGCGATCTCGGCGGCGACGCCGACCGCCCAGAGCGCGCCGATCCAGGGGGGCGAGACGCCGTGGCGCGCCCAATCGAGGCTGCCGAAGGCGTAGATCGCGGCGTGGCTTGCCTGGATCAGCGCCGCCGCGGCGATGGAGAGCCGAAGCACCCGCGGCAGGGGCGGGGAGACCCCCGTCTCGGCGGAGCGCGAGACGGCGGGCCCGGCCTCCGGACCGGAGGCGGCGACGACGGTCGCGACGAGGGCGAGCGCGGTGAGCAGCAGCGGCACCGCGACTTGATCGCCCAGCACGCCGAGCAGCGCGCCGCCCGCGAGGTTGGCAGCGAGGAAGGCGACGGAGCCGCAGAGCCGGATGCGGGCGTAATCGATCTGCTTCGAGCGGCGGGCGGCGGCGAGCGTGAGGTAGTCGATGCTCGGCACCAGCGGCGCCTGCGCCACGGCATTTGCGACGATCAGCGGGACGAGCAGCGCTGCGGCGATGGCGGCCGCCACGGGCATCAGGGCGTAGCTCACCGCCAGGGTCAGACTGCCGGCGACGAGCAGGGTGCGCGGGCGCACGCCGCGGTCGATCAACCCCATCAGGGGCCGCGTCGCGATGACCTTGGTGGCGATCGGCAGAGCGAGCAACAGGCCGATCAGCCCGGCATCGAGCCCGAGCGCGCCGAGCCAGACGGGCATGAACGGCATGGCAATGCCGATCTCCACGAAGACCACGGCGTAGAGGAGGCCGAGCCGGACGGGATCGGGCTCACCGGTCGGAGCTGTACGTGTCACGGGATCGCGGCGAAGCGGGCCGCCCCTCTGATCGGCAGAAAACGTCGCGCGGCGGGGCGAAGCGCGCGAAAGCGTAAGCCGCCGTTAAAGCGCGCCTGTCAATCTCGCATCGACCGTCGATGGTCGCGGCACGCCTCGCGGGGGGGCCGAGTCTGTGCGGGGTGTGATGTCGAGTTCCCGTTCCCTGACGCCGCTGGACGCGTCGCAATACGATGCCATCGAGGACGCCGTCCGGGAGACCGAACGCGGCCGTTGGTTTCTCACCGAATATGCCCGCCGCAACCGCAACGCCGACACCGAGGTGCTGCTGGACGCGATCCGGCGCATCGAGAACGTCGTCACGACGACGGATCGGCCGGACGATGTCGGGCGCTTTCGCGGCGACCTGATGGAGATGGCCGACGCCATCGCCCGCACCCGCGCGGAGGTGGCCGCCCTCTCGACGGCCGAGCAGGGCGAGAGCCGCCTGACCGTGGCGTCGGAGGCCCTCGACGCGATCGTGCGCGCCACCGAGCGGGCGACCTCCGACATTCTGAGCGCCGCCGAAGAGGTGCAGGAAGCCGCCTGGACGCTGCGCGAGACCGGAGTGGATTCCGAGCTCTGCGACGCCCTCGACCGGCACGCCACGCAGATCTACACCGCCTGCTCGTTCCAGGATCTCACGGCGCAGCGCACCAGCCGCGTGGTGCACACCCTGCGCTATCTCGAGAGTCGCATCGCCTCGATGATCGGGATCTGGGGCAATCCCGACGACGCGGTGCCGGTCCTCGACCCGCATGCACATGCGGAGGCTGCGGCCGCCCTCGACCAGAGCGACGTCGACCGCTTCCTCGACATGGAAGCGGCGCCTGTGCCGCCTCAGGCGACCCGGCCGCCGCTGCCGGTCGTGGTTCTCGACAACGACCTCGCCTTTCTGCCGGAGGTTGCCCCGCAGGAGCCCCTGCCGGAGCACGAAGAGGGGTTTTTGGGCGGAGAGGAGCCAGCCGCGCAGGCGCCGGTCGAGCCGGTCTCCCCCGCGATGCTGCTGGCCGACGAGATCTCGGCCGACCTCGCGGCTTTGAAGACGCTGAGCGTCGATGAAGCGGACGCCGAGGCAGCCGAACTGCTGTCGGAAGCCGATCCGGTGATCCTCGACATGGCTTGGGCCGAGGAGGCGATCGCGGCGGGGGAAGCCGAGAGCACGCTCGAACTCGCGCTGGAGACGGAACAGGCGGAAGCCGTCGCCGAGGCATTCGCGCAAGACGAGATGGAGTCGGTCGGCGAGGCTGACACACCGGCCACCGATCTCACCGCCCAGGCCGATTCTGAAATGGTCATGCTGGTGGCGCAGCCCTTGGTCGTGGCGGCCATCGCACTGGGGGACGACGACGACCTCGCCTTCGCCTTTCCCGATCTCGACACGCTGAGCATCGAGGAGAAGATCGCGCTGTTTGCCTGACGGCGCGGCGGGCCGCCGCGCGCGTCATCGTCGCCGATTGGGTTTATACGGGCCGGTGTCATGGCCCTGCATCTTCTGAAACTTTGCGTCGGTCCCGCCTCCATCGACGAGTTGGAGGCACGGATCGCCCATAACCGGGCCGAGGCTCTGCGCCTCGGCCAGGAGCCGGTGACGGCGCACGTCACCCGCATGTTCCCCAAACGGGCGCAGGCCATTGCCGGCGGCGGCTCGATCTACTGGGTGATGAAGGGGACGCTGACCTGTCGGCAGGCGATCCGTGCCATCGAGCCGGTCACGGGCAGCGACGGGATCGACCGGTGCCGCCTCGTTCTCGATCCGGCGGTGATGCCGGTCTCGCCGCGTCCCTGCCGCCCGTTTCAAGGCTGGCGCTACCTGGAGGCCCGCGATGCGCCGGCCGATCTCGACAGGGCTAGTGCCGGCGAGGTCGCCGAGATGCCCGAGAGCTTGCGGCGCGAATTGGCCGCGCTGGGTTTGATTTGAGGGAATTGTCGAGGCGGCCGCCTGTCTCGGCGAGAGCCTGGATGGCCTCGCTCCGAGAGGGGCGAGGCCGAAGCGGTTAGGCCGCTTCCTTCAGTCGCACGGCGGCCGGCGTGATGCCGAGCCGGTCGGCGAGGTGCCAGCGCAGTTCGCGCGGGGAGTGATACTCGTAGGAAGCGTCGATGAGGTGGCTGAGGTCGGCCTGCGCGTTGCGCGCCTGCGTGTCGACCAAGCTGCCCACCCGGAAGGTCGCCGTGTTGGTCACCGGCGAAATGGCGCTCTCGTGGCGCCGGAACTCGATTGTCATTTGCTTTTTATCTTTCTCACCGGATCCCGCGCCTTCGTTTCGGCGTGGCCGGCGTCGTTTCTGGTTGTTTTGGGTTTGGTTGTTTCGCATGTCGGCGGCGCCCGCCGTAAGCACCCCTGGGACACGTGTTCCCGGGGGCTCCCGGCCGATGGGTGCCGTTTCGGCGCTCAGGTGGCGCGGTCGGGCCGGCTTTGAGCCGGCCCCGAGGCGGATCAGACCGCCTGAAGGTTGCCGGCCGCGTCCTTGCCGCTGCGCTTGTCGGTCAGAACCTCGTAGGAAACCTTCTGGCCCTCGACGAGGTTGCGCAGGCCGGCGCGCTCGACAGCGGAGATGTGGACGAACACGTCCTTGCCGCCGTTATCCGGCTGGATGAAGCCGTAGCCCTTGGTCTCGTTGAACCACTTAACAGTCCCAGTATCCACGAATAGTTCCTTCGTTCTTCAAACGCCAAGCGCAAGCATCTACTCGAAGCGAGCACGTGGCATCGTCCGCCGATTTTGCGGGATGACGGGCGGTGTGCGGATCAATCGAAGCCTTTCGCCTCGCCGCCGCCGTCAGAACTGTATGTAGGCCGCCGATGCGGCCTTAACAAGGCAGAATGAGCGGCCGACGGCGCGCGGCCCCGCGCCGCCCTGCCGATCCGGCCCCGGAGTCCCGCCTCAGCCACCCTGTGACAAAGCGCGGGGCCGATGCATATATGAACGTCAATCCAGGCGGTTACGGGACCGCCCTCAAGGCAGTGCGGTCAGGCGGTTCATGGCGGGCATCTCGGTTTCCCTCGAAGGCGCGAACATCCAGCTCTCGTTCCAGAAGGACGACCAGTCGACGGCGGTGGTCATGGACGCCCGCGCCGCCCGCGCCCTCGTGCGCGCCGTCGGCCAGCTCCTTACCGCCATCGACGACGACGGTGAGGTCGACCTGCCCGATGAGAACGGCGACGAGGAAGTCGCGATGCTCGACGTGACCTCCTCGGCCATCGAGGTCGGCACCGATGAGCAGGGGCAGGCGGTGGTGGCGCTCCAGGCCGGCGCGCTGCCGCCGTTCCAGCTCCGCCTGACCGATGAGGAGGCCCGCCACGTGGCCTCCAGCCTCAGCGAGATCCTGGCCGCGCCACGGGACGTCAGGACGTCGCATGGCGGCCATTGAGGCCGTTTTCTGAGGCCTCCGATCGAACTGACTTCGATCAGACTTCCGGCTTGCCCCGGCGACGGCGCGTGCGCTCCGCGCTCGGCAGGGCATCCGGCACCAGGGTGACGGCGACGGGATTGGGCGTGTGATCCATGGCCGCGCCGGTATAGGCATCGACGCCCATCCCGATCACGCCGCCCGCCAGGACGTTGCCGGCGAAGCCGGCGCTGCCCGTGCCGACCACCTTGGTGCGCACCGGCACCGTCTGCGGCCGGAAACCCGGCTTCGTGAAGGTCACGTCGAACTCTTCCGAACGCGGGATATCGAGGGAGCAGGGCGTAGCCGGGCAGAACCGGTTCGTTGTGGTTGCGACCGTGGCACCGGCCGGCTCGGAGGTGAAGGCGATCAACTCGCTCGTGCCGCGGGTGACGCTTCCGCACGCAGCGACGCTCACCGCGACGAGCGCAGCGGCCAGACCCTGCTTGACCATGATGTCACATCCCCCAGCCGCCTGTGCGTACGGTGGGAAAGGTTGTCGAGGCGGCCTTGCATCAACGCGAGCGTGCAACGTGCCGGATGGCGGGAAAATCCCGCAGCTTCAGGATGTCGTGCCGCGAATGTAACATAAAAGGGCCGCGCCCCATTCGTGGGAGGCGCGGCGCAGTTTGCGTCGGTTTGAGATCAGAGCCGAATGCCCGGATCCGTCGGTCCGCCGGGCAGGTAGTCCGGTTCGGAGCCCGGACCACGCGGCTCGTCGATACCGGGATCATCGACCGGATAAGGGGTGCGCGGGCCGGTCGGGCCGATATCGGGCTGGTCGTCGGGCTGCGGCGGGGGCGGGAGATCGCCGGGGATCTGGCCGCCGGGGGTGGGCTCGGGGGTCGGAATGCCGGGATTGGCCATGGACCGCCTCCTTTTTTGGCTTCGGGCAATGGCGGTCCAACACGGGCCCGTCGGTCCGGTTCCGTTCCTGGTTCGTCGCGCCGCCGGCTCGGGTGCGACGCTGTCGCCGTGAGCGGAACCTCGCTCCGGGCGATTGGTTGGCCCGGCAATTCCCCGACACAGACGGAGCCAACGCAATGCCTGATATCCGCGAGGCCAAGATCCTTATCGTCGCCACCGACGGTTTCGAGGAGAGCGAGCTGACGGTGCCGCAGGCGAAGCTGAAGGAAGCCGGCGCCAAGGTCACCGTGGCCAGCCCGCAATCGCGCCAGTCGAAGGGTACGATCCGCGGCTGGGACAAGACCGATTGGGGCAAGGACGTGCCGGTTGATCTCGACCTCGAGAGCGTGAACCCGGCCGATTACGACGCCCTGGTTCTGCCGGGCGGGCAGATCAACCCGGACAAGCTGCGCCTCGAGCCGAAGGCGCTGGAGGTGGTGCGAAGCTTCGTCACCTCCGGCAAGGTCGTGGCCGCGATCTGCCACGGCCCGTGGCTGCTGATCGAGGCCGGAGCGGTCAAGGGGCGCACCCTGACCTCGTTCGCCTCGATCAAGACCGACGTGATCAATGCGGGCGGTGACTGGCAGGACAAGGAGGTCGTGACCGACAACGGCATCATCACCAGCCGCAATCCCGGCGATCTCGAAGCCTTCTGCGACAAGATCGTCGAGGAGGTGAAGGAAGGCCGCCACGAGCCGCGCCAACTCGCCGCCTGATCGCACGCTCTCGCACGACAAGGCCGCCGACCTTCGGGCCGGCGGCTTTTTTCATGCCCGATGAAACGCCGGATCGATGCGCAACGCTGTGTTATCAGCGCTTGGCGACGGCCTTCTGCAGCTTGGGCCGGTCCGAGGCGGCGCCGGCCATCAGCTTGGCGAGGTGGTCCTGGTCGAGACCGCCACCGAGGCTCGCCGGAACGACCGCCGCCTGAACGCCCGGGCGCTCGGACTTCTGGGAGCTGATGGAGCCGGTGGTGACGGGATCGGCCAGCGCCACAACCGGCAGGGCCGGAGAAGCGGGGTCGCGCTGGACCCGCATCGCCCAATGGGCGGCGGTGGAGAGGACGGCGATGGCCAGGATCGCCTTGATGCCGCCGGTCAGGAAACGCCGCATGGTCGAGCCCGAAAACGCTGGGGACGCAGCCGGTTCCCCGGCCTGTCCCCAGCATCGCGCAAGATCGTGAACGAACCGTCCGAGACCCTGCCGGCGCGGCGTGCCGGATCGGGAAGGCGCCGGCACGGATCGCGAGTCGCCTCAGGTTCTGTGGGCGATTTCCGCCGGAGGCTTCTGGTTCTCCGGCTCCGCCGCCGCGCGGGTGCGCCACAGGCTGTAGACGACGCCGAAGGTGAGCAGGACCAGGGTGACGAGGAGCGAGACCCACGGCGGCAGGTGAACGAGTTCGAACGTATCGGCCACGATGATCTTGGTGCCGATGAACAGCAGGATCAGGGCGAGCGCCGTCTTCAGGTAGGCGAAGCGGTCCACCATCGCCGCAAGCGCAAAGTAGAGCGCGCGCAGGCCCAGGATGGCGAAGATGTTCGAGGTGTAGACGATGAACGGGTCGGTGGTGATCGCGAAGATCGCCGGCACGCTGTCGACGGCGAAGATTACGTCCGCGATGTTGACGAGCACCAGCGCCACGGCGAGCGGCGTCAGCCAGCGGACGGTCTTGCCCGTCTTCGGGTCGGGCTTGCGGACGATGAAGTGCTGCCCCTCCGGCTTCTCGGTGATGCGGACCCACTTCTTGAGCAGGCGCATGGAGGTGCTGTTCTGGATGTCCTGCTCGTCCTCCTCTTTCGAGACGAGCATCTTGATGCCGATATAGAGCAGGAAGACGGCGAAGACCGAGAGCACCCAGTGCGCCTGCTGCACGAGGGCAGAGCCGAGCCCGATCATCAGGCCGCGCAGGAGCACGGCGGCGAGGATGCCCCAGACCAGCACCCGGTGCTGGGCCGCCCGCGGCACACCCAGCGAGGTGAGGATCACCGCAATCACGAAGACGTTGTCCATCGACAGCGACTTCTCGATCACCAGGCCGGTCACGTATTCCTGGGCCGGGTCGAACCCGAGCATCCACCAGATCCAGCCGCCGAAGGCGAGGCCGAGGGTGAAGTAGAAGGCGGTGAGGAGCAGGCTCTCCTTCACGCCGATCTCGTGGTTCTTGTCTCGGTGGAGCAGGCCGAGATCGAAGGCGAGCAGGCCGGCCACCAAGGCGTGGAAGCCGAGCCACATCCAGACGGGCTTGCCGAGCCACTCGTGGGTGAAAAATTCCATCATCATCGCGCGGGACCGGATGCTTCACTTTCGGGAGAGCATCGGCTCCGACATCGCGGAAGCGTCTGCCGCGCCTCTCTCGAACGGGCCGCCGGACCGGCGGACGAAGGGTCTCACCGGAGGTCCGGGAGCGTCGCGAGGAGCACGGTGCGCGTTCCGCCAGAGGGGCCCGCAGCCGATGCCGGGCAGTTAGAGAGGAGATCGCGTCGAATCAAGGGCAGCGCGATTTTCATCCCTGGCCATCATCCACAAAGCGAATGACGGATTTTCGAATCCGTTCCGCTTGACAGCGGGGCTCACTCCGGGCCCTGCCGCGGACCATGGATGCGGATCGAGAGAACGGAATCGCCATCGTCGGCGGGGGCCCGGCGGGACTGGCGGCAGCGGAGTGGCTGGCCGGCGCGGGACGGCCGGTCACGGTCTACGAGCGCATGCCATCGGTCGGCCGAAAGCTGCTCATTGCCGGGCGCGGCGGGCTCAACCTGACCCATTCCGAGCCGCTGCCGGACTTTCTGGAACGCTACGCCCCGGTCGATCCGCGCCTGCCGGCGGCGGTCGAGGCCTATCCGCCCGACGCGCTGCGAGCGTGGTGCGACGGGCTCGGGCAGACCACCTTCGTCGGTTCGAGCGGCCGAGTGTTCCCGGAAAGCTTCAAGGCCTCGCCGCTGCTGCGCGCCTGGCTCGCCCGCCTCGACAGGCTCGGCGTCGTGATTCGCACCCGGCACCGGCTCGTCGGGCTCGAGGAGGGCGCGCTGCGCTTCGAGACGCCGGAGGGGGGGCAGGTCGTCCGGCCACGGGCGGCTTTGCTCGCGCTCGGCGGCGCGAGTTGGCCGCGGCTCGGGTCGGACGGAGCCTGGGTTCCGCTGCTGGAGGAGAGCGGTGTCGCCGTCGCGCCCCTCAGACCCGCCAATGTCGGCTTCCGTGTCGCGTGGTCCGCGCATTTCGCCGGGCGCTTCGCAGGCGAGCCACTCAAGCGCCTTGCCGCGCGCATTGGTGCTTTGAGCGCCCGCGGCGAGGCGGTCGCCACGGCGGACGGCATCGAAGGGGGCGTGATCTACGCGCTCTCGCGGCCGATCCGCGAGGCGGTGGAGCGCGATGGCGTCGCCGAACTCGTTCTCGACCTTCGTCCGGATCTCGATGCGGGCGCCCTGACGGCACGTCTCGCCAAGAGCCGCTCCGGCGAAAGTCTTTCCACGCGCCTGCGCAAGGCGGCCTCGCTCAGCCCGGCCGCCATCGGCCTGCTGCGCGAAGCGCATGCCAACGCCCTGCCGTCGGAGGCCGCCGCGCTGGCGGCCGCGATCAAGGCCGCGCCCCTGCGGCTCGGCGCGCCGGCCCCGATCGCGCGGGCGATCTCGACGGCCGGCGGCGTCGCCTTCAGCGAACTCGACCCGCACTTCATGCTGCGGGCGCGGCCCGGACTGTTTCTCGCCGGCGAGATGCTCGACTGGGAGGCGCCGACCGGCGGCTACCTGCTCCAGGCTGCCTTCGCCAGCGGCCGGGCGGCCGCGAAGGGGATGCTTGCCTGGCTCGATCGGCAGCCCTGAGCCCGGCTCAGGGCCGGGCGCAGATCCCGACCATGCCGCCGCTGCCGGCCGGACATGAGGCCTTGGCCTCCCCGTCGAGGGCGGCCGCACCGCCCGTCTGGCAGGTGGCCGAGGCCAGCACCTCGCCCGCCTCGCAGGTGAGCGTGCAACCCGTGTCCGTGCAGGCGCGCGCCCGCACGACCCGGAATGGGGCCGGCGCCGTCGCGGCGGCCTCCGCTTTCGCGCCCGGATCACCCTTGACGCCCGGATCGCCCTTGGGGCCGCGCTCGCCCTTTGCGCCCGGTTCACCCTTCGGTCCCGGCGCGCCCGGAGTTCCGGCGAGACCCGCATCTCCCTTAGGGCCCGCTTCACCCTTGGGTCCGGCCTCTCCCTTCGGTCCCTGATCGCCCTTGGGTCCGGCGTCCCCCTTCGGCCCCGCGGGACCGGGCGGTCCTTGCAGCCCCGCCGTCCCCTGCGGCCCGGCCGGGCCCGGCTCGCCCGGCTTGCCGGCCGGTCCCTCCGGCGCGCAGTTGGCGACCACGGCCTCGCGCTCGTCCTCGCCGACCTTGATCACCGCGACGCAGGTCGCGGGCCGGTAGGGCAGCCGGAACTCGAAACGACCGCGCCGGTCGGACAGGACGGAAATGTCGTCGTCGAGGGTCAAGGTCACGCCGCTCTTGCGCACGCTGCCCGTGACCTGAAGGTTGCCGCCCTCGATGCGCGCGTCCCAGATCTGGATCGGCGGGACCGGCGCGCGCGCGGCCGTCGCGCCAGCGCGGGCCGGCCGTGACGGTGATGCGGCGGGCTCGCCCTGCGCTGCCGCCGGCCCGGCGAGCGCGAGGCCGAGCGCGATCAAGAACGGCGAGAGGATCGACCGGAAGGCTCGGGGATGCTGTGGCCGGATTGTCGGCGTCCGTCCGACCAGGCTCCGCTTCATCCGCATCCTCGCTCCTCCGATCTTGACCCGCGCATCTTCCGGCGCGGCGGCGAGCAGGTTTCGGTTGCCGGCCGGCGGGGGTCAACCCCGCGGGATCGTCCACAGCCGTCCACAATGCGTATCCACAAGCCAAGACCCTCGCACGTCTGGCTATTTGTGAGACGGTCCACAGATCCTCACGGGCGACGACCGTGGTTGGCAGCGCGGCGCGGGAGCCGCCGTAGAAAAGCGGAAGCCATGGGCGGGGCGATACCTTAAGAAGACCGGCGAAGTGCCCGATCCGCCGAGGGCCCATCGGGACGCGGCGAGCCGGGACGTGCGACCCCGAGACCGACCTGCCGCTATGCTCCGCCCGCTCCTCGCCGCCCTGCTTCTCCTGTCCCCCGTCATGCAGGCCGCCGCGCGCGCCGACGAATGCGACGCGCTCGCGGCCCGCATCGCCCAGGCGACGGGCGCGAGGAAGGCCGGCCGCCGGGTCGGTCCGAGCATCGACGTCCGCGCGGCAAGCGGCGTCCGGCTCGATCTCACCTGCCGTGCCCAGCCCATCGTGCAGGCGGCCTCCGGCGATCCCTCGCCCTCCGCGGAGTATTTTCGCGAGCTGACAATCGCTGCCGAACTCGTCGTCGGCGAGCCGGCCGCGACCGTGGAGCCGATCCTGGCCCGCGCCTACCAGACGGCCCTGCGGGAAGGCCGCAAATCCTTCATCCAGCAGAACGGTTGGTCGGCGAGCTGCTACACCGACAGCGCGGGGGCGCTGCGCACGCTCTGCTCGGTCGGGCGCATCCCGACGGAGTGAGGCTGACAGCGCGGGCGGCCTGAGACGTCGCCGGCGATCTTTCCCGATCGTTCCCGCTTGAACGAAGCGCACGCCCGCGCCAATGCGGAGGACAGGAAACGTCGCAAGGATCCGCATGGATCGGGCGCAAAAATCCACCACAGGACATTCGGTGAGGAACCCCGCGATGGCCGAACGACCCGTCAACCACCTGTTCGGTCTCGTGCGCAGCCATGCCCCGGCCGAGCCGGGTGCCAAGGTCTTCATCGAGACGGCGGACGGGGCGCGGTACACCTATGCCGACCTGATGGCCCGCTCGGGCGCCTACGCTAACGCGCTTCAAGCCCTCGGGGTGAAGCCCGGTGATCGGGTCGCGGTGCAGGTCGAGAAGAGCGCCGAGGTGATCTTCCTCTATCTCGGCGCGGTGCGGGCGGGCGCGGTCTTCCTGCCGCTCAACACCGCCTATACGGCGCCTGAGATCGCCTACTTCCTCGGCGACGCGGAGCCGGCTCTGTTCGTCTGCGACCCGGCCCGCGAGGCCGATCTGTCGGCGGTGGCCGCGCAGGCCGGCGTGCCGAACCTGCGCAGCCTGGATGCCGCCGGCCACGGCAGCATGGCGCAGGCTGCCGATGCGGCGAGCCCCGACTTCGCCGACGTGCTGCGCGGGCCCGACGACCTCGCCGCGATCCTCTACACCTCGGGCACGACCGGGCGCTCCAAGGGCGCCATGCTGAGCCACGACAACCTCGCTTCGAATGCCCTCACGCTGGCGCAGTACTGGCACTTCACCGAACGCGACGTGCTGATCCACGCCCTGCCGGTGTTCCACACCCACGGCCTGTTCGTGGCCACCAACATCGTGCTCGCCACCGGTGGCACGATGCTGTTTCTCCCCCGGTTGGACGCGAAGAAGATCCTGGAGCTGATGCCGCGGGCCACCGCACTGATGGGGGTGCCGACCTTCTACACCCGCCTGCTGAAGGAGCCCGGCCTCACCCGCGAGGTGGCGGCGCAGATGCGCCTGTTCGTCTCGGGCTCCGCGCCGCTTCTGGCCGAGACGCACCGGGAATGGGAGCAGCGCACCGGCCACGCCATCCTCGAACGCTACGGCATGACCGAGACCAACATGAACACCTCGAATCCCTACGAGGGGGCGCGGCGGGCCGGCACGGTCGGCTTCCCGCTGCCGGGGGTGACCCTACGGGTGGTCGATCCCGAAACCGGGGCGGCGCTCGGCCCCGAGGAGGTCGGGATGATCGAGGTCAAGGGCCCGAACGTGTTCCAGGGCTATTGGCGCATGCCGGAGAAGACCGCCGCCGAGCTGAAGGTCGACGGGTTCTTCATCACCGGCGATCTCGGCAAGATCGACCGCGACGGCTACGTCCACATCGTCGGCCGCGGCAAGGACCTCATCATCACCGGCGGCTACAATGTCTACCCGAAAGAGGTCGAGACCGAGATCGACGAATTGCCGGGCGTCGTCGAATCCGCGGTGATCGGCCTCCCCCATCCCGATTTCGGCGAGGGGGTGACCGCGGTGGTCGTGCCGGGCGAAGGCGCGCCCGACGAGGCCGCGGTCCTGGCAGCGCTGGAGGGGCGGCTGGCCAAGTACAAATGTCCCAAGCGCGTGCTCTTCGCGCCCGAACTGCCCCGCAACGCCATGGGCAAGGTGCAGAAGAACCTTCTGCGCGAGGCGCACGCCGACCTCTATCGCGGCTGAGGGCGCATCGTCGGATGGCTCGGCGGCCGGCGGTTCGGCCCTCGCGCGAAAGGACCGCGACCCGAGTGTTCCCGAACCGGAATGCCGACCTCATACGGGGGCGCTGGCGCTCTCATTCCTGTGATGCGATGCTTCGCTGTGCGGGTGATAAGAGCGGGCCGTAAGGTACCGGGGAGGTGATCTGTCCCGGTTGCATGCGGGGCGCTATGCGCCCACGGTGTGTATTTTCCAAACCGCGGAGTTTCGTTCGAACGTGACCAGCAGTACCGAGCAGGACCGGATCGATGCCGAGCTGGTCCGCGTCTCCGACAGCTCCGATCCGTTCGCCGCCGCCGTCAAGGCGACGCGGATGCCGATGCTCATCACCGACCCGCACCAGCCCGACAATCCGATCATCTTCGTCAACGAGGCCTTCATCAAGCTCACCGGCTACGGCCGCGACGAGATCCTCGGGCGCAATTGCCGCTTCCTGCAGGGGCAGGAGACGGACCCCCGCGACGTGGCGCGCATCCGCGATTCCATCGAGCGGCGGGTGCCGGTCGAACTCGAACTACTCAACCACAAGAAGAGCGGCGAGGTATTCTGGAACCGCCTCCTGATCTCGCCGGTCTTCGACGACGAGGGGCATCTCACCTACTTTTTTGCCTCGCAGTTCGACGTGACCCTGGAGCGCGACCGCATGGTCCGCCTCCAGCGCGACCGCGACGCTCTGGAACAGGAGGTCGAGCGCCGCAACGACGACCTCACCCGCAGCGAGCACCGCCTCGAATTCATGCTCGCCGCCGGCCGCCTCGGCGCCTGGACGCTGGACCTCGCCGAGCGCCGGCTCGTCGCGTCGGACCTGTGCAAGCTGAATTTCGGCCGACCGCTCGGCGAGCCCTTCACCTACGACGACCTCGTCGAGGCCGTGGTTCCGGAGGATCGCGAGCGGATGCAGGCGGCGATGAAGGCCGCCATCGACCGCCGCAGCGATTACGACGTCGAGCACCGCGTCTCGGCGCCCTGCGGCGAGGTCCGCTGGGTGCAATTGCGCGGCCGGGCCTATTACCGGGCCGACGGGGCGCCGCTCTCCATGGCCGGCATCTCGCTCGACGTCACCGAGCGCAAGCGGGCCGATGAGCAGCGCGCCCTGCTCGCCGCCGAGATGAAGCACCGGGTGAAGAACTCCATCGCCACGGTCCAGTCCATCGCCCACCAGACCCTGCGCAACGCCGCCTCGCTCGACGATGCCCGCCGGACGCTCGACGCGCGCCTCAATTCGCTCGCCACCGCCCACGACATCCTCACCTCGGAGGCCACTGACGGCGCGACGCTCGCCGAAGCGGTGGAGAGCGCGCTGCAGCCGTTCCGCGTCACCCCGCGCAACCGCATCCGCTTCGGCGGCCCGGAGGTGCGCCTCACGGCGCGCCTGACGCTGGCCGTGGTGATGGCCCTGCACGAACTCGCCACCAACGCGGTGAAGTATGGCGGCCTCTCGAACGAGTCCGGCCGGGTGATTCTCAACTGGGAGATCGAGGGGCCGGGGTCCAAGCGCCTGTCGCTGCGCTGGGAGGAACTCGACGGCCCACCCGTGGAGAAGCCGTCTCGGGTCGGTTTCGGCACGCGGATGATCGAGCGGGTGCTGGCCGCCGAGTTCGGCGGCGAGGCCAGGATCGACTACCGCAGCCGCGGCCTCGTCCTCACCCTCGAAGCGCCGCTGCCGGAGCGCGAGGTCGGCTGACGGCTTTTCGAAGCTGCCTCGCGCGCCATCGCCTTCTCTCCTCTGGATTTTTCCGGGGGATGGTGCGTGCTTCGAGGGAACGGCCAAGCCTGATCCGGGGTTGAACCGCGTCTCACCCAAGGTGCGTGCCCGAAGCGCGCGTGCCCGACCCCGCGAGCCATGCCGTCCTCCCCTCAGACCCCGCCCCGCCTGCCTGCGGAGGGCACGGCCCCCGTGCTTTGGACCCTGATGATGGGGGCGGCTCTGGTCGCGCTCGCCGCCGCGCCGCGGCGCCGGCCCGACGACGAGGTGCCGGAGCCGCCCAAAGCGAAGGAGTCCGACGGTGGCGCCCATTCCCACGAAGGCCGCGCGGCCCGGTGGGTGGCGGCGACGCAGGCCGACCGCGGGCGCGCCGCCGACCATCCCGGCGAGATTCCGTCCCCCGGCTGGTGGGACATCGCCACGCGCGTCTATCTGGAGTTCAACAAGGACCGAGTGCTCTCGGTCGCGGCGGGCGTGACCTTCTACACCCTGCTCTCGCTGTTCCCGGCGATTGCCGCGCTCGTCACCTGCTACGGGCTCGTGGCCGACGTGAACACCATCAACGTCCACCTTGCCACCCTGCACGGTGTGCTGCCGGAAAGCGCGATCGACATCATCGGCGAACAGGTCAAGCGCATTGCCGCGAAAGGCGGCGGCGCGCTCGGCTTCACCTTCTTCACCAGCCTGACGCTGTCGCTCTGGAGCGCCAACGCCGCCATGAAGGCGATGTTCGATGCGCTCAACGTGGTCTACGAGGAGGAGGAGAAGCGCAACTTCTTCTGGCTCAACGTCCGCTCGCTCACCTTCACCGCGGGCGCGCTGCTGTTCATCATCCTGGCGCTGATGTCGATCGTCGTGCTGCCGGTGGTGTTCAACTTCCTCGGCCTCGGCGACGGGGCCCGCCTCATCGCCATGGCGCGCTGGCCGGCGCTGCTCCTCGTCCTGCTCGGCGGGCTCGCCGTGCTCTACCGCTACGGCCCGAGCCGGGAGCGGGCGCGCTGGCGCTGGGTCGGCGCGGGCAGCGTCGTAGCCGGCCTGCTCTGGCTCGTCGCCTCGATCCTGTTCTCTTGGTACGTCGCTAATTTCGGCAACTACAACGAGACCTACGGCTCGCTCGGCGCCGTGATCGGCTTCATGACCTGGATCTGGATCTCGGCGACGATCGTGCTGCTCGGAGGCGAGATCAACGCCGAGATCGAGCACCAGACCGCCCGCGACTCGACGACCAGCCCGCAGAAGCCGCTGGGGCAGCGCGGCGCGCGCATGGCCGACACGGTCGGCGCGGCGGCCTGAACCGCGGACAAGGCATCACCGGTGCATCATCCGATCTTGCGCGCGCGGGTCGCACTCGTGACAAGCGATCCCCGGCACCATTTTGCCGAACGAGAAACGAACCGAGGAACGCGACCATGGCCGGATCCGATCTGATCGGGACTGATCCCGAGATCCGCACCGAGGCGGAGTGGCGCGCGGCGCTGACGCCTGAACAATATCGCGTGCTGCGCGAGCACGGCACCGAGCGGGCCGGTACGAGCGGCCTCAACGCCGAGAAGCGCCCCGGCACCTTCTCCTGCGCCGGATGCGGCGCCCCGCTGTTCGAGAGCGTCACCAAGTACGAGTCGGGCAGCGGCTGGCCGAGCTTCTTCGCGCCGCTCGAAGGGGCAGTCGAGACGCAGGTCGATCGCAGCCACTGGATGACCCGTACCGAGGTGCATTGCGCCCGCTGCAAGGGCCATCTCGGCCACGTCTTCGAGGATGGCCCGGCCCCGACGGGCCTGCGCTACTGCATGAACGGCGTCGCGCTCGGCTTCGAGCCAGAGGGTTGAGCCCGTCGAAATCCATGGGCTTTACCCCATGAATTCCACGCCTTTTCCACCTCCAGGCTTGCCGCGTGGTTGTTTCGGGCTCAACACTTCGCCATGAAGGTCCGTGTGAAGAAGAGGTTAACGCCCCGGTCTTCGCGGGCCGCCCGTGGCCGAGCCGGTGGGCGGCGGCCGATCCTCACCCGGATCGGCGCCCCGAAGACCGAGCGTCCGGGCTGGCCCCGGACCGGTGCATGCCGACCCGCGGAGGGAAGTGAATGAGTGTCGTTCGCCGGTTTCTCGTGGCGCCCTCTCTGGTCCGCCTCCTGCGGAAGGAGCGGGGCGGTTCCCGCGTCACGGAAGGCTACTTCGCGCCGCAGGCCGGGCGCACCTCGTTCGTGCGCCTGCAGGGCACCAACTGCTTCCTCGTGCTGATGACCGGCACCGAGGGCGCGATGGCCGAGGAGCGCACCGAGGTGCCGCGTGCCCACGGCGACGCCCTCCTCGACGTGTGCCAAGGGCGGGCCGTCTACGAACGCACCACGGTGTCCCTCGGCGGCTCGGTCGAGGCGCTAGTCGACCGCTACGTGCGCCCGTCCGGCCTCGACATCGTCAGCCTCGTCTTCCCCGACGCCGCCGCGGCCCAGAGCTTCACGCCGCCGGTCTGGTTCGGTGCCGAGGTGACGACGGACAAGGCCTATGACGGCCAGTCGATCGCGCTGACCGGTGTGCCGAGCCCCGGCGACATCCCCCTCAGCAACGCCGCCCTCGATGCGGTGCTGGACCTGATCGAGCCGCGCTTCGGCTCGAACCGTCAGCCCTTCGCCCCGTCGAAGCCGGTCTCGCCGCCGCGGGAATCCTCGATCCCGCCGCGCGCGTCCGAGGCGCCGCGGCACCCCCCGATCCCCGAGGCACTCCTCGCCGCCGCCGTGGCGGAGCCGTCAACGCCCGCCGAGGCCAAGGCGGAGGAGCAGCCTCAGGCCGCCGAGGAGCCTCTCCCGGCGGCAGCAGAGGAATCGGCTTCCGAGGCCCCCGTGGTCGAGGTCGCTCCAACCGAGCCGCCCCGCGCCGAGGAGGCAGCCTCCGAGCCGACATCACTCGCCGAGGAGCCAGCCTCCCCCGAGGCGGCCGAGTCTGCCAAGCCGGAGGAGGCTCAGGGCCCGGCCGAGGCGACCGAGGCTACAGAGGCTCAGAAGCCTGCGGCGGAATCCGGGGAGCGGCTGGCGCCGGATGCGCGCATCGACGACGTGATCGAGAGCCTCTCGAAGGCGCTCGGCGCCGCGATCCGCAACCCGCAGGAGCCGGGCCGCGACGAGGAGGTGACCGAGGCGTTCGAGCGCTGGCAGGTCCGTCCCCGGCGCACGCAGCAGACCTGACCGTCCGCGACACGCGAAAACCGACGAGAATCAAGAAAGCCGGCTTCCGCGAGGGAGCCGGCTTTCTCGTGTCGGATCGTCCTGGCGAGGCGAAGCCGAAGCCATCCAGGGCGCAGTCCGGTCCGGAGATGTCGCTCCCTGGCGCGCTTCGCCGTCGCTCGCGATGACGTTTAGGGGCTGAATGACCGAGCAGCCGCCAGCACCACACCACGGCCCCACAGCCGATCTCTGGGGATGGCGCCCCGACCCGTCGGAACCGAGATGGGCTACGCTTCGTTGGCTGGCATCCGGTCGCGATCCGCTTCGTGCGGGGCACGGGTAAGTCCACACAACAAATGAGGAATCTCTGCCATGAGACGTCTCGCCATCGCCGCCGCGGGGCTGATGCTCTGCCTCCTACCGATCGCCGGAGAGGCCCAGGCCCAGGGGATTCCGGGCGGCATGCGCCGCGGCGCGGCCGAGGGCGACCGCGTCGCTGGGCCGATCGGCGGGATCGTGGGCGGTGCCGTCGGCGGCGCGGTGGGCGGCGTCAACGGCGTGCTCGGGATCGATCCCGGCCGGCGCGCCTACCGCACCCGCATGCGCTCGCACCGCCACGACTATCGGAGCCGCCATCACCGCCGCGATCATCGCGGCCATCGCTACCGCTGAGGCGGAATTCCATCGCGCGGAGGAGGGGCATCCCTCCGCCGCGCGTGCTGGCGCATGACGGCATCCTCGGCGAGCAACGCCAGGCCGGAGGCGACGATGATCCCGGCGCCCAGCATCGTCCAAAGGCTCGGCACGTCGCCGAACAACAGGTATCCCAGCAGCACCGACCACAGGATCTGCGTGTAGATGAAGGGCGCGAGCAGGCTCGCCGGAGCCCGCGCATGGGCCAGCACCAGCAGCCAGTGCCCGATCGTCCCGAACAGCCCGACAGCGATCAGCAGACCCCAGACCCGGCCCGAATCCGGCGCCGTCCAGATCCAGGGCAGGAGCGGGCTCATCACCGCAAGGCCGCCGAGTCCGGTGTAGAACACCGTGGTGGCGGTCGAGTCGTGGGCCGCGAGCTTGCGCGTCACGATTACGTAGACCGCGTAGCAAAGCATCGCGCCGAGGCTGAACAGGATCGCCGGCTTGGCCACCAGCGCGTCCGGTCGCACGATCACGAGGACGCCGACGAACCCGGCCGCGACCGCCGCGAGCCGCATCCGCGACGACCATTCGCCGAGCAGCGGCCCGGCGAGCAACGCCACGGCGAGCGGCGCGGCGAACTGGATC
This sequence comes from Methylorubrum sp. B1-46, assembly GCF_021117295.1. Taxonomy (NCBI): domain Bacteria; kingdom Pseudomonadati; phylum Pseudomonadota; class Alphaproteobacteria; order Hyphomicrobiales; family Methylobacteriaceae; genus Methylorubrum; species Methylorubrum sp. B1-46. Next base: position 868,357 of record NZ_CP088247.1, on the reverse strand, counting down.
GAGATCGTCTCGGCGAGCTGGAGCGAGCGCAGGGCCAGGAAGTTGCAGGCGGTCGAGCCGAACAGGAGCAGCGAGCGCAGGATCTGCAACGGCAGACGCCGCGAGCGGGCCACGCCCGGCCGGGTCACCGGATTGAGGAAGGCCATCACCAGCGCGACGTTGACGGCGTAGCGCATGAAGGTGGTGAGGAGCGGATCGACACCGCTGGCGGCCAGCACCTTGCCCGTGGCGTCGAGGCTGGCGAAGAAGACGGGCGCGACGCACATCAGCGCGATGCCGACGAGGCGCCGCGGATCGCGGGCGATCGATGCTCCGGGCTCGCTGGCCTGTCTCGCGGACATGTCCTTCTCCCGGCCTTGCGGCCCCTGTGCGGATCGAGGCCGTAGACCAAGCCCGAGGCCGGCGCATCCCGGCTCCGACGCGGGTCTCCTCCCCGATGGGAAGAGACTCACCTCTCATTACCCGCTGCATTCGGAGCGGGTCCGGCGATCGGGCCTGGTCCGCCGTACCCGTCACGCCCTCGCGGCTGAGCCCGCGCGTGTCTCGTGGGTCAGACAGCCGTTCCGCCGCGCGGCGCGGTCACGCTCGCGCGACCGGGCCGTCGAGGGGAGCGAGGCGAGGCGCGGGCGCCAGCGCCGCGGACGGGCCGGGCCGCCGGGACCGGGCGAGACGCCGGGCGAGGTCGGGCAGATCCAGCGGGACTTCGCCCTCGGCCACTTGGCCGAACACCGTTCGGTCGAGGGCGGCGAGGTCGCGCGCCAGATCCGGCTCACTGCGCCAGAGCGCGGCGAGATCCGGCTGCGCTTGGGCGGCGCGGCCGAGCGCGGCCCGGAACGCCGCCGCATCGCCCGCGGCCGCGGCGAGGCGCAGGCGACGGGCCAACCCGCGGTCGAGACGCAGGCGGGCGGGGCCGGTGCGGAAGCCGATCAGCGCCAACCCGAGGCCGAAGGCGGCGAGCGCCGCCGCACTCAACGCCGGCCACGAGGCGGGGGCAGCGGGTTTGAGATCCTCCTCCCGGTCGGCAAGGCCGCCGCCGATCTGGCGAGCGGGAATCTCGGCCTCGCGCTGGGTGCGGGTGAGCGTGTCGAACCAGGGGATCTTGATCGCGTCGAGCGGGATCACCTCGGACACGCCCTTCTTGATGTCCCATTGGTAGGTCGCCCGCGCCACCGGGCCGGACGGTGTGATGAGGGTCTCGCGCTTCACCGGGCCGGCGAAGGTGATGATGCCGCGGGTGCGCATGACCGGACGCGGCGGCAGGCCCTCGGCGAGCATGCCCTGCGCCTCGAGGGTCACGATCCGGCGTGCGGTGTCGCCCTTGTTCAGCGTCTCCGGGTCGGGGTCCCAGGAATCGGTGATCGACACGTCCCGCGCCGGCAGCCACCACGGCTCCGCCGCATCGGGGCCGCCGCCCGCCCCCGTCCAGGCCGCCACGGGGAAGGGCACGGGCTCCGAGCGAACGTCGATCTGCTTGCGCTCGCCGCCATCGTTGATGGTGAGGCGGTGGATGAACGGGTCGATGGTGAAGGTCCCCGTATGCTGGGGGAAGACCGCGATGGTGCGCTCGAATTCCAGCGCCATCTGCCCGTCGGGCAGACGCGTGCGGCCCCAATGATCGCGGCCGAGCTGCGTCCAGGAGAAGTTGACCAGCGCCGGCTGGCGCATCTCCTCCAGCAGGATCTGCGTGCGGTAGACGCCGCGAAGGCGCAGCAGCACCATCTCGCGGGCATAGGGCTGCGCGCCGCCGGGAAGGTCGGGCGTCACCGTCAGGGTGAGGTCGCCGGGCTCGATGGCGTGGGCGGGGGTGACGACGGCCAGCAGGATGAGGAGGAACGCCGCCAACACTCCCTTCTCCTCTCTGCGGGAGAGGGTGGCCCGCGAAGCGGGTCGGGTGTGGGGAGCGCCATATCCGGACGCGTCGCCTCCTCTCCCGCCTGCTCCGCAGGCACCCTCCCCCGCAAAGGGGGGAGGGGTGTTCGCGTAGCGCCGGAGAACGTCGAAAAGAATCACCACGGGTTGCTGCCTCCCGGGATGGCGGTGCCAGCCTCGATGCGCCGGGCTTGCTCGGCCTTGAGGCGCAGCTTCAGGAAACGGCCGGGCTCGTCCGGTAGGGTCTGGAGCCAGAGCCGGTCGGGGTGGATCTCGTGCGCCTCGAAGCTCTTCGTCACACGGCGCGCCTCGCGCTCCGGGGCGGCTGCGACCATAGCCGAGCCGGCGCCCTGGCGCCCGCGGCCGGCCGCGTCGCTCGCCGAGCCGCGGGCCTGACCCTTGCCGGAATCGACCGCCTGCTGCTCCGCCTTGCCGCGCCGCGCCACCGGGCTGGTGCCGGGAAGCGAGGCGGAAGAGCTCGCCTCCTTGTTGCCGGCCAGGCCCTCGCCGCTGGAGGTGGAGCGGATGTCGTCGTTCTGGTCCTGGTTGGCGGTGTTGTTGTAGCGGGCGCCATAATGCGCCGAGGCGTTGGCGATGCCGCCGCCCTTGCCGCGGTCGATCTCTTCCTCCAGCGCCTTCGCGATCAGCGAGCGGTTGGCCTGCGCGTCGGCGTCGCGCGGGTTGTAGGTCAGCGCCTCGTCGTAGGCGTCGAGCGCACCCTTCAGGTCGCCGGAGCGGGCGAGTGCGTTGCCGAGATTGTAGGCGCCGCGCTTCCCCTGCGCGCGGAACAGCGGGATCGCCTCGCCGTATTGCCCGGCCTCGTAGAGGGCGGCGGCACGCCATGCCGGCACATCGAACACACGGACCGCCGCACCGGGGAGCCCGACCGCCATCAGGAAGCGGCCCAGCGTCGTGCGCGGCTCCGACACCAGCAACAGGCCGAGAATGCCGAGCCCGGCGAGCATGAGGCCGGCGATGCGCGCGAGCTTGCGCCAGTGGCGAGGAAAAGCGATCGGCAGAGCCCGCCGCAAGGGCGTTGCTCCGGCGAAGTGGCGGGGCGGAAGGGGCGCCGACATCACGCGCTCCGTCGGAAGAGAAAGAGCGCCGGCACCAGCGCCAGCAAGAGCAGCCAGCGACCGAGATCGGCGAAGGCGAGCACGCCGTAACCGCCCGCCGCGAGATGCTGCGCGGTCGAGGCGCCGACGCGGTCGAGCACCGCCTTCGGGCCGTCGATATCGGCGGCGCGCCCGCCGCCCGCCGTCGCGAGCCGGTCGAGGGCGGTCCGGTCCGGACGCGGCGCACCGGCCGGCAGCGCCTTGGCGGCCGGCACGAACAGGGCGTGGAGCTGCCAGCCCTTGTCGCGGATCGCGGCGGCCTCGCGCTCGGCCGCCTGCCCGATACCGTCACCGTCGGAGATCAGCACTACGTCGGCGGCGACGACGTTGGCCTCGGTCAGCGTCCGGCGGGCCAGCGCCAGCCCGCGTTCCGGGTGGCTGCCCCGGTCGGGGACGGTGTCGGCGTCCAGCGCGAACAGGGTGGTAGCCAGCGTCTCGCGGTCGTGGGTGGGCGAGAGGGCGGTGTAGGCGTCACCCGCATAGACGACCAGCGCCAGCGAGCGGGTGCCCGCGGCCTCCCCCACGGCCTGCGCTGCCTGCCGCGCCTCCTTGAAGCGCCCGCCCTCAATGACCGAGCGGGAGAGGTCGAGCACGATCACCGTGGCGTCGAGATTGCGGAAGGTCGCGGCTTCCGGGCGCTCGACCGCGGGCCCGGTGAGCGCGAGCGCCAGGATGCCCGCGGCGAGCGCGGCGGCGAGATTGGCCTGCCGCCGCCCGCCGAGCAGGGCGCCGCTTCGGGCAAGCAGCGCCATCAGGTGGGGATCGACCGCCTTGTTCCAATCGCCCAGCGGCGCCGAGCGCCACGCGGCGCGCAGCGCCAGCACGGCCACGACGGGCAGCGCCAGAAACCAGAGCGGGCGCAGGAGGGTGAGGGATTCGATCATGCGATTCCCGATCAGATCCGGCGCCGCGTCGCCAGCAGCCCACAGGCGCAGAGGAAGGCCACCGCCGCCGGCCAGGGCCAGAGGTCGCGCCGCAGCGGCAGCGGTGGTGCCTTGGCCCGGCCCCCCTCCAGCTCGTCGATGGCGTTGGCGACCGCCTCGAGGTCGTCGGTGGTCTTCACCCGGAACGCCCGCCCGCCGCTGGTCTCGGCCATGGCCCGCAGGGTCTCGACATCGACCACGTCCTGCTCGTTGTTGGGGTTGTCGGCCATGTCGATCGGCCCCAGCGCGATGGTGTAGACCCGCACGCCGAGGTCTTTGGCCAGCGCCGCCACGTCCTTGGGCGCGGTCTGGCCGGCATTGTTGGCGCCGTCGGAGAGCAGGATCACGACCTTGTCGCGGGACGGCGGCGGACCGCTGCCGTCCGCGGCGGCGACCTGCGCCGGAGCGAGGCGCTTGAGGGCGAGGCCGAGCCCGTCGCCGATGCCGGTGGAGCGCCCGACGAGGCCGATGGTCGCCTCCTCCAGGGTGCGGGCGACGGTGGCGGTGTCGAAGGTGGGAGCGGCGGCGACGTAGGCCTGATCGGCGAATTCGACGAGGCCGATGCGGTCGCCCGCCCGGCGGCGGATGAACTCGGCGCCGACGCGTTTGACCGCCGCGAGCCGGCTCACCGTCTCCCCGTCGAGCGAGAAATCCTTCCGCTCCATGCTGCCCGACAGGTCGAGGGCGAGCACGATCTCCCGGGCCGAGGCCGGGAGCGCGGTGGCGGGCAGGACGAGGCGGGGCCCGGCCAGCGCAACCACGAGCGCGACCCAGAGCGTGCCGATGAGCCAGAGCCGCCGCCGTCCGCGGGCCGCGATGGACTCGGATCGCTCGGCGCCGAGGACCAGGGAGGGCGGGACGCGCAAGGCGCCGCTGCCGCCCTCGCGCTCCGGCGGGATCAGCCGGGCGGCGAGCGGCAGGAGCAGGAGCAGCAGCGCGAGCGGGGTCGCGAAGTCGAAGGCGGAGACGAAGGCCGTGAACCAGGCGGGCATTCGGGTCAGGCCCGGATCTGTGTGAGAAGGCGGCCGAGGCCGGCATCGATGGCGGCGGAATCCACGGAAGCGGGCCGGCGATAGAGGTCGTCGGCGAAGGCGCGGCCCGGACCGTTGCGGAAGAAATCGGTGCCGAAGGTGGCATCGAGCGTCGCGACCCAGGCCGGGCCGCGGGCGCGCGCCGCCTCCTCGCCCTTCAGGGTGCGGACCACGCGGCGCAGGAGACGGGCCTGCGCCACGCGCCGGGCCTCGGGATCGAGCCGCGCGGCGCGTGCCAGCTCCTGCAGGGCCGTCCGGCGCAGGGAGGCACCGCGCCGGGCGCGGAGCAGGCGGATCCCACCCACGAGCAGCGCGAGGCCGAAGCCGAGGGCGATGGCGGCCACCATTTCGGGCTGCACCGCGCCGGTGCCGCCGGTGGGCAGGTGCAGGCCGCGCAGGGCGGAGAGATCGGGGGAGGCGGTCATCCCTCACCCCTCCGCGCATCCCCTCTCCCTGCCTCACAGCACCGCATCGAGCCGCTCCATCAGAGGGGCGTAGCTTTCCGGCCCGGCCTCGACATCGATGCGCAGGCCCTCGACGCCGCAGGCGTGGAGGCGGGCGAGACGCGGATCGATGTCATCGGGAGCTGCTGCCCCGCGGCGGGCCTGGACGGTGCCGCGGTGTCCGTCCGGTAGGGCGTAGGGGTAGAAGCCGGGCGGCCGGATTCGCTCGAAGGCGTCGCTGACCAGGAGCAGGCGGATCGACAGCCGCTCGGCGAGCGCCGTGATCAGGTTCTCGAAATCCGGCCCCGGCGCATCGAGGGCCGTCGCGACGACGAGGTGTCCCCCCGACGGCAGAAGCGAGCGGGCGAGTGCGAGGGTGTCGGTCAGCGGCGGATCGTCCGCCGCCGGTCGGGCAAGGGCTGTGGCGTGGGCATGGGCCATCGCCCCGGTGACGGCGGTCATCGCCCGCTCGCCGCCGGCCGGGCGCACCACCGAGGGCTCGGCCGTCCCCGCCGCGATCAGGCCGATGCGCCCACCGTCACCGACGATGCGCCAGCCGAGGAGTGTCAGCGCCTCCGCCGCCGCCACCGAGCGCAGCGCCCGGCGGGTGCCGAACAGCATCGAGGGCCGGAAATCGGCGAGCAGCACCACGGCGCGGTCGCGCTCGTCGTGGTGGGTGCGCACGTGCAGCTCGCCGGTGCGGGCGGTGGCGTTGCGGTCGATGAAGCGGCGGTCGTCGCCCTCGGACCAAGGCCGCACGTCGTCGGGCTCGGAGCCCCGCCCGCGCTTCCGCGTGACGATGCCACCCGGCAGGCCGGCGATGGTGCGGGTTGCGGGCGAGACGCCGCGTCGCGCCAGATGGCGCAGGCTCATCAGCCCGGCGCCGGAGAGATGGATGCCGGGGGCGTCGGTCGGGTCGCTCGCGGGGGCCGCGGTCGCGGTCATGGCGGCTACAGCGCCCGCGTCCGCTCGACCAGCCCGTCGATGATGCTGCGCGTGGTGCGTCCCTCGGCCGCCGCGCGCCAGGTCAGGCCGATGCGGTGGGAGAGGGCGTCGGCGGCGAGTTCGGAGATATCCTCGGGTACGACGTGGTCGCGGCCGTGCAGATAGGCCCGCGCCTTGCCCGCGACCATCAGCGCGAGCGTTCCGCGCGGCGAGGCCGGGTGCTCGATCGCCGCGCGCAGCTCCGGCGCCACCGCATCGGTGCGCGTGCCGGCCACGAGCCGCACGAGATAATCCTTGAGGGCCGGCGAGACGTAAGTGGCAAGCGCGGCCTCGCGGGCGGCGATCACCTCGGCGACCGAGAGCTTCACCGGCATCGCCTCGGCGTGGTGGTTCAGCTCACCCTCGACGAGGTCGAGGATGCGGCGCTCGGAGGCCTCGTCGGGCATCTCGACGACGACGTGGAGCAGGAAGCGGTCGAGCTGCGCCTCGGGCAGCGGGAAGGTGCCCGCGTGCTCGATCGGATTCTGCGTCGCCACCACCATGAACGGGTCGGGCAGGCGGTGGGTGTGGCCGGAGACGGTGATCTGCCCCTCCGCCATCGCCTCCAGCAGGGCCGACTGCACCTTCGGCGGCGCGCGGTTCACCTCGTCGACGAGGATCAGCGAGTGGAACAGAGGACCGGGCAGGAACTCGAAGGTGCCCGCATCCTGGCGCCAGACGGTGGTGCCGGTCAGATCGGCCGGCATCAGGTCGGGCGTGCACTGCACGCGGGCGAAGGAGCCGTCGAGCCCGTCCGACAGGCGCTTGACCGCGCGGGTCTTGGCGAGACCCGGCGCACCCTCGATCAGCAGGTGGCCGCCGGTCAGAAGCCCGATCAGCAGGCGCTCGACCAGCTTGTCGGCGCCGATCAGCCCGTGGCTCAATCCGTCGCGAAGTTGGAGGATGCGGTCGCGAACGGGGGGAGACCCTGCCGCGGGCCGGGCGAGTGCCTCGACGCTCATGCCAGCGCCTCTGCCTGCATCCCTTGCGCCGGTCGAGCCTCGGCCCTCGTCGCAGGAGAACAATCCTGCCGCATGCGCGTCTCCTCAGCGTGGGTTTTTCTTATAGGTCCCACAATTCTGCCGGTGTGCCCGCTGCCCGGTTGCCGCGTCAATCCCGCATCACGACCCTGGCCACGGGCAAATTGACCGTATTCGACCGGGGATGCGCCGATCGGTGACGTTTCGTCACGCAACCGTCACGCTCGTGCGACAGCGGAAAACCGCGCGACCCCGAAAAGATCCCGAAAGGTTCGATGCCCGGCCCGTTTCCCTTTCCCACGCCCGAAGCCCTGAATTCCGGCATCAGCCTCGCGGTCGCCTTCGGCCTCGGCACCCTGATCGGGGTCGAGCGGCAGTACCGGCAACGCAGCGCGGGTCTGCGCACCGCCGTGCTGGTGGCGCTGGGCGCCGCCGCCTTCGTCGATCTCGGCATGCGGCTGACCGGCGGCGAGGGGGCGACCCGCGTGGTCGCCTACGTCGTCTCCGGCATCGGCTTCCTCGGCGCCGGTGTCATCATGAAGGAGGGGATGAACGTGCGCGGCCTCAACACCGCCGCGACCCTCTGGTGCGCGGCCGCCGTCGGCGCCTTCTCCGGGGCCGACCTGCCGCTGGAAGCCTGCTTCGTCACCCTCGCCGTGCTGGCCGGCAACACGCTGCTGCGTCCGCTCGTCAACCTGATCGACCGCATCCCCATCGACGAGAGCGCCACGGAGGCGACCTACGAGGTGCAGGTGACGGTGCCCGCCGAATCCGCCGGACTTGCCCGCGACCTGCTGGTCGAGCGCCTGGAGGCGGCGGACTATCCCGTCGGCACGACGGAGGTCGAGGAGCGCGGCGAGAGCAGCGTGGACGTCATCGCCACGCTGACCGCGCGGACGGCGCATGCCAAGGATCTCGACGCCGTCGTGGCCGATCTGGCGAAGCGGCCGGAGGTGCGCCACGCGACCTGGACGGTACAGACGGGGGATTGATCCGACCTTGAGGCTGGGCGTACCGCCGTCATTGCGCAGGAGCGTGCAGACGCGGACGAGCCATCATGACCCATTCGAAAAAGCATGCCCTGATCGTCGGTGCCTCCCGTGGCCTCGGGCTCGGGCTCGCCGAAACCTTTCTGCGGCGCGGCTGGCGGGTCACCGCGACCCGGCGCGGAGCGGCGCCCGGCCTCGAACCGCTCACGGCGCAGGGCCTGCGGGTGGAGGCAGTGGATATCGACGACGATGCCTCCGTCACTGCCCTGCACGAGCGGTTGGCGGGCGAACGGTTCGACCTGATCTTCGTCGTGGCCGGCATCGTGATGGAGTCGGACCAACCGCTCCACGCCGTGTCGCGGGCCGTCCATGCGCAGATCTTCCTCACCAATGCGGTGAGCCCGATCCTGTTCGCCGAGGCCTTCCGCGACCGGCTGGCGCCCGGCAGCACGCTCGCCTTCATGTCCTCTGTGCTCGGTAGCGTCGGCCTCAACACCGAGGGCGGTTGGGAGAATTACCGGGCGAGCAAGGCGGCGCTGAACACCAATGCCCGGAGCTTCGCGGCGCGTCACGCAGCCCGCGATTTCGGCGTGCTCCTGCTGCATCCGGGTTGGGTTGCCACCGATATGGGCGGCGAGGGGGCCGATCTCGATGTGGCGACGAGCGCGGCCGGACTAGCGGACGTGATCGAGGCGAGGGCGGGCCGGACCGATCTCGCCTTTCTCGATTACCGGGGCGAAACGCTGCCCTGGTGAGGCTTCAGCGGCGCGGGTCGAGGGGCCGGCTGCGGCGCTCGACCACCACCGTCGGGCGGCTGCGGCGCTCGACGATGACCGCGCGCGGCGGCGCCCGGTTGGGGCTCGTCGGGGCCAGGATGCGCTGTTCCTGGGGACGATGGGCGGGCCGCGCCGCCGCAGCCTTGGCGGCGGCGACCACGTGCGGGCGCACCTCGTCCGGACCGAGGCCGATCAGCCCGCAGGCGATCTCCACCTGCTGGTCGACATCGTCGGCGAGATCCTGCGCGGCGGCGACCGCCTCGGCCACGGTCGGCGGCTCGCGCCGCACCCGGATCGGAGGCAGATCCTGGAAGCTCTTGGGCGTTTTCTTCACGGCACGACTCGCGGTCTTCATGCACCGATCATAGGACGGCCCGTCCGCTTTGTGCAGTGCACGCAAATCGGACGTGACGGACCGCCGGCCGCATGGCTGCCGGGCGGACGCCCCGCTCGTCGAGGTTGCAGGATGCGCGCCAATCCGCAGCCCCGCCAGCACATTCGTTGACGAGGCCACCCGGTCGGTATGACCCGCGATGGTCAAAGTGTCGCGGCAGCGCAGCACATGGATGTCGCGCTCGTCGGGGCGATCATCGTGCGGAAATTCGCGGCTTCGAGAGACCTCCATCCCGAATCCCGCCCCGATCCTGCGGCACCCCCGGTCTCACGATGCCAGACACCTCCGATCCCCGCCTTACCCCGGCCCGGTCCGACCTCGCCGATATCCGCCTGAAGGGCGTCGTCGCGGCCGAGCGCTACGTCGCGGGCGCGCCGGCGCGGGTCGCCGTGCCCTCCGCGCCCCTGCGCCGCGCGCCGCGCCTCGACGCCGGACTCGACACCGAGGCGGTGATGGGTGACGCGGTGAGCGTGTTCGAGATCCGTGACGGCTTCGCCTGGGTGCAGATCGCCCGCGACGGCTATGTCGGCTACCTGCCGGAGGCGGCGCTCGGTCCGGTCGATCCGGCGCCGACCCATCGAGTCGCGAGCTTGCGCACCTTCGTCTATCCGGCACCCGACCTGAAGCGCCCGCACGTGGCCCATCTGAGCCTCGGCGCCGCCTTAGCGGCGCAGGCGCAGGAGGGCGAGTATTGGCAACTTGCCGGCGGCGGCTTCGTCTTCGCTGGCCATGCCGTGCCGTTTGAGACCGCCGAGCCGGATTTCGCGGCCACCGCCGAGCGGCTCGTCGGCACGCCCTATCTCTGGGGCGGACGCACCAGCCTCGGCCTCGATTGCTCGGGCCTCGTACAGCTCTGCCTGGATATGGCCGGGCACGCCTGCCCGCGCGACGCCGACCAGCAGGAGCGGACCCTCGGCGAGGCCCTGCCGCCGGGGCTCGACGGTCTGCAACGCGGTGATCTCGTGTTCTGGAAGGGGCATGTCGGGCTGATGCTCGACGCCGAGCGGCTGATCCACGCCAACGGCCACCACATGGCGGTGGCGGTCGAGCCCCTGCGCGAGGCGGTCGAGCGCATTGCCGCCAAGAGCTTCGGCGCCGTCACCTCGATCCGGCGGCTCGATCTCTCCGCCTGACCGTCGCTTCAGATGGCGCGGACGGTGTGGGGCGCGAGTTCGGCCAGCGCTTCGGCTAGGGCATCGACCTGCCCCTCGTCATGGGCCGCCGAGAAGGCGACCCGCAGGCGCGCGGTGCCCGGCGCCACCGTCGGCGGACGGATCGCGACGACGAGGAAGCCGCGCGCCTCCAGGGCCGCAGAGAGGGCGAGCGCGGCTTCCGCCGCGCCGACCAGGACGGGCACGATCGGGCTTTCCGCTTCCGGCAGCCCGAGCCTCGCGGTGAAGCGGCGGGCGAGCGCCAAGGGCCGGGCGGCGCGCTCCGGCTCGGCCTCGACGATGGCCAGGGCTTCGAGCGCCGCGGCGGCGGAGGCCGGCGGCAGTCCGGTGGTATAGACGAGGCTGCGGGCCCGGCTCGTCAGCAGATCGATCACGGCCTGAGAGGCGCAGAGATAGCCGCCGTAGGAGCCCAGCGTCTTCGACAGCGTCCCCATTTCGAGCGGCGCCCGCAGGCCGGGCTCGACCACGCCGAGGCCGTGCGCGTCGTCCACCAGCGTCCAGGCGTCGTACTCGGCCGCGAGCGCCAGGATCTCGGGCAGCGGCGCCCGGTCACCGTCCATGCTGAACACCCGCTCGGTCAGGATCAGCGCCCGCCGCGCCGCGCCGCGATGCGCGGCGAGACCCGCGCGCATCTGCGCGAGGTCGTTATGGCCGAAGCGCACGACCGGCGCGCCCGACATCTTCGCCCCCGCGAACAGGCAGGAATGGCCGAGTTCGTCGATCAGGATCAGGTCGCCCGCGCCGACCAGCGCCGGGGCGATGCCGAGATTGGCAAGGTAGCCGGAGCCGAAGACGAGGGCCGCCTCCTTGCCCTTGTACCGGGCGAGCCGCTCCTCCAGGGCCGCGAGCGGGGGCGCGTTGCCGGTCACCAGACGCGAGGCGCCCGCGCCCGCGCCGTAGCGCGCCAGCGCCTCCGTGGCCGCCGCGATCACCCGCGGATCATGGGCGAGGCCGAGATAATCGTTGCAGGAGAACGAGACGAGGCCGCGGCCGCCCCGCTCCGCCGCCGCGCCCGGCCCGCGGGCGGTCACCGCCAGCCGGCGGCGCAGGGCGGCCGCCTCCAGGCCGGCGAGCTTCTCCTCGGCAAAGGCGTCGAGGCTGTTCGATGGGTTCGACGAGGGATTCGGTGACATGAGGCCTCAAGGCGACGGGGTCCGGTGGTTGTCAAGCCGACGGCCGGTGCGAACCCGGCGCAGGGCGGCGCGTTGCCCCTGCTCTCTCGGAACACACGGCCATGATGCGCGCCCTCCTTGCCCTTGTTATGCTGGCGGGGGCTTCCACCGCCCCGGCACCGGTCCTGGCCGGCCCCGCTCAGGACTACCTGTTCGGCGAGCAGCGCTTCCGCAACGCCTGCCGCCCGCCGCTGAAATACGCGGACGGGGCCTGCGTCCGCCGCTGCCCGGCGGGCTACCAAAGCTTTCGCGGCTATTGCCGCTTCCGCAACATGCAACGGTGATCGTCACGCCGGCGGGTTGCCGCGCGGTTCGCACCGTGCGAGCCTCCAGCCGTCCGATACAGACGATACGGGAGAGCCCAGACCGCTCGTAAAGAGGGGTTATGGCGCCGACGGAGCAACGACCCCCGGAAACTCTCAGGCACAATCACCGTATCGTTGGACAATCTGGAGAGAGGCGCCGACCGGCGTCCACCGAAGGAGAAACCTCGCTCTGCGGAGTGAGGGAAGCTCTCAGGTAAGCGCGACAGATGGGGGCAACTTGCCAGCCGGCCGGCGGGCAAGATCCGTCTGTCGTGGAGTGCCCGATGAGCCTGCAAGCCGCCGGGGCCGTGAGCCCTGCAGCCCCCCTTTCCGCTGACCCCCTCGCGCAGACGCCGCTGCACGCGCTCCATTTGCGTCTCGGCGCCAAGATGGTGCCGTTCGCGGGCTACGCGATGCCGGTGCAGTACCCCGCCGGGCTGCTCAAGGAGCACCTGCATACGCGGGCGGCCGCCGGTTTTTTCGACGTCTCGCATATGGGCCAGATCGCGCTGACGCCCCGCTCGGGCGATGTCGCGGAGGCGGCCCGCGCCCTCGAAGCACTGGTCCCGATCGACATCCTCGGGCTCGGCATCGGGCGCCAGCGCTACGGTTTCCTGACGGACGAGGCTGGCGGCATCCTCGACGACTTGATGGTCGCGCGCTTGGCCGATCGGCTGCACGTCGTCGTCAACGCCGCCAACAAGGCGGCCGATCTCGCCCGGATCCGGGCGCACCTGCCCGACGGCATCGAGGCGACGCTGCTGCCGGATGCGCTGATCGCGCTCCAGGGGCCGAAGGCGGCGGACGTGCTCGCCCGCCTCACCCCCGACATCGCGGCGATGCGGTTCATGGACGTGCGCGCGGTCGAGATCCTCGGCGCACCCTGTCTCGTCAGCCGCTCCGGCTATACCGGCGAGGACGGGTTCGAGATCGCCGTGCCGGCCGAGCAAGCCGAGGCGGTGGCCGAGGCGTTGCTCGCCGCGCCCGAGGTCATGCCGGTGGGCCTCGGTGCCCGCGATTCCCTGCGTCTCGAAGCCGGTCTCCCTCTCCACGGTGCCGATATCGACGCTGGCACCAGCCCGATCGAGGCCAGTCTCGCTTGGGCGATCTCCCCCGCCCGCCGCCGCGGCGGCGCCCGCGCGGGCGGCTTTCCCGGCGCGGACCGCATCCTGGCGGAGATGGAGGCGGGCCCTGCCCGCCGCCGCGTCGGCCTGAGCCCGGAAGGCCGCGCGCCGGTGCGGGCGCATGCGCCGCTTTTTGCCGCGGAGTCCGGCGGCGATTCGATCGGCCGCGTCACTTCGGGCGGCTTCGGGCCGAGCGTCGGCGCGCCCGTCGCCATGGTCATCCTGCCGGCGGCGCTCGCCGCCCCCGGCACCCGTGTGTTCGCGGAACTGCGCGGCCAGCGGCTGCCGCTCGTCGTCGCCCCGCTTCCCTTCGTCCCGGCCGGCTTCAAGCGCGGCTGATCCTACTCGTGACAGGAGTTCGAACCATGCTGCGTTTCACCGACGAGCACGAATGGCTGCGCCTCGACGGCGACGTCGCCACGGTCGGCATCACGGCGCATGCCGCCGAACAGCTCGGCGACCTCGTCTTCGTCGAGTTGCCGAAGGTCGGCGCGAAGCTCACCAAGGGCGAGGCGGCCGCCGTGGTCGAGTCCGTCAAGGCGGCCTCCGACGTCTACGCCCCGCTCTCCGGCGAGGTCACCGAGGTCAACGAGGCGGCGGTCTCCGATCCGGCTTCGGTCGGTGCCGACCCGCAGGGCGGCGGCTGGCTCTACCGGCTCAAGCTCGACGATCCGTCGGCCATGGACGGGCTGATGGACGAGGCCGCCTACGCGGAGTTCGCGAAGTAGCGCAGTTGGTGAGCCCTCTTCCCTCTGCGGGAGAGGGTGCCGGCGGAGCAGGCGGGTGAGGGGCCGGCTCAGGTCCCTCCGGAAAGGTCGCTCCCCTCTCCCGACCCCCTCGGCGGCCACCCTCTCTCGCGGAGGGGAGAGGGGTGCTCAGCCCATTCGCCCGAGAGGCACCTCATGAAATACGATCGCCACGATCCCTTCGATTTCGCCGCCCGCCGCCATATCGGCCCGAAGCTCTCCGAGATCGACCAGATGCTGGAGACGGTCGGCGCGAAGTCGCTGCACGCGCTGATCGACGAGACGCTGCCCCCCGACATCCGGCAGGCGGAATACATCGATTTCGGGGTGTCTCTGACCGAGCGGCGCTCGCTGGAGAAGCTGCGCGCCACCGCCAACAAGAACCGCTTGCTCGTCTCGCTGATCGGCCAGGGCTACCACGGCACGACCATGCCGCCGGCGATCCAGCGCAACATCTTCGAGAACCCGGCTTGGTACACCGCCTACTCGCCGTATCAGCCCGAGATCAGCCAGGGCCGGCTGGAGGCGCTCCTCAACTTCCAGACCCTGGTCTGCGACCTCACCGCGCTCGACGTCGCCAACGCCTCGCTGCTCGACGAGGCAACTGCCGCGGCGGAGGCCATGGGCATGGCGCGTCGCGTGGCGAAGTCGGACAGGAACGCCTTCTTCGTCGATCGCGACTGCCTGCCCCAGACCATCGCCGTGCTGCGGACCCGCGCCGCGCCGCTCGGCTGGGACATCGTGGTCGGCGATCCCTTCGCGGATCTGGACCCGTCCGCCGTCTTCGGGGCGTTGTTCCAGTATCCCGGCGTGAACGGCGCCGTTCACGACTTTTCCGCTCTCATCGCCGCGCTGCATGAGGCCGGAGCACTCGCCGCGGTCGCGGCTGACCCGCTGGCGCTGACGCTGCTGAAGGCGCCGGGTGAGATGGGCGCCGACATCGCGGTGGGCTCGATGCAGCGCTACGGTGTGCCGATGGGCTACGGCGGCCCGCACGCCGCCTACATGGCGACCCGAGACGCCCACAAGCGGGCGCTGCCCGGCCGCATCGTCGGCGTCTCGGTCGATGCCCGCGGCAACCGCTCCTATCGCCTCGCGCTCCAGACCCGCGAGCAGCATATTCGCCGCGAGAAGGCGACCTCGAACATCTGCACCAGCCAAGTGCTGCTCGCGGTCATCGCCTCGATGTTCGCGGTCTATCACGGACCGGCCGGCCTCAAGGCAATCGCCCTGCGGGTCCATCGCGACGCCGTGCGCCTCGCCGCGGGCCTGGAGAAGCTCGGCTTCACGGTCGAGCCCGCGCACTTCTTCGACACGGTCACCGTTCGGGTCGGCGCGTTCCAGGGCGTGATCCTGAAGAGCGCGGTCGAGAACGGCGTGAACCTGCGCCGGATCGGCACCGACCGCATCGGCATCAGCGTCGATCAGCGCACCCGGCCCGACATCATCCAGGCGGTTTGGCGCGCCTTCGGCGGCACCGATCTCGCCTACGACGAGGCCTATCCCGAGCCGCGTCTGCCGGCCGAACTGGAGCGGACCTCGGAATACCTGACCCACCCGATCTTCCACATGAACCGGGCCGAGAGCGAGATGACGCGCTACATGCGCCGCCTCGCGGATCGCGACCTCGCCCTCGACCGGGCGATGATCCCGCTCGGCTCCTGCACGATGAAGCTCAACGCCACCGCCGAGATGCTGCCGATCTCCTGGCCGGAATTTTCGGAGCTGCACCCCTTCGTGCCCGAGGATCAGGCGCTCGGTTACAAAGAGCTCATCGACGACCTCTCGCAAAAGCTCTGCGCGATCACCGGCTACGACGCGATCTCGATGCAGCCGAATTCCGGCGCGCAGGGCGAGTATGCGGGGCTGCTCGCCATCCGCCGCTACCACCTCTCGCGCGGGGAGGGGCACCGCACGGTCTGCCTGATCCCGTCGTCTGCCCACGGCACCAACCCGGCTTCGGCGCAGATGTGCGGCATGAGCGTGGTGGTGGTCGGGGCAGACGCCCACGGCAATATCGACGTCGAGGATTTTGCGAAGAAGGCCGAGCAGCACGCGGACAAGCTGGCCGCCTGCATGATCACCTATCCCTCGACCCACGGCGTGTTCGAAGCGCGGGTGCGCGAACTCTGCGACATCGTCCACCGGCACGGGGGCCAGGTCTATCTCGACGGGGCCAACCTCAACGCCATGGTCGGGTTGGCCCGGCCTGGCGATATCGGCGCCGATGTCAGCCACCTCAACCTGCACAAGACCTTCTGCATCCCGCATGGCGGCGGCGGGCCGGGCATGGGGCCGATCGGCGTCAAGACGCACCTGATCCCGTTCCTGCCCTCCGATCCGCGCTCGGGCGAGGAAGGCGCGGTCTCGGCCGCCGCCTTCGGTTCGGCCTCGATCCTGCCGATCTCGTGGAGCTACTGCCTGATGATGGGCGGGCGCGGCCTGACCCAGGCGACGCGGGTGGCGATCCTCAACGCCAACTACATCGCCCGGCGGCTCGATGGGGCCTATTCCATCCTTTACGCCGGCCGGAACGGGCGCGTGGCGCATGAATGCATCGTCGATGTGCGCCCGTTCCAAAAGAGCGCGGGCGTCACCGTCGAGGACATCGCCAAGCGCCTGATCGATTGCGGCTTCCACCCGCCGACCATGAGCTGGCCGGTGGCCGGTACGCTGATGATCGAGCCGACTGAATCCGAGACGAAGGCCGAGATCGATCGCTTCTGCGACGCCATGCTGGCGATCCGGGAAGAAATCCGGGCGATCGAGGAGGGGCGGATGGATCGAGCGAACAACCCGCTCAAGAACGCGCCGCACACGGTACAGGACCTGATCGGCGCCTGGGAACGGCCCTATTCGCGAGAGGAGGCATGCTTCCCGTCGGGGTCCTTGCGCATGGACAAGTACTGGCCGCCGGTGAATCGCGTCGACAACGCCTACGGCGACCGCAACCTCGTCTGCTCCTGCCCGCCGACCGAGGCGTATGGTGAGGCGGCGGAGTAGATCGCGCGCCTGAACCCCGCCCCCCTCTGCCGGGGGGGAGGGGGTCTGCGAAGCAGGAGGCGAAGGCTGGCACGGGCCCGTCCGGAAGCGGCGCTCCCCTCACGCGGCCGCTCTCGGGGGCTACCCTCGCCCGCACAGGGGGTCGGCTGTGCGTTTGACTCGGCGGCCCCCACCCCTCATCCCCCGCCCATGACCGCGCTCAATCAGCACCACCTCTGGCGGCCCTACACCCAGATGAAGACGGCCGCGCCGCCGCTGGAGGCGATCGCGACGCGGGGCACGCGCATCACGCTCAAGGGTGGGCGGGAACTGATCGACGGCATCGCCTCGTGGTGGACCGCCGTTCACGGCTACAACCATCCCTATATCGCCGCGGCGATGGCAGATCAGCTATTGCGCATGCCGCACGTGATGTTCGGCGGCCTCACCCATGCCCCGGCCGAGCGGCTGGGCACGCGCCTCGCCGCGATGCTGCCGGGTGAACTCAACCACGTCTTCTTCACCGATTCCGGCTCGGTCGCCGTCGAGGTGGCGCTGAAGATGGCGGTGCAGCTCTGGCTCAACCGCGGCGAGACCGGCCGCACCCGCGTGCTGGCCTTCCGCGGCGGCTATCACGGCGATACCATGGGCGCGATGTCGGCCTGCGACCCCGAGGAGGGAATGCACCGCCGCTTCGGCGCCTACCTGCCGAGCCAGGTCTTTTGCGAGCTTCCGGGCGACGCAGGCCAGGAAGCCGCCCTCGACGCGGCGCTCGCCCACCACCGCCACGAACTCGCGGCGGTGATCGTCGAGCCCCTGGTGCAGGGCGCGGGCGGGATGCTAACGCATCCGCCGGAGGTGTTGGCCACCGTCGCGCGCCTCGCCCGCCGCCACGGCCTGCCGCTCATCGCCGACGAGATCTTCACCGGCTTCGGCCGAACGGGGACGATGTTCGCCTGCGAGCAGGCAGGCATCGTGCCCGACATCCTCTGCCTATCGAAGGCGCTGACCGGCGGCACGATGGCGCTCGCGGCGACGGTGACCACCACCGAGATCTTCTCCGCCTTCTGGTCGGACGATCCCGCGGCGGCCCTGATGCACGGCCCGACCTTCATGGCGAACCCACTCGCCTGCGCGGCGGCCAATGCCAGCCTCGACCTGTTCGAGCTCGAGCCCCGCTTGACCCAAGCCCGCGCCATCGCCGCGCGCCTGGAGGCGGGCCTCGCGCCGCTCCGCCGGCTGTCCGGCGTGCGAGACGTGCGGGTGCTCGGCGCCATCGGCGCGGTGCAGTTCGCGAACGCCCCCGATCTCGCCGACCTGAAGCGGCGCTTCGTCGAGCGCGGCGTCTGGGTGCGGCCGTTCGGGAACATCGTCTACCTCACCCCCGCTCTGAGCATCGATTCGGACGATCTCGACCGCCTGATCGCGGCGGTGACGGCCGTGACGGAGGCCACTGCCTGAGGCGGGCCGGTCCTCCGGCGCAGGGCTCGCAGGCTTGTTCGCGGGATAAGCGACGGACACCCTTCGGGACCCTGCAACCCGCAGCGGGGTTACTCGTTGGACCACCGCAGCGCAGCGGCGCCCGCCACGGGAAACGGCCAAGTCGGCGAGCGATGTCTGCGAGCGGTGGGTCCGCGAACAACAAGTCTGCGAACAATTCGGGTCGCTGGAGCAAATCGGGGAGAGCGTAAGGTGGCGAGCCAGACCGAGACGACGAATCCGGAAGCCGACCGTCCCGTCATCCTCATCGTCGAGGACGAGGCCCTGACCATCATGGACCTTGGCGACGTGCTGGAGGAGGGCGGCTACGACACCGTGCAATGCGCGTCCGCCGAGCGCGCGCTGTCCATCCTTCAGGCGCGACCGGACATCTGCGGTCTCGTGACCGACGTGCAGCTCTCGGGGCGGGTCGACGGGTTCGAACTGGCGAACTCCGTCGCCCAGGCCCGGCCGAACCTGCCGATCCTGATCGTCTCCGGCCGCGCCTCGCCCGATCCCGAGCGCATGCCGGCCGGCGCACAGTTCCTTGCCCGGCCCTGCGCGGGCGAAGACATCCTGGCCCGTCTCAAGGGCTTGATGCCGAGCTGCTGAGCGCTTCGCGCCAGCCCGCCACCGTTTCCGCCAGGCCCGGACCGAGGCGGTAGCGCGGGGAAAAACCGACCTCGTCCGCCAAGCGCCGGATGTCGGCCTCGATGCAGGCCGGCTCCGTCGGGCCGAGCGGGCGCGCGCCGAAATTGATCAGGTCCGGCCGCGCGGTCAGCGTACCGATCGACTCCAGGATGGTCCGCACCGGCACCGCATCGCCCGAGCCGATATTGACGGGGCCTTCCACGCCCGAGTCGAGCAGGGCCGCGAAGGCGGCGCCCGCGTCGGCGACGTGGAGAAAGTCGCGGCGCTGCCGGCCCTCGCTGGTGGCGAGGCGCTCGCCCGCGAGCAGCGCCCGCGCCGCATCGCCGACGAGCCGGCCCGGCGTCTCGCCGGGACCGTAGAGGTAGAACAGCCGCCCCCAGCCGAAGGAGAGGCCGGTGGTGGCCGCGTATGCGTGTAGGATGCGGCGCAGGCCGTCCTTGGCGGCACCGTAGAGCGTGGCAGGGCGGCAGAGGGCGGATTCGACAAGATGACCCGACTGGATCGCCGCTTCATCCCCCTCGCTTCGCAGGGGGGGAGAGGGGGATTCCAGTTCTGCGCGCGGCAGCCGGTCGATCTCCGTCCAATCGTACTCGGCACACGTCCCGGCCACGACCGCACGGATGCCGCCGGCCTCGCGAAAGGTCCGCACGAGGTCGAGGCTCGCGGCGGTCCAATCGAGATTGTCCGGCGCCTGCCAGTAGCGGCCGGGCGTGGTGACCCAGGCGAGGTGGAGCAGATGGCTCGCCGAGGCGGCCTGCACGGCGGCGCGTCGCTGAGACGGATCGAGCAGGTCTGCGGCGTGGAAGGCTTGGATACCCTCCGGCGCGGTCCGGCCGAGGGCGTGGACCTCAAAACCACGAGTGGCCAAAGCGGCGACCGCGTGGCGCCCGACGAAGCCGGCGCCTCCGGTGACGAGAACCCGCTTCACCGCCCCGCCCAATCGGGAAAAGCGAGATCGCGCGGTGCGATGACGGTGACCGGCTCGGGCCATGCGAGACCGAAGGCCGGATCGTCCCAGCGCACCCCGTCGGCGGCGGAGGCCACGAAGGGCCGGTCGATCATATAGAGGATTTCCGTGTCGTCGCTGAGCGTCTGGAAGCCGTGGGCGAGACCGGCCGGGATGTAGAGGGCGTGGCGGTTCGCGGCCGAGAGCGTGACGGAGGCGGTGCACCGATAGGTCGGCGAGCCCGGCCGCAGGTCGATCACCGCGTCGTGGATCGCGCCGGCCGTGCAACGCACGAGCTTGGTCTCGGCGTGGGGCGGCTTGGAGAAGTGCATCCCGCGCACGGTGCCGCGGCGGTGGTTGAACGAGACGCTCGATTGCGCGAAGCGCCCGACCAGCCCGCGCTCCGTGAAGTCGCTCTCGCAATGGGTGCGGGCGAAGAAGCCACGCTCGTCCGGGTGCGGCTCGGGCCGGACCCGGAACAGGCCGGGGAGTTCGAGTTCCTCGAAGATCATCGCGCTTCAGAACACTGTCAGTTCGGGGATCGCGACAGCGAAGCGCCCGCCCCATTCGCGGATCGCGGCCATCTCTCCGGCGATCTCATCCTTGAGGTTCCAGGGCAGGATCAGCACCGTGTCGGGGCGCATCGCCAAAAGTTCGTCGGGCGAGACCACGGGGATGCGGCTGCCGGGCAGCCATGTGCCCTGCTTGTGCGGCGAACGGTCGGCCACCGCCCGGATCAGCTCCGGACCGATGCCGCAATAGTTGAGGAAGGTGTTGCCCTTGGCTGCCGCGCCGTAGGCGCAGACCGTGCGGCCCGCCGCCCGCTCCTCGATCAGGAAGCGCAGGGCCTCGCATTTGATGTCGGCCGCCGCCGGTCCGAAACCGGCGTAGCCGGAGGGGTCGAACAGGTTCGCACTCCACTCAGAGAGCACCACCCGTTCCAGTGCCGCAGTCGGTTGATGCACGCCACCCTCGTGGCAGGCGAAGACACGCAGCGAGCCGCCATGGGTCGGCAACTCCTCGACATCGAACACCCGCAGGCCCTGCCGCTGGAGAATGCCCATCACGACGCACAGCGAGAGGTAGGAGAAGTGCTCGTGGTAGATCGTGTCGAACTGCCGATGCTCGATCATCTGCAGCAGGTGCGGGAACTCGAAGGTCGCGACCCCCTCCGGCTTCAGGATCTCGGCGAAGCCCGCGGTGAAATCGAGAATGTCGGGCACGTGGGCGAGGACGTTGTTGGCCGCCGTCAGGTCCGCCTTGTGACCCGCTGCGGCGAGCCGGCGGGCTGTGTCGCGGCCGAAGAAGGCGACGTCCGTGGGCACGCCGCGCTTCACCGCCACGCGGGCGACGTTGGCCGCCGGCTCGACCCCGAGCACCGGCACGCCGCGTCTGACGAAGTATTGCAGCAGGTAGCCGTCGTTGCTCGCGACCTCCACGACCTTGCTCTCCGGCCCGAGGCCGAAGCGCGCGATCATCGCGTCGACGTAGCTTTCCGCGTGCCGCAGCCAGCCGGCGGAGAAGCCGGAGAAGTAGGCATAATCCGAGAAGATCGCCTCGGGGCTCTCGAAGGCTTCGAGCTGCACCAGCCAGCAGGCGTCGCAGACATAGGCGTGGAGCGGGTGGAAGATCTCGCCCCGGTGGCGCCGCTCGGGCGTCACGTAGGAGTTGGCGAGCGGCGACAGCCCGAGATCGCAGA
This sequence comes from Methylorubrum sp. B1-46, assembly GCF_021117295.1. NCBI lineage: Bacteria > Pseudomonadati > Pseudomonadota > Alphaproteobacteria > Hyphomicrobiales > Methylobacteriaceae > Methylorubrum > Methylorubrum sp. B1-46. Next base: position 846,577 of record NZ_CP088247.1, on the reverse strand, counting down.
AGGTGCGGGTCAGGGCGGCGCCGCAGGCGCGGCAGGACGGAGTGGTCACGCTCGGACTCCGATGGGGGCGCCAGGCTGGCCCAGCGCCTCGTAGCGCGCGATCTCGGCCTCGGCCAGAGAGCGGGGATCGGCGCCGGCGGCAGCCGCGCGGTACCACGCGGCGGTCCAGTCGAGCGCGGTGTCGAGGGTCAGGCGCCGGTCCCAACCGAGCCGGGCGCGGGCCTTGGAGGCATCGACCTTGAGATAGGCCGCCTCGTGCGGGTGGGTCTTCTGCGAGAGATGCCAGCCGGCGCCCTCACCCCAGCCCTTCGCCAGCCGCTCGACGAGATCCGAGACGGGTCGGCAATCCTCGTCCGCCGGCCCGAGATTCCAGCCCTCGGCGAAGCGGTCGCCGTCGGTGCCCGCGAGGCATTCGGCCAGCCGCAGGTAGCCGGCCAGCGGCTCCAGCACATGCTGCCAGGGACGGATGGCATGGGGCGCGCGGATCTCGACGGACTCGCCCGCCCCGAAGGCGCGGACGATGTCGGGGATCAGCCGGTCAAGCGAGTAATCGCCGCCGCCGATGACGTTGCCCGCCCGCGCGCTGGCGATCCGCGCCGGGTGGCCGCCAGCCCCGAAGAACGAGGCGCGATAGGCGCTCGTCACGAGTTCGGCGCAGCCTTTCGAGGCGCTGTAGGGGTCGCGCCCGCCCATCGCCTCGGTCTCGCGATAGGCGTAGGGCCATTCCCGGTTCTCGTAGGCCTTGTCGCTCGTCACGACGACGACGGCGCGCAGGTCCGGCACCGCCCGCGCCGCCTCCAGCAGGTGGACGGTGCCCATCGTGTTGACCGCAAAGGTGCCGACCGGGTCGGCGTAGGAGGGCCGCACCAGGGCCTGCGCCGCCATGTGGATTACGATCTCGGGCTCGGCCGCCGTCATGGCCTTCGTGAGCGCCGCCAAGTCGCGGATGTCGCCGATGCGCGAGTGCTGGGGCGGGAACCCGATCGCCTCGAACAGGTTCGGCCGCGTCTCGGGCGGAAGGGCGAAACCGGTGACCTGGGCGCCGAGCCGGGCGAGCCACAAGCTCAGCCACGCGCCCTTGAACCCGGTATGGCCGGTGAGAAGAACGCGCCGGCCCGCCCAGAAGGCGGGATCGGGGTTGAGGGCCGCCATCACCACACCTTCCAGGGCGCGTCGCCGCGGGCCCAGAGTTCTTCGAGGTGCTTCTTGTCGCGCAGCGTGTCCATCGCCTGCCAGAAGCCGGTATGGTGGTAGGCGTGGAGCTGCCCGTCGCGGGCGAGGCTCTCCAGCGGCTCGCTCTCCCACACGGTGGCATCGCCCGCGATCCGGTCGAGCACACGCGGCGAGAGCACGAAGAAGCCGCCGTTGATGGTGGCCCCGTCGCCCGCCGGCTTCTCGCGAAAACTGCGGACCGCATCGCCAGCGAGGTCGAGGGCGCCGAAGCGGCCCGGCGGTACCACGGCCGTGAGCGTCGCCAGCCGCCCATGCGCCCGATGGAAGGCAGCGAGTGCGGTCAGGTCGATGTCGGCGACGCCGTCGCCGTAGGTCATGAAGAAATCATCGTCGCCGAGATAGTCGCGCACCCGCTTCAGGCGCCCACCGGTCATGGTGGCGTCGCCCGTCTCGATCAGCGACACCTTCCAATCCTCGGCGGCCGAGCGGTGGAACTGCACGTCGCCCCGGCCCAGGTCGAGCGTCACATCGCTCAGGTGCAGGCGGTAATTGAGGAAGAACTCCTTGATGACGTAGCCCTTGTAGCCGAGGCAGATGACGAACTCGGTCACGCCATGGGCGGCGAAGATCTGCATGATGTGCCAGAGGATCGGCCGTCCGCCGATCTCCAGCATCGGCTTGGGGCGCACCACGGTCTCTTCCGAGAGCCGCGTGCCGAGCCCGCCCGCAAGGATCACGGCCTTCACGGCTGGTCTCCGAGGTTGTGTGTCGTCGCCATCATCGCCACGCCTCTACCATGTGCTGCGCGGCTAGCGGAAACCGCTCGGCGTCGAGTTCGAAGGCGGGCGGGCGAATGCCGAACGGGTCCGGGTAGTACGGATCGCGGGCGAGTTGCGCCCCCCAGCGCTTGTGGAAGCGGGCCTGCTCGGCGGGATCGACGACGGGGATGCGGTTTCGGCCCTCGTAGTGGTACAGCCGGGCCTCGGCGCAATAGACCGTGCGCAAACGGTGCTCGCGCAGCCGCAGGCAGAGGTCGATGTCGTTGTAGTTGATGGCGTAACCCTCATCGAAGCCTCCGATGGCTTCGAAGTCGGCACGGTCCACCATCACGCAGGCGCCGGTTACGGCGAGAACGTTGCGGTTGGCGAGGCTGGAGCCGTGATAGCCCGCATCGTCGCCGGGATATCCGCGGCGGACATGGTCCGGCAGGCCCTCGCCGAAAACCACGCCGGCATGCTGCAGGCTGCCATCCTCGAACAGGAGCTTCGGGCCGACCGCGCCGACGCCGGGGATGGCGAGCAGCGCCAGCATCGCCTCGATCCAGTCCGGGGTGATGACGCTGATGTCGTCGTTGAGGAAGACCAGCACCGTGCCGTTCGCCGCGCGGGCGCCGAGGTTCATCTTGGCGGCCACGTTGAAGATCGGCTTGTCCCAGGTGACGGAGCGGGCATCGAACCGGTCGATCGCCGCGCGTGTCGGGGGACGCAGGTCGCCGTTGTCGACCGCGACGATCTCGATGGTGTCGTAGGTGCTGGTCTCGCGGATGCTGGCGAGGCAGGCGGCGAGCAGATCGACGCTGCGCCCGCCGATGAGGCTGTCGCGCCCAGCGCTCGGGATCACGATCGATACGAGCGGGCGTGCCGACACTGTGCGCCGCAGGGCGAAATGCTCGGGCGCCAGAGTGCGGATTGTGTCGAATCCGCCGGTGCGCCGGGCGCGCCCGGCGAGTGCGCGGGCCGCGGCCTCCGGGTCCGGCACGGCGGCGCAACGATGGCACAGCACCTGCGCGACGTGGCCGACGCGGTCGCTTCGCTCGGTCAGGCGGAGCGCGAGGTCGTACGTGGGTGCGCCCTCGCTCGCGGCCGGAAAACCGCCGACCGCCCGCGCCAGGGCGGTCCGGCAGAGGGCGAGGCTGCCGATATAGAAGCTGCCCTCCAGCGTCTCGGGCGACCAATCCGGCTTGAAGAACGGTTCGCAGCGGGCGCCGTCCGGTCCGATCCGGTCTTCGTCCGAGTAGAGCAGGTCGAGATCGGGCTCGCGGGAGATCCGCCGGACCAGGGCGAGGAGCGCGTGCGGCGCCAGCCGGTCGCCGGGCTCCATCGTGGCGAGAAACGGGCCGCGCGCCAGCGCCAGCGCTGCATCGAGGGAGGCGGCGGTGCTCTCGGCGGCCGGTAGCAGACGGATGCGGTCGTCCTCCGCCGCCAGCGCTCGGAGGGCGGCCGATGGCACGGCGGCGAGGCACAACTCCCAATCCGGGTAGATCTGTGCCCGCAGGCTCGCGACCGCCTCCGTGAGGTGATCGGGAGCAGCGTCGCCCGCCGCCATCAGAAGCGAGATCAGCGGGCGCTCCGACAGGGCCACGACCTGCCTGCGCAGAGCCTCGGCCGAGGGCAGGGCGCTCGCTTCGACGGCCTGAAGCCAGGCGGCGTAGGTCGCGGGCGGGCGCCGGGTCTGCGCGGCGCGGGTGAGGCGGCGCCAGATCTCCCGCGGTGGGACGCTGCGCGCCAGCCCGAAGGCGCGCCGCAGGAGGCACAGCGGCCGGCGCTCCTGAGGCGGCAGCCGTTCGATGACCTTTTGCGCCGACAGGACCGCCGCCGTGATCCGGCCCACCGGCTCGACCCGCACGGCGTCGAGGCGGAAGCGCGGGCCGGCCTCGGCGGCTTCCAGGCGGAGGGCGCGGGTGCCGGGCGGCAGGCGGATCAGGTCGTCGGTGCCGCCCTCCCGCCGGGTGAGTCGGTAGCGGCGCGGCTCCGCTTCGCCCACGGTCTCGACGACAAGCATCGGCCCCACCGCCTCCGGGCGGCAGCGAACGCGGATGCGCCCGCCGGACAGCGCCGCCACCACCGCCGCCGGGCCGAAGGCGAAGGTCGGATCGGGGCCGGTCGCGGTCCAGGCCCCGTCATCGGCGGCGCGGTGCAGGTCGCGCAGGGGATAGAGGCCGAGCGCCTCGCGACGCCTCATCGGATCGGCCCGTTGTCTCGGTTGCGGTGGTCGCTCATGCGGCGCCGGAATCCATGAAATCGGCCGCGCCGTGAAGTGATTTCTCGAATGAGTTGTGTCTTGCCGCCTCGGACGCGGCAAAGCGAAACAATTCTGTCATCGAAGTTTCATCGCCCGTCGGCAGATGCTTGGCGCGCGGGCCGCCCGAGGGCATCCTCTCGGGCAGCGTTCGAGCCCGCGCGTCCGCGAAGGGAAACCGGATCATGTCGGCGGCAAACGAAGCGCTCGCCGTGGCGGCGCAGGGCGAAGCCCCCGGTCAGCCGAGCGGTCGCGGCGCGAAGGACAAGGTGGGCAAGACCGTCAAGCGGCTGCGCCCCCCGGCCGCCAAGAGCGTCGGCTGGGCGCTGGTCCAGGCGGCGCGGTTGCATCGCGCCCGGGTCGGTGACCGGCTCGCCGAACTCGACCTGTTCGCCGGTCAGGAGCAGGTGGTGCAGGCGCTCGCCGCCGCCGGCAGCATGACCATGGGCGATCTTGCCGCCACCCTGCGGGTGCGCCCGCCGACCGCCTCCAAGACGATCTCCCGGCTCGCCGCCCTGGGCTTCGTCGAGCGCCGGGCCGAGGCGGGGGACGGCCGCATCGTGCGCGTGCGCCTGACCGAGACCGGGATGGCCAAGGCCGCCGCGATCGAGCGGATCTGGGACGAGGTCGAGGCTGAACTGCTCGAAGATTTCGACAACAAGGAGCGCCGCCGCCTGCGCAAGCTCCTGCGCCGCGTCGCCCGCAACCTCGCGGAGGCCGCCGGCGTGAGCGGCCACGAGGAAGCCGACCAAGAAATCGACGGCGACGACGAGGACGAGGCCCTGCTGGGGCCGGCGGCCTCCGACGCCGTGGCGCAGTCGTAGGATCCGCCGGTCCGCAGCGCTCCTTCCGCCCGTCACAGGATCGGTCGATCCCGGCCCGACGATTCAGGCCCGGCCGACCGGCACCATGTCGGCGAGTTCGCGCCGTGCGGGGCGGGTGAGGGCGGCGGCCAGCATTGCTTCCAGGACGATGAGGTCGGTTTCCGGGTCGGGCTCCCACCCGCAGGTGCAATGTCCCTCGGGGCCGTGTGCGGCGGCCACCTGCCGGTAGAGCGTGCCGACGGTGCGCGCCGCCGCCTCGAGCGCGGCCATGACGTGCATCGGCTCGCGCTGGAGCGCCTGCCAGAAGGCGACCGTGAGCGCTCGCTCCAGCGTTCCCTGCGCATGCCGCTCTGCCGCGTCGGGCGGTGAGGTGACGAGGCCGGCGCTCATGCCTGCCCTCCCGCCCGCGCCTCGGCCCGCACCCGTGCGCGGGCTTCGACTGGCACCATCCGCGGCTTTGTCGCGTCGCCGGGCTCCAGCCCCACCAAGGCTTCGAGGCCGCCCCGGCTCAGGCCGAGGGCGGAACCGTCCCACCACGCGAGACGCACCGATTCGAGCAGGGCGTCGAGGGCGCTGAGCCAAGCGGACGGGCTGTGGGAAGCGGGCAGCGTATCGCCACGCGGGAGCCACGGTGTGCCGTGGGAAGCGTTCGGGAACGGGAGGATGTGTGCCATGCGTTCACCATGGATCTAACTGTAGATCCGACGCAAGTGATCTTCAAAACATTGGAAATGCTTTAAATGAGTTCTGTTTTGATCCGCTGAAATATAGATTTAGAACAATTCAATCGGTCGAAAAAAGAGCCTGTCGCGTCTCGGCTTGGCCCGCCCGGTCAGCGGACCGGTTGATCGAAGGACGTGGCGGGATAAGGCTCGCCCCTGAGGGTGAAGTGCCACCATTCCTGCGCGTAGGGGGCGAAGCCGGCGCGAATCATCGCGTCGCGCAGACGGCGGCGGTTGCGGGCCTGCTCCGGGGCGAGGCCCGTAAACTCGGTCGCGGAGGCCTCGTCGAAGAGGTCGAAGGGCGTGCCCATGTCGAGTTCGATGCCGTCGGTGCGGCGTATCAGCGTCAGATCCACCGTCGAGCCGCGGGAATGAGAGGAGCGCTCGGCGATGTAGCCGAGGCGGAACAGGTCCGCCTTGTCGGTCCGCGGGTAGTAGGCGGCCTTCATGCGCGTGTCGGCGGGGTCGCGCGCCCAGGCGGCGAAGTCGGCCACCGCCCGGCGCGGGCGGTAGCAGTCGAACACCTTCAGGCCGAGCCCTTCCGGCGCCAGCGAGACCTGGACCGCCGCCAGCGCACGGGCCGCCTGCGGCGTCAGCAGGCAGCGCGGCGCCTCGTAGCCGGCCACAGGCCGGCCGATGAAATTGTTGGACCCGGCATAGCGCATGTCGAGGACGAGACCCGCCACGACGCCGCTCGCATCGACGAAGGGGCCGGCCTCCGCCGCGGCGGGCTGAGCGGCAGCGAGGGCGAGCCCCGTCACAAGGGTGCGCATCAGGCGCGCCATGCTAGCAGCCCCGCCCCGGCGGCGATCAGCCCGACGCCGGCCCAGTGATGCGGCGCGAGGCGCTCGCCGAGGAAGAGGACGCCGAACAAAGCCACCAGCACGACGCTCAGCTTGTCCAGCGGCGCGACGCGGCCGGCATCCCCCAGCGCCAGCGCCCGGAAGTAGCAGAGCCAAGACGCACCGGTGGCAAGCCCCGACAGGATCAGGAAGACAAGATTTCTGGTGGAGACGCGGGCGAGATCCGGCATCTGCCCGGCGACGGCGACGATGGCGCCCGTCAGCATCAGGATCACGATGGTTCGGATGAAGGTCGCCACATCCGGCGCGACGCCGTCGATCCCGACCTTGGCGAGGATCGCGGTGGCGGCGGCGAACCCGGCCGACAGCAGGGCCCAGAAGCGCCACGACGAGAGCAGGTCGCTCAACGAAAGCCTCCCTAAAGGGCGTGGCGCATCACGATCAGCGCCAGGGCGAGCCCGCCGATGCCCGCCAGAACCGAGACGAGCACGTAGGCGAGCGCCGCCATCCAGTCGCCCCGCTCCATCAGGGTGACGGCTTCGAGGGAAAAGGTCGAGAAGGTGGTGAAGCCACCCAGGATCCCGGTGGCCACGAACAGCCGCGCCTGGGGCGGCCCACCGCGTAGTGCCATCCAGCCGGTAACGACCCCCATCAGCACCGAGCCGACGACGTTGATGCCGAGCGTTCCCCACGGGAAACCTGCCCCGAGCCGCACGGCCCAGAGGTTGATCCCGTGGCGCATCACACCGCCGAGGCCGGCACCGAGGAAAACGAGGAGGCTGTTCAAGGCGAAGGCTCGGGGATGGAGGCGCAGTTGGGACGCCGGCGTGCAAGGCGCGTGCAGGTCTAGCGCATCGGTGTGGACAAGGGGCAGATACAAAAAGAAGCCCGCCGGCTTCGCAGCCGGCGGGCTTCGTAGGGTTCTCGGCAACGATGGGCCTCAAGCCTCGCCGATGATCTTGTCCGGCGTGATCGGCAGGTGGCGGATGCGCTTGCCGGTGGCGTGGAAGACCGCGTTCGCGATCGCGGCGGCCACACCGACGATGCCGATCTCGCCGAGGCCCTTCACGCCGAGGGGGTTCGCCTTGTCCTCCTCGTCGACGAAGATCACGTCGATGTCGTGGATATCGGCATGCACCGGCACGTGGTACTCGCCGAGATTGTGGTTCATGAACCGGCCGATGCGGTGGTCGAGCATCGATTCCTCGTGCAGGGCCGAGCCGATACCCATGACGACGCCACCGAGGATCTGGCTGCGGGCCGTCTTGAGGTTGATGATCTTGCCCGCCGCGATGGCCGAGACCACGCGGGTGCAGCGCACTTGGCCGAGTTCCTCGTCGATCTTCACCTCCGCGAAGATCGCCGAGTGGGTATAGGCCTCGTATTGTTGGGCGAAGTCCTTGTCCGGAGAGGCCTCACCCGTCGCCTCAAGCTTCTGCGTGCCGGTCGCCTTCAGGACGTCGGTGAGTGCCACGCTCTTGGACGGATCGCCCGCCACCTCGATGCGGCCGTTCGAAAACACCACGCGCTCGAAATCGGCGTTGGCGAGCGGTGAGTTCTCCATGCCGCGGGCAAGCTTGAAGGCCTGCTCGGCGATGTCGCGGCAGGCCTTCATCACGGCGGTGCCGGAGGAGGCCGCCGTCCACGAGCCGCCTGCCACGGGCGCCTTGGCGAGCGTGGTGTCGCCGAGCTTGGTCGTGACGTGGTCGAGCGGCAGCCCCAGCGTGTCGGCGGCGATCTGGGTCAGGATCGTGTAGGTGCCGGTGCCGAGGTCGCCCGTCTGGTTGCCGACTTCGAGCCGGCCGTCCGCGGTGAGCACGGCATGCGCGCTCGACTGCATCATCATCGATTCCCAGATGCCGGTCGCCATGCCCCAGCCGACCAGTTCCCGGCCCTCGCGCATGGAGCGCGGCTCCGGCGTGCGGCGGCTCCAGCCGAAGCGCTCGGCGCCCTGGCGGAAGCAGTCCTTGAGCGCCTTGGAGCCGAATGGCTTCTCCTCGGTCGGGTCGCTCTCGGTGTAGTTCTTCAGGCGAAGCTGGATCGGATCCTGGCCGGTGGCATAGGCCAGTTCGTCCATCGCCGTCTCGATGGCGTAGACGCCGGTCACGGCGCCGGGCGCGCGCATGTCGCCGGGCGTCGGGGTGTCGAGCTTGGCCAGGCTATAGGTCAGTTTGACGTTGTCGCAGTCGTAGAGCACGCCCGACCAGTTGACGACGACCTCCTGATAATCCTCGTAAGCTGAGGTGCCCTGCACCGCGTCATGCTTGAGCGCGGTGAGCTTGCCCGAGCGGTCGGCACCCAGCGACACGGTCTGGAGCGCCTCCGAGCGGTAGGTGAAGGACCACATCTGGTCGCGGGTCAGCGTCACCCGCACCGAACGGCCGAGATCTTTTGCGGCCAGCATCGCCAGGAAGAGCTGGTATTGCGGGCGCAAGCCCGAGCCGAAGCCGCCGCCGAGATAGGGGTTCAGCACCCGCACCTGCTCCGGCTTCAGGCCGAAGGCGCTGGCGATGTAGTCGTGGGTGTTCGAGACGCCCTGGATCTTGTCGTAGACGGTGTAGGTGCCGTCCTTCTCCACGACGACCGTGGAGGCATGCGGCTCCATCGGGTTGTGGTGCTCGTCGGCCATCCGGTACTGGCCGTTGACGCGGATCTCGGCCGCGTCGAACACCGTCTCGGCGTTGCCCCACGGCTCCGGCGGCGGCTTGATGCCGGCCCGCTTCATCGGCGGATCGTAGGCCTCGGGTGCCTGCGCCGAGAGGTCGGTGCGCGGCGCCACGACTCCGTAATCGACCCGCACCAGGGAGGCGGCATAGCGCGCCGTCTCGAAATCCTCGGCGACGACGAGGGCCACCGGCTGGCCGGAGAAGACGATGCGGTTGGTCGCCAGCGCCTGGAACGGTGCACCGGGGGGCGCCACCGCGTCCTGGTAATCCTCCGGGTTGTCGGAGGTGGCTGGGCGGTTCTCGTGGGTGATCACCTTGATGACGCCGGGCACGGCCTCCGCGGCCGAGGCGTCGATGCTCCGGATGCTGCCCTTGGCGATGGCGCTCGATACCACCACGCCGTAGGCGAGATCGGGGGCGGCGAACTCGCCGGCGTACTTGGCGAGGCCGGTGACCTTGGCCGGGCCGTCGACGCGGCTGACGGCGCTGCCGACGAAACGGTCGCGGCCAGCCGCCGTGCTGATCTGAACGGTCATGGCTGCTCCTTACTGGATGCGCTTGTCGGACTGGGACTGGGGCGTACCGGCGGAGGCCTGTTCCAGGCCGCGGACGATGGCGCGGCGCGCCAGCTCGATCTTGAAGCCGTTGGTCGCCTGCGGCTTGGCCTCGCGCAGGATCAGGTCGGCGGCCGCCTTGAACGTCTCGCGGGTGGCAGGTTTGCCCTGCAGCAGCGCCTCGGCCTCGGTGTTGCGCCAGGGCTTGTGGGCGACGCCGCCGAGCGCGAGGCGCGCGGTGCGGATCGTTTGCCCGTCGAGTTCGAGCGCGGCGGCGACCGAGACCAGCGCGAAGGCGTAGGAGAGGCGGTCTCGCAACTTCAAGTAGGTGTGGTGCGTGCCGGCAAAGCCGTTGGCCGGCAGATCGATGGCGACGATGATCTCGCCGGGTGCGAGGTTGGTGTCTCGGGAGGGCTCGTCGCCCGGCAGGCGATGGAACTCGGCGAACGGGATCGCGCGGTCGCCCTGCGGCCCGCTCACCTGCACCGTCGCCTCGAGAGCCGCCAGCGCCACGCACATGTCGGAGGGGTGGGTGGCGATGCAGTGCTCGCTGGTGCCGAGGATCGCGTGGATGCGGTCGACGCCGCCGATCGCCGAGCAGCCGGTGCCGGGCTCGCGCTTGTTGCAGGGCGTGGCCGTATCGTAGAAGTAGTAACAGCGAGTGCGCTGCAGCAGGTTTCCGCCGGTGGAGGCCGCGTTGCGCAGCTGCGCCGAGGCGCCGGCCAGGATCGCGTCCGACAGCAGCGGGTAGCGCTCGCGGATCCGCGCATCGTAGGCCAGCGTCGCGTTGGTCACGAGCGCACCGATGCGAAGGCCGCCGTCGCTCTCCTCGATCTTGTCCAGCGGCAGGCGGGTGATGTCGATGAGCTTGCCCGGCCGCTCGACGTCGTACTTCATCAGGTCGATGAGGTTGGTGCCCCCCGCGATGAAGCGGGCCGCCGGGTCGCTGCCCAAAGCCTGCACCGCCTCCGCCACCGTGCTGGGGCGGACGTAATCGAAGCGGTTCATCGGGCGTCTCCCTGGTGCATGACCTCTTCGATGGCATCGACGATGTTGGTGTAGGCGCCGCAGCGGCAGATGTTGCCGCTCATCGCCTCGCGAATCTCGTCTCGGGTCTTGGCATGGCCCTCGTTCATCAGGCCGACCGAGGAGCAGAGCTGGCCCGGCGTGCAGTAGCCGCACTGGAAAGCGTCGTGCTCGACGAAGGCTTCCTGGATCGGGTGGAGGCTGTTCTTGCCCTCGCGCTGGGCGAGGCCGGCGAGCCCCTCGACGGTGGTGATCTCGGCGCCGTCCTTCATCACCGCGAGCGTGAGGCAGGAATTGATGCGCGTGCCGTTCACGAGCACGGTGCAGGCGCCGCACTGGCCGTGGTCGCAGCCCTTCTTGGTGCCGGTGAGATCGAGGCGCTCGCGCAGGAGGTCGAGCAGCGTGGTCCAGGGTGCCACCTGAAGCGCGCGCCGTTCGCCGTTGATGGTGAGCGTGATGCCGATTGTCCCGACGGCCCCGGGCGAACCGCTGTCGATGAGCATGGTGACATCCGTGATGAGGCGCGGTGCCCGCACGGACGACACGCGAGGCTTCGCGGTGGCTGTGCGGAAAGCGCGTCTTGGAAGGGCGCGGGCTCGGGGCCCGCACCGGGTCGTGTCGATAACCATTCCAAGGTGGCCCTGTTCCGCTTCCCTCTTGGGAGGGGCGGTGCACTCCGATCACGGACCGGCGAGGCATGCGAGGACGCTTCCCGGCCGGGTGGCATTCGGCGGCGGGGTTACGTGGAACGCGAAGCTCGGCTAACGCTTCGCGCACGCCGACTTCGAGGAGCCGCCATGGCCGACGCACTCGACCCCGTCCTCAACGACATCGACCGCGATCTGGACAACAGCCTGGAACGGCTGTTCGCGTGGCTGCGTATCCCCTCGATCTCGACGGATTCCGCCTACGCCGGCCATTGCCGCGAGGCGGCGCAGTGGCTCGAAGGAAACCTGACGGCGCTCGGCTTCGAGACCAGCGTCGAGGAGACCTCGCTCCATCCCGTCGTGCTCGCGCATCGCCCGAAGCCGGGGGCGCCGCACGTGCTGTTCTACGGCCATTACGACGTGCAGCCGGTCGATCCGCTGAACCTCTGGACGACGCCGCCCTTCGAGCCGCGCATCGATGAGATGGACGGCACGAAGCGGATCGTCGCCCGCGGCGCATCCGATGACAAGGGTCAGGTGATGACCTTCGTCGAGGCCTGCCGGGCGCATCTCGCCATGAACGGCGATCTGCCGGTCGGCGTCACCATCCTGATCGAGGGGGCCGAGGAGAACGGCTCGCAGGGCCTGCCCGAATGGGTCGAGGCCAACCGCGACCGGCTCAAGGCCGACGTGGCGCTCGTCTGCGACACCGGCATGTGGGACCGCGAGACGCCGCAGATCACCACCTCGCTGCGCGGGCTTGCCTATTACGAAGTGAAGGTGACCTGCGCCGACCGCGACCTCCATTCCGGCTTCTTCGGCGGCGCCGCGGCGAACCCGATCCACGTGCTGTCGCGGATCATCGCCGACCTGCACGATACAGAGGGGCGCGTCACCCTGCCGGGCTTCTACGACGGCGTGCGCGAGCCGCCGCCCGAGTTGCTGGAGCAGTGGCGCGGGCTCGGCCTGACGCCCGAGAAGTTCCTGGGGCCGATCGGTCTCAGGGAGCCGGCGGGCGAGCGCGGGCGCCTGCCGATCGAGCTGATCCAGTCGCGTCCGGCCTGCGACGCCAACGGCATCATCGGCGGCTATACCGGCGAGGGTACCAAGACCGTCATCGCGAGCCAAGCCTCGGCGAAGGTCTCGTTCCGCCTCGTGGACGAGCAAGACCCGGAGCAGCTCTCGAAGACCTTCGAGGCCTTCGTGCGCGCGCGCGTGCCCGCCGACTGCTCGGTCGAGGTGATCTGCTACAAGGGCTCGCGGGCGGTGGCGCTGCCCTACGACATGCCGCAGCTCGCCGCGGCGCAGGCCGCTCTCTCGGCGGAGTGGGGCCGCGCGGCCGTGGCGGTGGGGGCCGGCGGATCGATCCCGATCGTCGGCGATTTCAAGCGCATCCTCGGCCTCGACACCCTGCTGATCGGCTTCGGCCTCGACGACGATCGCATCCACTCGCCCAACGAGAAGTACGAGCTGACGAGCTTCCACAAGGGCACCCGCTCCTGGGCGCGGATTCTCTCGGCACTGGCGCAGGCATAAGCGGCTGCGATGAAGGCGGAAAATCCCACCCGCTCCCCTCATCCCGAGGGGCCCGTGCCAGCGGGCCTCGAAGGATCCTCCAGAAGGCGCGCGGTCCCTGGACAATTCTTCGTGGCCGCTGTGTGGCACCTCAGGGTGAGGCTTTGGGTGGGAGGCTCGGTGGTCTCATCGACCCGCGGCGCGAAGGCATGAGCGCGGCTGCACTGTCGCCGCCGATGGAGAAGCCCGTCCCCGGTCGGCTTGTCGAGGCTGCGCCCGGCGCCTGCGTGCTGCGTTTCCCCCTGCCGCCTTCGCTGCCGATTCCGCTGCACATCGCGGCGCCGGAGAAGGTGCGGCTGGTGACCTGGGTCTTTTCCGGCCTAGAGGCGGGGGCGCCGGACGGGCCTGTCTGTTTGCTCGTGCTCGAAGCGGAGAGCGCCGCCCTGCGCGGGGGCGTGACCCTGGCCACCCACTTCCGCGACCTCGTGGTACGGCCCGAGCCGGCCTCGGGTGATGCCCTGTCTCCGGCCGAACGGACGCTGCTTGCGGGGGCGCTGCTCTCGGCGGGTACGGCCGGGCTCGCGCCGCTCGGATGCCTATTCGGCCTCCTCGAGCCGGCTGTGACCGCGCTGCCGGTCGCCGAGGATGCCCCGGACCTCGCCGAGGGAGAGGGTGGCTGGTCGCTCGGCGGCACCGCGGTGCCGCACGGCCTGCTGTATCGCGTCCGCGCGGGCTGGGGATGCGCCCGGGTCGCGCAGGCGCGCCTGCGCTTCGGCCGGCACCCGCGCCAGCACCTGACGCTCGAAACCCTCTGGGGCGCGGCGCCCGAGGGACTGCCCGAGCGCTCCTTCGCGCTCCACGCCCACGGCTTCACGGCATTGACGACATGGGCCTCCTGATGCCGCTTGAAAGCGCGGAGAGGCCCGCAATCCTCGTCCTCGCGCCGATGCCGGCGGCGCCTGTGAGCGCCGGCAACCGGCGCCGGCTCGCCGCCACCTGCGAGGCGCTGACCCGCGGCGGTTTCGCCATCGACCTCGCCTATTACGCCCACGAGGATCAGATCTACCGCCGCTTCGGCCAGCACCCGCCGACCGATCTTCTGGGTATGGAAGCGGCGTTTCGGAACGTCTTCCTGATCGAGGCCCGCACCGTCATCCCGCTCAAGACGCGTTCGAAGGCGTTCGGGATCGACGAATGGTGCCCCGACGAGGTCGGTGACTTCGTCGCGTGGTATTTTTCGGCCTATCCCGGCACCGGCGCCGCGCTGGTGAACTACGTCTTCCTCTCGCGCGCCCTGGAACGAGTGCCGCCGGGCGTGCTCAAGCTCATCGATACGCACGACCGCTTCGCCGGCCGCCAGAACCAGTACCGGCCGTTCCGGGCCGAGCCGAACTTCTTCTACACCGACGCGGCCGGCGAGGCGGCGGGGCTCACCCGCGCCGACATCGTGCTGGCGATCCAGGCGGCGGAAGCCGACTATTTCGCGAACCTGACCGACCGCCGCGTCCTGCTGCTGCCGCCGCATTTCCCGGCGCAGAAGCCCTTCGCAGGGCCGGAGCGGGTGGTGCGCATCGGCTTCCTCGGCCACGGCAACGACCCGAATCTCTTTTCCATCGGCCGTTTTATCCGCGCTTGGCGCGATGGCTGGACGCCGGACAATCCCGAACTCGTCATCGCCGGCGAGATCTGCCGCAGCCTGTCCGGCGTCGAGGGGCCGGGCGTGCGCCTCCTCGGCTATCTCGACCGGCTGGAGGATTTCTACGCGCAGGCCGACCTCGTCGTGGCACCGATGCTGATGGGGTCCGGGCTCAAGATGAAGGTCGGCGAGGCGCTTTCCTTCGGCCGTCCGGTCATCGGCACGGAGATCGGCCTGGAGGGTTTCGCGCCGGTCGAGCCGGCCCATCGCTGCCGGGACGCGGAGGCGGTGAAGCAGGCGGTGCTGGCCGTGGCCGAGAATGCCGAAGCCCTGACTCGGCTGACGCGGGCGAGCGAGCGGCTGTTCACACGCTACGCCGAGACGGCCTTGGCGGCGGAGGCGCAGTTGATCGCGCTTCTGGAAGCGCACGAACGTGAACGCACATCCCGCTCTCCCCGCCCACGAGGAGAGCGGGATGCTCAACCGGATTCGACCTCGATCGTCGGAGGCGGCCTCGTCCTGACCTGCGAGACGTCTGCCCGCTCCCTACCGGCCGCCGACCCCGACCTCGGCGTGCTGGTCGCCACCGAACGGCGACCCGGACACGGGACGGCGGCGGTCTACACGCCGTTGCGGCACCGCTGGTTCACCCGCGCCGAGGCATCGGCCGCTGGCGATCCGCCGGATCTCGGCGCACTCGACGTCGCCCTCTCGCCCGAATGGGTGCGTGACCGAACCCTGCCGCCGGCTGCCCGCACGGCGCTCGCCCGCGCCTTTGCCCGGATGCAGGCGGATTGGGAAACGGAAGGCCGCATCGTCGGATGCGCGGGGGACCGCCTCGAGATCGCGACCCTGCTGCCCGGCGTGCTCGTCGGCGGCACCCATCCGGCCGCAATCTTCCTGATCACGGGGGAGGGGGCTTCCGAACTGCGCCTGGAGCGGGTCACGCCGCTTCATCGGCGCGAGATCCACGCCTATGCCGACCGAACGGGGCGCCTGCCCGCGCCGCTGCCGGTGAGCCTGTCGCTGCGCGGGACGGCGCCTGCGGGCGAAGGGTGCCTCCTGTTCCTCACCGATGACGGCATCGGCCGGATCACCCTGCCGGAGGAAGCGTGCCTCTCATGAGCGAGACTCCCGCCGTCCCCCAGCTCGACACGGTCGATCCCGGCACCGGCCGCCGCGCGGCGCTGGCCGAAGCGGCGCTGATCTGGGACGCGATCCACCGCAATGGCGTGCGTCTCGTCTTCGCGCCTGAGCCCGATCCCGAAATCTCCATCGTCATCGTCGCCCGCGATGCCCGCCACCTCCTGGCGCTCACCCTCTACCGCCTCTGCGCGGGCCAAAAGCTGGCGGGCGTCCGCTTCGAGGTGGTGCTGGTCGACAATGCCTCGGCACCGGAGACCCGCGCCCTCTACGCGCATCTCGACGGGGTGACGCTGATCGAGAACGCCACCAACACCGGCTTCGGCCCCGCCTGCAATGCCGGCGCGGCGCGGGCGCGGGGGCGCTTCATCCTGTTCCTCAACCCCGATGTCGACCTCCTGCCCGGTGCCTTGGCGGCGATGGTCGCGGCCTTCCGCGATCACGAGGGCACCGGCATCGTCGGCGCCCGCCTCGTCTTCCCAGGCGGCGTGCTGCAGGAATCCGGCGCGGGGTTTCGCGACGACGCGGGGCTCACTCACCCCCACGGTCGCGGCAACGCCGACCCCTTCGCCCCGAAGCACGCCGCCACCCGCGATGTCGGCTACGTCTCGGGCGCCGTACTGATGATCGACCGGGCCCTGTTCAAGGCGCTCGGCGGCTTCGATCCGCTCTTCGCGCCGGCCTATTTCGAGGACACGGATCTCTGCCTGCGCTGCCATCAGGCCGGGCGTCGCGTCATCGTGCAGCCGCGGGCGGTCGCGATCCACTACGAGAACGCCACCAGCGCCCGCCGCGAGGACGTGGAGGCGCTGCTCGACCGCAACCGCGCCCGCTTCCTCGATCGCCACCGCTCAAGCCTGTTCGCGCAGGGGCCGCAGCCGCGCGGCTCCGGCCTCCTCGACCACGATCCCTGGCGCCTACGGGTGCTCTACGTCGACGACCGGGTGCCGCATCTCGATCTCGGCGCCGGCCTGCCGCGGGCCAACGCCATCCTCAACGCCATGGCAGAGCTCGGCTACGCCGTGACCTTCTTCCCGAATTACGAGGCGGATGCCGAGGAGGCGCAGCGCTACCGCGACCTCGATGAGCGCATCGAGATTTCTTACGCCAGCGGCGACGACGGCTTTGCCCGCCTGATCGCCGAACGGCGCGACCATTACGACGTGCTCTGGGTGAGCCGCCCGCACAACATCCTGTTCGTCACCCAGGCGCTGCACGCCGCCGGGCTCGATCCGCGCGGCTTCGTGCGCTCGCGGGTGATCTTCGATTCGGAGGCCCTGTTCGCGCTGCGCGACTTCGTGACCGAGGCCGCGAGCACGGGCAGCGCGACTGCCGCGGATCTGGCATGGCAGGCGGAGCGCGAGACACGCCTGTTCGGGCTCGCCGACGCGGTGGTCTGCGTCTCGCCCGCCGAGGCGCGGGTGCTCGCCCGCTACAGCGCCTGCAACGCCACCGTCCTCGGCCACGCCCTGACCCCGCCGGAGGCACCGACGCCGGATTTTTCCCAGCGCGCGGGCTTCGTCTTCGTCGGCGCGCTCGCCCGCGAGGGCCAGCCCAACGTCGATTCCCTCGACTGGTTTTTCGAGCAGGTCTGGTCGCTCGTGCGCGCGGCGCTGCCGGGGGCGGCACTGACGATCGTCGGCGGCATCGCGCCGGAGATCCGGGAGCGCTACGCGCGCGAGCCGGGCGTGGAGGTGACCGGCCGAGTGCCGCAGACCGAGCCCTTCCTCGACGCCGCCCGCGTCTTCCTGGCCCCGACGCGCTTCGCCGCCGGCATTCCGCACAAGGTTCACGAGGCGGTGGCACGGGGGCTCCCCTGCGTCGTCACGCCGATTCTCGCCGATCAGGTCGGCTGGACGGACGGAACCGGCTTCCTCGTGCGTGACTGGCGCGACCCGAAACCCTTCGCCGCGGCGCTGGTGGCGCTGCACGAGGACGCCGCGTTGTGGGACTCGGTCCAAGCGACGGGGTTCGAAACCATCGCCGCGGATTGCGACGCCGGCGCCTTTACCGCGTCGATCCGCTCGCTCTGCGAGGCGCAGGTGGTGGCATGAGCGCGTCGCCCCTCGCCCGCCTCGTCGGCCTCGCCACCGGTGCCTTGCGCCGCGCCGTGATCGGCCGCGTGCCGAAGCTGTTTGATGCCGACTATTATCGTGAGCGCAATCCGGGCGTGGCGCGCAGCGGCCTCGACCCCTTCCTGCATTACGCGTGGTTCGGCGCCCGCCGGGACCGCAATCCGAGCGCGGATTTCGACACCGCCTTCTACCGCCGCCAGAGCGGCCGGACCCGACTCGATCCGGTCCGCCATTATGGGCAGATCGGCGCGGCGCAGGGCCTCGACCCGAGCCCCGGCTTCAGCACCAGCCTCTATCTCGCCCGCTACCCCGACGTGGTCGCGGCGGGGATCAACCCACTTCTGCATTTCCGCACCGACGGCCAACGGGAGGGCCGCGAGGCGGCACCCTCACCGATCGAGCCCGACCGCCTGCGGGCGCTCAACGGCGTGGCGGAGGATCACACCCGCACCCTGCCCGAAGCCGGGGGCGGGCGCTTCGTTCTGACGCTGCTGCGGGACAGCCCCCTCGATCGTGGGGCGGAGTTCGCACCGCGCTTCTGCCTCCAGCTCTGCGTCGACGGCGTCGAGTACGACGCCCTGCTCGACGCCTTCCGCGCTTTCGAGGCCGGTTCGCAGGCCGCGCTCGCTCTGGAGATCGACACAGGCGCCGGCCCGCACCCGCCGATGCCGACCCAACTTCTCGCCTTCGAGCGCTGCTTCATCGCGCGCTCGGGCGACGGCCGGGTGCTGGGCCTGCGCTACGCCGAGTTGCGGGCCTGGGACCTGCGCCTCAAGCGCCCCGGTGTGGCGGCCGTGTTTTCCGGCGGCCATTTTTCCGCTCGGTCGCTCGCGACGGGGGAGGGGTGGCCCATTCCCTGAGGCGGATTTCGGGAAACGGCGGCGGCGACACGGGTTCCTCAGCCGAAGAACGCGAGCAGGGATCGCCACCATGAGCATCGATGACCATCAACCGCGCGAGGAGCGCCCCGACTCGACCGGCCCCAACGCCCGGCCGCGCGACACCACCATCGGCCAGACCGGCGAGGGCATCCCCGACGATAGCGGGCAGCCGGTGCGGGTCGACGAGGCCGAGGCCAAGCGGATCGAGGAGAAGATCCGGGCGCTTTAGTGTCTCTCGCAAAACTCCCGCCGCGCTGTCGTCGCCGGAGCGAAAACGGTCGGTGACCGGGAGTTTTGTGAGGCACTCTTAGCCTCCGTGCAAAGCGATTCCGTGATGTCGCGGCCTGGATTGCTGCGGCTCCGCCTCGCAATGACGGCGAGGAAGACCCAAACCGTCATTGCGAGCATCAGCGAAGCAATCCGGCAGCGCGACGGCCGAAGGGTTTCGCGTTGTGGTCTCAGCCTCAGACCAAATCCGGTTGATCCCCCTCGGGAGGACGGATTTGGCCGTCGCGCAAGCCTCGCGCGGGCTGAGCGGTACGCTCCCGCTCGGATCAAACGGAGAGCGGATCAGGCTATTCCGAGAGCGGTCCGGTGCCGGGCTCGGCTTCGGCTGCAGCCGCGTCCGATTCTCCGGCCTGCGCCTCCACGACCGCCGCCGCGGTGACGTTGACGATGCCGCGGGCCGTGACCGAAGGCGTGAGGATGTGCGCGGGCTTGGCCGGGCCGATCAGCAGGGGACCGACCGGAAGCGCGTCGGCGAGCACCTTGGCGAACTGGAAGGCGATGTTGGCGGCATCCAGGTTCGGGAAAACGAGGATGTTGGCTGCACCCTTCCAATTCGAACTCGGCAGCACGCGGTCGCGGATGAGCTCGGACAGCGCCGAATCCGCCTGCATCTCGCCATCGGCCTGAAGCTCGGGCGCGCGGCTCCGGATCAGTCCGAGCGCGCGACGCATCTTCATCGACGATTCCGAATCCGACTGACCGAAATCGGAGTGGCTCAGCAGCGCGATCTTCGGGGTCAGGCCGAAGCGGCCGACATGGTTCGCGCAGGCGATGGCCACGTCGGCGATCTCCTCCGCGCTCGGGTTCTGCCGGACATGGGTGTCGGCCAAGAAGTAGGCGCCCTTCTTCGTGACGATGAGGCTCATCGCGGCGAAGTCGATGGAATCGGGCGAGAGCCCGATCACGTCGCGGATTACCCGCAGGCGCGTCTCGAACCGGCCTTCCAGGCCGCAGATCAGCGCATCCGCCTCGCCACGGCGGACCGCCAGGGCCGCGATCACCGTGTTGTTGGTGCGCACCAGCGTCCGGGCGAGATCGGGCGTGATGCCGCGCCGCCCGGCCACTTCGAGATAGGTGGCGACGTAATCGCGGTAGCGCGGATCGTCCTCGGGATCGATCAGGTCGAAATGCTCGCCGTGCCTGAGGTCGAGGCCGAAACGCTTGATGCGGGTCTCGATCACCCGCGGGCGCCCAACCAGGATCGGTCGTGCCACCTGGTCCTCGACGACGGCTTGGGCCGCCCGCAGCACTCGCTCGTCCTCGCCCTCGGCGTAGATGACGCGTTTCGGGGCGGCCTTCGCCTTCGAGAAGAGCGGCTTCATGATGAAGCCGGAGCGGTGCACGAAGCGGTCGAGCGATTCGGTGTAGGCTTGGATGTCCTCGACCGGACGCCCGGCGACGCCGGAATCCATCGCCGCCTTGGCAACGGCAGGCGCGATGCGCAGGATCAGGCGCGGATCGAACGGGCTCGGGATCAGCGAGCGCGGCCCGAACGGGCGGGCCTCGCCGCCATAGGCACGCGCCACCACATCGGAGGGCGCCTCGCGGGCCAGCGCCGCGATCGCCTTCACCGCAGCCTTCTTCATCTCCTCGTTGATCTTGTGGGCGCCGACGTCCAGCGCACCGCGGAAGATGTAGGGGAAGCAGAGGACGTTGTTGACCTGATTGGGGAAGTCCGAGCGCCCGGTGCAGATCATCGCGTCCGGTCGCGCCTGCTCGGCGAGATCCGGCATGATCTCCGGGTAGGGGTTGGCGAGCGCCATGATGAGCGGCTTCTCGGCCATTTTCTCGAGATATTCGGGCTTCAGCACGCCGCCCGCCGAGAGGCCGATGAACACGTCGGCGCCGGGAATCACCTCGGCCAGCGTCCGCGCCTCGGTGTCTTGGGCGTAGACGTCCTTCCAGCGGTCCATCAGTTCGGCGCGGCCCTTGTAGACCACGCCCTTGATGTCGGTGACGGTGATGTTCTCGCGGGCCGCGCCGAGGGAGACCAGGAGGTTGAGGCAGGCCAGCGCCGCCGCGCCCGCGCCGGAGGTGACGATCTTGGCGTCGGAAAGCTGCTTGCCGGCGAGTTCCAGCGCGTTGAGGACAGCCGCCGCGACGATGATCGCCGTGCCGTGCTGGTCGTCGTGGAAGACCGGAATGTTCATCCGCTCCCGGCAACGCTCCTCGACCTCGAAGCACTCGGGCGCCTTGATGTCTTCGAGGTTGATGCCGCCGAAGGTCGGCTCCAGGGAGCAGACGACGTCGACGAGTTTGTCGACGTCCTTCTGATCGACCTCAATGTCGAAGACGTCGATCCCGGCGAACTTCTTGAACAGGACCGCCTTGCCCTCCATCACCGGCTTCGAGGCGAGCGGGCCGATATCGCCGAGGCCGAGCACCGCGGTCCCGTTCGAGAGCACCGCGACGAGGTTCTGGCGGATGGTGAGGGTGGCGGCTTCCTGCGGGTCGTCGTGGATCGCCATGCAGGCGGCGGCGACGCCGGGGGAGTAGGCCAGCGCGAGGTCGCGCTGGTTGCCGAGCGGTTTGGTCGCCTGGATCTCGAGCTTTCCGGGTTTCGGCAGTCGATGGTAGACGAGCGCCCCGGACTTCAGATCCTCGGACATATTGTCGGCCATGGCGATGCCGTCCTCTTCCGCTCGTTCTTGCGCGCCCGCACCCTCGTCTTCCAGGGGGCGCTGTTGAGGCATCTGTTGCAACGGCTGAAGCGGGGGCGCAACCCGCACAACGAGACCCGGCTCCACCTCGAAAAGCTGGCCCGGCGCTGGAATTTCACAATCGGCGCATACTCTTACGGCAGGCCCAAGGTGCGCTTCCCCGAATCCGGGCGGCGGCTGACGATCGGCCGGTATTGTTCCATCGCGGATCGGGTCGAGATCCTGCTCGGCGGCGATCACCGTCTGGATTGGGTCTCGACCTATCCGTTCGCGGCGATGTCCGGGCTGTGGCCGGGGGCCGAGGCGCCTGAGGATTACCACGCCTCGCGCGGCGACGTGACCATCGGGCACGACGTCTGGCTCGGCTCGGGCTGCATGATCTTGTCGGGGATCACCGTCGGCCACGGCGCCGTGGTGGCCGCCCACGCCGTCGTCACGCGCGATGTTCCGCCCTACGCCGTCGTCGCCGGCAACCCGGCTCGGATCGTGCGGCGCCGCTTCGACGAGGCGACGAGCGCCGCGCTGGTCGAGACCGCGTGGTGGGATTTTCCGCATGCGACGGTGATGCGCTGGATTCCGCTCCTGCAGAGCGGCCGGGTGGAGGAACTGATCGCGGCGGTCAGGTCCGAGCGCGCCGTTGCGGGACCGCCCTGATTGCCGTAACCGGCCGGCTCGATTTCCAGGAAGCCACGACTCATGTCCGATACGCTCCCCGACCGCCTCTCGGTGAACCCGAACAGCCCCTATTACGACGAGGCGGTCCTCGCCCGCGGCGTCGGCATTCGCTTCAAGGGCGTCGAGAAGACCAATGTCGAGGAATACTGCGTCAGCGAGGGCTGGGTGCGGCTGTCGGCCGGCAAGGCCCTCGACCGGGCCGGAAACCCGATGACGGTGAAGCTCAAGGGTCCGGTCGAGCCGTATTTCCGCGAGGAGCCGGGCGAGGCCTGATTCGACGGTGTCGATGCCGGCGGGACGTGACGGACGCTGCAGGAAGCAGCGATTCGGCTTGGCCGTCCTGATCGGCCTGCTTCCGTTCCCGGTCATGGCCGAGGGTTTTGCCGTCCGCGACCTCACCTCGGTTGCCGCCGAAGCGAAGGCGGTGCTGGGAGGCCGTTACGCAACGCGCGCCGAGGCGGCTCGGCTGACACTCCTTTGCAGCGAATGCGAGGGGGCTCCGATGATCGACGTGCTGCTCGGGCGGCAGACTGACGGCACGGAGGAGCGCGTCCGCTCGGGGCAGACGCCGGTCGCCCGCCTGGAGGCGCTCTGCCGGCAGCGCAATCCGGAATGCCGGCTTACCGGCCTGTCGGTGGCTCCGGCGGTCGGATGGATCAGCCTCTACCGCACGGGAGCGATGGCGGGCGCGACCGCGATCGTCCTGCGCGACGGCGATCTCCTGACGATCCGCTCCCTGGCCGGCGACGCCGCTACGGCCTCCCGCAACGCACGGATCCTCGTCGAAACGCTCGCTCCGCGGATCGTCGGACCTTGAAACGAAAGAACCCCGCCGGAGCGGGGTTCGCACGCGTTCGAGGTCGGGCGGATCAGACCGCCATGCGGTCCTCGCCTTCCATCGGCTCGCGCAGCACGTAGCCGCGGCCCCAAACGGTCTCGATGTAGTTCTTGCCCTCGGAGGCATTGGCGAGCTTCTTGCGCAGCTTGCAGATGAACACGTCGATGATCTTCAGTTCCGGCTCGTCCATGCCGCCGTAGAGATGGTTCAGGAACATCTCCTTGGTGAGCGTCGTGCCCTTCCGGAGCGAGAGGAGTTCCAGCATCTGGTACTCCTTGCCGGTGAGGTGCACCCGCGAGCCGGAGACCTCGACGGTCTTCTGGTCGAGGTTCACGATCAGGTCGCCGGTGGTGATGACCGACTGGGCATGACCCTTCGAGCGGCGCACGATGGCATGGATGCGGGCCACCAGCTCGTCCTTGTGGAACGGCTTGGTGAGGTAGTCGTCGGCGCCGAAGCCGAGGCCCTTCACCTTGTCCTCGATGCCGGCCATGCCCGACAGGATCAGGATCGGGGTCTTCACCTTGGCGACGCGCAAGGAGCGCAGCACCTCGTAGCCCGACATGTCAGGCAGGTTCAGATCCAGAAGGATGATGTCGTAATCGTAGAGTTTTCCGAGATCGACGCCCTCTTCGCCGAGGTCGGTCGTGTAGGTGTTGAAGTTCTCGGACTTCAGCATCAACTCGATGCTCTGCGCCGTCGCGCTGTCGTCCTCGATCAGAAGTACGCGCATCGTGATCCCCACCGGACAGGCCGTTTCGGGGCGCTTGAGACAAGCTGCCGCCGGTCGTCCGCCGACGGCCCCGGCGGACGCTCCCTCATTCCCACTTTCGAAACGCTATTCCTTAACCGTTAACAAAAGCCGAATCCCGCTTGCAAGCACTGTCTCTTTCGAGTCCGAGACCGATTCTCGTCGGGGTTGGCGATCTGTTCTCCCTCCCCACCGGCTTTCTCGAGGCGGCGCATGAGCGCTCCCGGCTAACCCCTTCTTTTCCCAAGGGTTGACGATCCTGTTGCCGAAAGGAGACGGAGGCGTTTCGTCGCCTTTCCATTTTCCGTGATCGGCGATCCGGCCTCTGGAACAGTGGCGGAGAACCTTGGCGAGCGACCCGGCGGTGTTAAGACATCGGCCGGATCGGTGGCGGACAGCGGTTAACGAGGTCAGGGCAAATGACGCAGGAGCGCGGCTCCGGGGGGCTGGCGGCGGCGCTCGCCGCGCTCTCGACCGTCGAGACTCTGGAAACCTTCGGCCGAGTGACGGCGATCCGCGGCCTCCTGGTCGAGGTGGCCGGGCCGGTCTCCGCCATGCGGCTCGGCGGCCGCATCGACGTGGTGGTGGAGAGTGGCGGAGCCTCGGCGGCGACCGTGCCGTGCGAGGTGATCGGCTTTGCCGGAGACCGCGCGCTCGCCATGCCCTTCGGCTCCCTGGAAGGGGTGCGCCGCGGCTGTCCGGCCCTGGTGCGCGACGAGGCGGCGGGCGCGATCCGTCCTTCGAACGCGTGGCTCGGACGCACGGTCGATGCCCTCGGGCGGCCCATCGACGGTCTCGGGCCGCTGGCGCAGGGGCCCGCGATCTATTCCCTGCGAGCCGATCCTCCCCCCGCGCACGGCCGGAGGCGGGTCGGGCCGCCGCTCGATCTCGGCGTGCGCTGCATCAACACCTTTCTCACCATGTGCCGCGGGCAGCGCATGGGCATCTTCGCCGGTTCCGGCGTCGGCAAGTCGGTGCTGTTGTCGATGCTCGCGCGCTACACCGCCGCCGACGTGGCGGTGATCGGCCTCGTCGGCGAGCGCGGACGCGAGGTGCAGGAATTCCTGCAGGACGATCTCGGCGCGGCGGGGCTCGCGCGCTCCGTCGTGGTGGTGGCGACCTCTGACGAGCCGGTGCTGATGCGCCGCAACGCGGCTTACGTGACGCTCGCCATCGCCGAATATTTCCGCGATCAGGGCGCGCAGGTCCTGTGCATGATCGACTCGATCACGCGCTTCGCCATGGCCCAGCGCGATATCGGCTTGGCCGGCGGCGAGCCGCCCACCGCCAAGGGCTACACGCCGACCGTCTTTTCCGAATTGCCGCGCCTGCTCGAACGGGCGGGGCCAGGGGTGGGGGAGGGGGCGATCTCCGGCCTGTTCACCGTGCTCGTCGAGGGCGACGACCATAACGAGCCGGTGGCGGACGCGGTGCGCGGCATCCTCGACGGCCATATCGTCATGGAGCGACGCGTTGCCGAGCAGGGGCGCTATCCGGCGATCAACGTGCTGCGCTCGGTCTCGCGTACCATGCCGCGGGCCTGCGACCCCGCGCATCTTCCCACCGTCCGCCGGGCGCGAAAGGTGCTCGCGACCTATGCCGACATGGAGGAGCTGATCCGGCTCGGCGCCTACCGGGCCGGGTCGTCGCCGGAGGTGGACGAGGCGGTGGCCCTCATGCCGGATCTGACGGCTTTTCTGGGGCAGGGTAAGGAAGAAGCAACCTCCATCGGCGAGGGTTACGCTCGGTTGGCCGCCATCGTCGGCGGCGGGTGAGGCGGCTTCGAAAGCGCGTCGGGTCGTGGTCCGGAAGGACCACGTCACCGATCGGGCCGCTTTCCAGCGTAGCGTGGAGTGGATGGCCCGACATGAAATCGCGTGACACGCTGATCCGGCTGCGTCGGTTCCAGGTGGACGAGAAGCGCCGCCGGGTCGCCCAGATCGAGATGATGATGGCCGACTTCAACCGCATGGCGGCCGAGCTCGACCGCGAGGTCGCCCAGGAGGAGGCCCGCGCCGGCATCTCCGACCCGGCCCATTTCGCCTACCCGACCTATGCCCGCGCCGCGACAGGCCGCCGGGACAACATGCGCCAGTCGGCCGCCGCCCTGGAGGGTCAGCTCGCCGAGGCCAAGGCCGAGCTCGGCGAGGCGTTCGAGGAATTGAAGAAGGTCGAGATTCTGGAGGATCGTGAGCGCTCCGCCGAGCGCGCGGCCGAGGCCGCCCGCGAGCAAGCGGAGATGGACGCGATCGGACTGCGGGCGCGGGCCTGACCGTCGCCGGCCGGTTCGGTGACAGCGTCGGCGGCCCATGACGCCGCCGCCGCGGCACCTGTTCGCAACCCCGCGGACGCCCCTGGGAGTGAGTCGGCATGCCGGCCGACTCCTGACGGTGTCGAGGCATGGGGAACCGGGAAGCGGAAGTAAAGTTCTAACCTATGTAGCTGGCATTGGGCCGCGATCTCGCGCGCTCCGCTTCTTCATAGGTGCGAGATGCTGCAGTCCGGAACCAAGATCTTGCTCGTGGCACTCGTCGCCGGCCTCGCGCCCACGGCTGCGTCGGCGCAGAACGTGATCGCTCTGGATGGCAGCGGCTCTCAGGCGATCGTGTCCGCTGCGGGTGACGCGTCACCAACGGCAGCGACCCGGAACGTGATCACGCCGGACGGAATGGGCTATCGGGTCGATGTGTTCGGCGCATCGCCTGGTTCGCGTGTCGTGGTTGCGCAGAACCTCATCACTCCCAACGGCGCGGCACCCGTTCCGAACGTGAATGACTGCACCTTCATCCGGGATCCGATCGCCCTTCGCGACTGCATCAATCTCTACGAGGGACAGCGCTTGGCACCGGGGCCGCGGAGCGGCGCACTGCGGCCGGGCCTGATTACCGACGAAAGTCTCATCGATGCCGCGGGCCCCATTCCCGGCTCGATCAAAGGCCGGCCCGGCAGCAACCGGGACCGTGTGAGTGTTCCCGAGCCGAGCCGATCCGATGCCGCCTACATCGATCAGGTCACGCGGCCGCGCTAGCGCATCGTCTCGAAGGCTGCTCATCGGCTTTCGGAAGAAGACGATGCGAAAATGAGCAGCGTGCGCCTCGCCCCTGCCGGCCGCACGGAATCCGCATCCGCCCGCTTTCTTCGGCATGAAACCGTCATGATCGGCCGGCAAGACCCGGTCCCATCGAGACGGTGGCTCCGGTTCCGCTTGCGGCGCGCGCGGTCGTAGCGCAGGAGAGACCGCTCCCGAGAGAGGCGGCCGGCATCCATGAAAAAAGTCAGTGAAATCGTCTGGGGCCTGGTCGGCCTCGCCGCGGTGGCGGTATCCTGCTACCTGCTCTGGGGTGAGTTGAAGACCCTATCCTGGGCGAGCATCGAGGCAGCCTTCGCCGCCATCCCGCTCCACCACTTCCTGCTTGCGGCCATCTCCACGCTCGTCGCCTACGCCGCGCTCGCTTGGTACGACCGGATCGCGCTGCTGCATCTGGGCGTACGCCACATCTCGTGGCTGTTCGTTTCGGTGTGCTCGTTCACGACCTACGCGCTGTCCCACAATATCGGCGCCTCGGTCTTCTCCGGCGCCCTGGTTCGTTACCGGGCCTACACCTCGAAGGGGCTTTCGGCGGCGCAGGTCGCCGTGCTGGTGGCGCTCTGCTCCTTCACCTTCGGTCTCGGCACGATCCTGCTCGGTGGCTTCGTGCTGGTCTACGATCCGGGCCTGCTGTC
This sequence comes from Methylorubrum sp. B1-46, assembly GCF_021117295.1. Lineage (NCBI taxonomy): Bacteria > Pseudomonadati > Pseudomonadota > Alphaproteobacteria > Hyphomicrobiales > Methylobacteriaceae > Methylorubrum > Methylorubrum sp. B1-46. Next base: position 818,959 of record NZ_CP088247.1, on the reverse strand, counting down.
CCGGCTCGACAACCTTCTGCCCGCCGCGCTCACCAACCCCGCGACCTCCCGGCTCGTCGGCTTCGGTCTGCTCGCCTTCGTCGCGCTCTACGTCATCGGTTCGGTGCTGCGCTTCCGACCGCTGACGATCCGCAACTTCAAGGTCGAGTATCCCCGCCCCGGCATCATGGTGCGCCAGCTCATCGCGGCGCCGCTCGAGCTGCTCGGTGCCGCCGGCATCATCTACTTCGCCCTGCCGGATGCCCTGAATCCCGGCTTCATCGCGGTGCTCGGCATCTTCCTCGCCTCGTTCTCGGTCGCTCTGGCCTCGCATGCGCCGGGCGGCCTCGGTGTGTTCGAACTCGTGTTCTTCACCGCCATGCAGCTCCAGACCGATGCCGAGAAGGCCCCGGTGCTGGCCGCGGTGCTGATCTTCCGCCTTTTCTACCTGCTCATCCCCTTTGCCGTGGCGATCGTCGTGGTGCTTTTGTTCGAGCGCTCGCGCCTCTCGAACGCGCTCGGCAAGGATGCCAAGACGCCACCGGAGCCGCCGCTGGTGGCGCCGGGCCTCGACAACCACGTCATCGAGGAGCGGCTGGAGAAGAAGGCGGTCTGATCGACCCTTCTCGACAGATGTGGACGGCGATCGCCTTTCGGGGCGGTCGCCGTTCGCGTTTCATAGGTCCGACTTCCATGCGCACTTTGTCGCAGTGACGTACGAAGGGCGAATCCCTACGTCACGCCGCCTCAGTGGATGAGCGGGACACGCGGGCTTGCCGCCCTTTCAGGAACGGTTAAGCTTCGCCGGATTGGGGGCGTCTTGCCCCCGGATGGATATCATGGCCTCGATCAAGATACGGGTTGCCGAGGACGGCACCTGCTCGATCTGCCGCAACGGCACGATCATCAGCCGCGGGCTCACGCGTTCGCAGGCCGACGAGATGGTTGCCGTTCTGCGTGCTATCGAGGGGCACGCTTGACCTGCCGTTGAGCGAAGGCGAACCTTCGCTGCGTTCGAAGGCAGGATGCTCGATCCCGCTCTCCGAGAACAAATCAACGCAAAAGAGCCGAGCCCGCCCTTTGCTGAAGGGTGGGCTCGGCTCTTTTGCATGCGGCACCACCTCGAGACGGCTTTCGTCATCTCCCGATTTGGAGCCGGCGTTCAGTCCGACCTCACGCCGTCACACGGAGCCGACCGTCCGCAAGCGGGCGCGGGAATGAATCTCCGCCTGGCTCATCACCGGGGTCTCGCGGCGGAATCGCTCAATGATCGAGCGAACGAACGGTCGGGCCTGGACCGAGGTGACGAGTACCGGCATCTCGCCCATCCGCGCCGCCTGCTCGAAGCGGTCGCGCACCGTGTTGACGAATTCGGTGAGCTTCGAGGGTTGCATCGCGAGGTAGCGTTCCTCGCGCTCGCCGACGATCGATTCGAGGAAGGCCTGCTCCCAGGCCGGCGACAGGGTGATGATCGGCAGCGTTCCGTCCGGTCCCTGGTACTGTGCGCAGATCTGCCGGCCGAGGCGGGCGCGGACATGCTCGACGATGTCGCGCGGATTCTTCAGGTGGCCCGCGACCTCGGCGATGCCCTCGACGATGGAGCCGAGGTCGCGCACCGAGACTCGTTCCGCCAACAGCAATTGCAGCACCCGCTGGATGCCGGTGGTGGCGATCTGCGCGGGCACCACTTCCTTGAGGAGTTCGGTGTGCTCCTTGGGCAGTTCGCGCAGGAGCTTCTGCACCTCGACGTGGTTGAGCAGTTCCGAGACGTGAGCCTTGATCAGTTCGGTCAGGTGGGTCGAGATCACGGTGGCCGCATCGACCACGGTGTAGCCCTTGAGCTGGGCCTGATCCCGCAGGCCCGCATCGACCCAGGTCGCCGGCAGGCCGAAGGTCGGCTCCAAGAGGTGCTGGCCGGGAAGCTGCACCTGCCCGCCCATCGGGTCCATCGCCATGAACTGGCCGGGGAAGACTTGGCCGGTGCCTGCCTCGATTTCCTTCACTCGCACCACGTAGGTGTTGGCTTCGAGGCTCACGTTGTCGAGGATGCGCACCGAGGGCATCACGATGCCGAGCTCCGAGGCGAGCTGCCGGCGCAGGGCCTTGATCTGGTCCGTGAGCCGGTCCTGGCCCTCGCCGTTGACGAGGGCCAGCAACGCGTAGCCCATCTCCAGCTTGAGGTCGTCGAGCTTGAGCAGGTCGGTGACGGTCTCCTCCGCAGGCACCGCGCCGGCGGCGGCAGCGGCGCCGGGCGTGCCCTCGGCCGGCGTGGGCGGGTTCTCGCGCTGCGTCTTGGCGATGCGCCACGCGGCGTAGCCGGAGGCACCGCCGAGCGCGAGGAAGGGCAACATCGGCATGCCGGGCAGGAGGGCGATCAGGAACATGACGCCGGCCGACATGCCGAGGGCCTTGGGGTAGTTCGCCATCTGCTTGCCGAGGGCCTTGTCGGCCGAGCCCTTCACACCGGCCTTCGAGACGAGGATGCCGGCGGCCGTCGAGACGATCAGGGCCGGGACCTGAGAGGCCAACCCGTCGCCGATGGTGAGCAGGGTGTAGGTCTTGGCGGCCTCGGCGAAGCCGAGCCCCTGTTGGGCGACGCCGATGATGATGCCGCCGACCACGTTGATGAAGGTGATGAGGAGCGCGGCCACCGCGTCGCCGCGCACGAATTTCGAGGCGCCGTCCATGGCGCCGAAGAACGAGGATTCCTCCTCCAACGCCGAGCGCCGGGCCTTGGCCACCTTCTCGTCGATGAGCCCGGCCGAGAGGTCGGCGTCGATGGCCATCTGCTTGCCGGGCATGGCGTCGAGGGTGAAGCGGGCCGCCACTTCGGCGATGCGGCCCGAGCCCTTGGTGATGACGACGAAGTTCACGATGATCAGGATCGCGAAGACGATGATCCCGATCACGAAGTTGCCGCCCATCACGAAGTGCCCGAAGGCCTCGATGACGTGGCCGGCCGCCGCCGTGCCCTCGTGGCCATGGCCGAGGATCAGCCGGGTCGAGGCGAGGTTGAGCGCCAGCCGCAGCAGCGTCGCGACCAAGAGGAGCGTCGGGAAGACCGTGAATTCGAGCGGGTTGTCGATGAACAGCCCCGTCATCATGATCAGCACGGAGAGGATGATCGAGACGGCGAGCAGCAGGTCGAGCAGGAACGCCGGCAGCGGGAAGATCAGCACCACGAGGATGCCCATCACCGCGGTGGCGAAGAACAGGTCCGAGCGCTTCGACAGAGCCTGCAGGCTCGACCGGTCCGGCATACGCAGCGCCGCGAAGCCGCCGAGCCCGCCTGCTCCCGCTGGAACGGCCTTGGCCGCTTCGCTCATCGCGCCGAATCCCCGAAGACGAATCGCGCGGCCCACCCGCGCGACCGCACCCGGCAGGATTTGCCGGGTTCAGGGTTAGCGAGGCGTTAACGCCGGAGCGCGCGGAACCTCGATCGGCCACGGGGTTTGGTCAGGCAATCGGTCCGGCGCTCGGCTCCGGACCCCGCCGACGAGCCCGGTGACCCGTCCTGATGATGCGCGCCCTTCCGCTTCTCTTCCTCGCCCTCGCGGTGCCGGGCTCGGCCCTGGCGGCATCGGAGCCCGTTTCTCCGGCGCTCGCCCCGGCGGAGCGGGCGCACGGAGCGGTGGGCCAGCGGCTCGAGCCCGGTGCCAACAGCTTCACCGCCGCGCAGGTGCGGGCCCGACTTGCCGAGATGGGATTTCCCGAAGTCGCCGACCTGCATCTCGACGGTCAGGGCATCTGGCGCGGGCGGGCCCAGCATGCCGGTCGCACGCTGAGCGTCGGCATGGATTATCGCGGCGAAGTCGCCGCTGAGTAGGTGTCTCTCACAAAACCCCCGCTGCTCAGTCGTCTACAGAGCGAGAACGGACGGTGATCGGGAGTTTTGTGAGGCACTCTAAAGCGCCGGTTGCAACGGCCGACGCTAGAGACAAACGAGAGGAACGATCATGGCCGCACGCGCCGTCACCGCCCTGTTCGACAGCCAGGAAGACGCCGCCCGCGTCATCGACCGCATCGAGGCGGCGGGCGTGCCGCAGACGGATATCGGCATCGTGTCCCTAAACGCCGCCGATCGGACGGCGGGCGCGGTATCGACCCCGTCGACTGGTGAGCCGACGGCCGTATCCGGCGGGCACGAGAGTTCGGCGGCGGAAGGGGCGGGCGCGGGTGCCACCGTCGGCACCGTGCTCGGCGGCGGCACCGGGCTGCTTGCGAGCCTCGGCCTCCTCGCGATTCCCGGAGCCGGTCCGGTAATCGCGGCGGGATGGCTCGTCGCGACCCTGTCGGGGGCCGGTGTCGGAGCGGCCGCGGGCGGGCTGATCGGTGCCCTGACCGGCGCGGGCCTGAGCGGGGCCGATGCCGAGACCTACGCCGAAGGGATCCGCCGTGGCGGGACTTTGGTCACCGTGCGAGCGGATGGCGAGATTGCCGACCGTGTCATCGCACTGATGCAGCGCGGCGGGGCCATCGATCTCGATGAGCGCGCCGAGGGCTGGCGGGCGCAAGGATGGACCGGCGGCACCGCGGGGGCGCCCGCCGCGACCGGAACGCCCGCACCGGAGCCCGAGCCGGCCCTGATGCCGGAGCGGGCCACGCCGGCCGATCCCACGGCGCCGCACCCGACCCGGCGTCCGCCGAGCGAGATCGCCTGAGTGTCTCTCACAAAACTCCCGCCGCGCTGTCCTCGCCAGAGTGAGAACGGTCAGTGAGCGGGAGTTTTGTGAGGCACTCTGAAGCGGGGCGATCAGCTGTAGAGATATTTCCGGATCAAAACGCTGAGGCCGAACACCGCCATCGCCACCAGCGCGACGATGCTGGTGATGAGGTGCCGGCGCGGCTCGATCGCCGAGACCGGGACCACCGGGTTCACCACCGGCGTGAAGAACTCGATCTGGCGGTTGGCGATGATGCGCGCCTGCTCGCTCGCGGCGAGCACCTTGTTGTAATAGAGCAGCGCATTCTTGCGCTCGTTCTCCAGCCCCTCGAACTCCGTCATCGCCTCCGACAGCAGGCGCCGCTGCTCCGGATCGGTGCTGGTCATCTGCCGTTCGATCTTCTCGATGTTGTCGTCGAGGTCCTGGATCTGCGCCTTCAGGTCCTGGATCTGGCGCCGCTCGGGCGCGAGATCGCGCAGGCTCTGGTTGAGCTGAATCGAGAGATCGATGCGCTTCTTGCGTAGCTCCGCGATGACCGTGAGATTGTTTTTGCTGACCGCCTGCGCATCCAGCACACCGGCGCGGTTGCGCAGGTCACGCATGGCGCGCTGCACGGCGTGCAGGCGCGCCTCGGCATTCTTGAGTTCGCGCGTGCTCTCGGCCAGGGCGGCATTGCGGGCCCTCACGCTGAGTTCGTTCACCGTGCGCTCGCTCTCGTCCATCAGGGCGCGGGCGAGCCGGTAGGATTCCTCCGGGTCGAAGGCGGCGACATACAGGGTGATGATGCCACCATTGGATTCGACCTTGGTCGACACGCGCTTATGCCAGTAGCGCATGAACTTCTCGATCGGCTCGTCTGCATCGAAGCGCGAGAAGTAGTCGATGCCGTCGCGCGAGAACATTTCCCGCAGCGGCATCTGCCGCTCCATGGCCTCGACCATCTGCCGACTGGCGATGTAGCTCGTCGTGATGAGCGTGTCCTGAGCGACCATCTGCTTGGACATCGAGCTGTTGTTGCCGGTCTCTTCGTTCTGCACCTTGTCGACGTTGCCGAGCGCCGGCCGCAGAGCGAAGCGCGCCTCGGTGACGAAGCGGTCCGAGGCGATGAGATAGAAGTAGCCGGCGGTGACGAGCGTCGGCAGCAGGAACAGGGCCAGGAAGAGGGCGGGGATCCAGGGATCGCGCCGGATATGCGTCTGGTAGGCGCGAATGCCCTTCTTGTGGTCCGACTGCCGCGCGATGCGGGCGAAGCGCTTGAGCGATTCCGCGACAGCGGTCGAGCGATCGGCGGTGGTCAGCGGGGCGCTGCCCGGATTGGTGATCTCGGTGCTCATGGTGTCGGTGCTCGCACGCCCCAGCGATCCGCTGCGCGGCGGCAGGGCGCCGCGGCAGTTCGCACGCATCGGTCTCTGGCCTGCCCTCGCGGCGAAAGCGTGTCCGAGCCAACGAGACCGGCCGAGGCGAGGCCGAGCGATTCCTCAACTGTTCAGGCGGCGATAGGCCGTGATCGCCTCGTCGACGTCGTCGTAGACCACGGCCTGCCCGTTGATCAGGATCAGGGCTTGGCTGCAATACTCGCGGATCTGCTCCATGCTGTGGGAGATCAGGATCACGTCGGCGGTCTCGCGCCTTTTGTTGAACACGTCGGCGCAGCGCTTCTGAAAGCGCGCGTCGCCCACCGACAGCGTTTCGTCGATGAGGTAGGTGTCGAACGGGATCGCCATGCTCATCCCGAAGGCGAGGCGGGAGCCCATGCCGGAGGAATAGGTGCTGACCGGCATGTTCAGATAGCTGCCGAGTTCGGAGAAATCCTCCACGAATTCGAGCACGCGGCGCGGATCTTCCCCGTAAATGCGGGCGACGAAGATGACGTTATCCCGGCCCGTCATCTTGTAGTTGAAGCCGCCGGCGAAGCCGAGCGGCCACGAGACGCGAAGGCCGCGGGAAATGCGGCCTCGGGTCGGCTCTTCGACGCCGGCGATGAGCTTCATCGTGGTCGATTTGCCGGCCCCGTTGATCCCCATGATGCCGTAGCTGATGCCGGGCTTCAGGGTGAAGTTCACCCGGTCGAGGATGGTGCGCCGCCGCCCGTAGGTGGAATAGACCTTGGTGACGTTCTCGAAGCGGATCACGGTTCGATAAGCTCCGCCGGCCGACGATGCGGGCCGGCCCGCTGCAGGGGATATGCGCGCCGATTGTCCTCCGCATGACCGGCAAGGGTCGGCGCTCGGTCGCGGGCGGCTTCCGCATGATGGCACGGCAGGAAGCGTGAAAAAGCGGCGAATCTGGGGACGGCCGCTTTCACCCGCGCGGACGGGGCGCCCCCGCGCTCGCCTGATCGGTTGACGACGGGCCTGGAGCGCCTCCGCGGAGACGTCCGCGCGCGCGTGTGCATTTCCTTCGCGCGTCGATCAGGAGCGCTTAGGCGGCGACATGCCGGCCCGCCGCAGCGCCTCGGCGAGGGCGCCGTCCTGTGGTGGTGGAGCAGCCGGGGCGGGACGCCGGGGCTGCGCCTCGGAGCGGGGGGCGGCGCGCGGAGCCGACGCTCCCTCGATCGAATCGTCAAGCCGCATCGAGAGCGAGATGCGCTTGCGCGGGACATCGACGGCGAGCACCAGCACCCGCACGACGTCACCAGTCTTCACCACCTCGGAGGGCGAGGCGATCCGCTTGCGGGCCATGGCCGAGATGTGGACGAGCCCGTCCTGGTGCACGCCGATGTCGACGAAGGCACCGAAGGCCGCGACGTTGGTGACGACACCCTCCAACTGCATGCCGGGTCTGAGGTCGCCGATGGTCTCGACGCCCTCTTGGAAGCTCGCCGTCCTGAAGGCCGGGCGCGGGTCGCGGCCCGGCTTTTCCAACTCGGCGATGATGTCGCGCACGGTCGGCACGCCGAAGCGCTCGTCGGCGAAGGCAGCGGGGGAGAGCTGACGCAAAGCGGCGCTGTTGCCGATTAGAACCCGGATGTCGCTCTTCGTCGCTTCCAGAATGCGGCGCACTACCGGATAGGCTTCCGGGTGGACGCCGGAGCGGTCGAGCGGGTCCTCGCCGTCGGGGATGCGCAGGAAGCCCGCCGCGAGCTCGAAGGTCTTGGCGCCCAGACCCGGCACCTTCTTCAGCCCGGCGCGGGTGCGGAACGGGCCGTTGGTGTCGCGGTGGGTGACGATTTTTTCCGCAACCGACGCGCCGAGGCCCGAGACCTGCGCCAGCAACGGGCCGGATGCCGTGTTCACGTCCACGCCGACGGCATTCACCGCATCCTCCACCACCGCTTCGAGAGAGCGCGACAGCTTCTGCTCGGTGATGTCGTGCTGGTACTGGCCGACGCCGATGGATTTCGGGTCGATCTTCACCAGTTCGGCCAGCGGGTCCTGCAGGCGCCGGGCGATGGAGACGGCGCCGCGATGCGACACGTCGAGGTCCGGCAACTCGCGGGTGGCGATGGCCGAGGCGGAGTAGACCGAGGCGCCGGCCTCCGACACCGTGACCTTGGCCATCTTCAGATCGGCGTTGGCGGAGAGGATCTCGGTGGCGAGCCGGTCGGTCTCGCGCGAGGCGGTGCCGTTGCCGATGGCAATCAGCTCGACGCCGTGCTGGCAGCAGAGCCGGGAGAGCGAGGCCACCGCCTCCTTCCAGCGCCGCTGCGGTTCGTGCGGGTAGGTGGTCTCGACCGCCACCACCTTGCCGGTGCGGTCCACCACCGCCGCCTTCACGCCGTTGCGGTAGCCGGGATCGAGCCCGAGGGTCGCACGCCCGCCAGCGGGGGCGGCGAGCAGCAGATCCTTGAGGTTGCCGGCGAACACTTTCACCGCCGCCTCCTCGGCCCGCTCAAACAGGCGGGCGCGCAGATCCGCCTTGATGCCGGTGCGGATCTTGGTGCGCCATGCGGTGCGGACAGTCTCGAGCAGCCACGCATCCGCCGGCCGGCCCCTGGATGCGACGCCGAACCGGCGGCAGATCGCGAGTTCGAACGGCCCAGGCATGCCGGCCGGGGAGTCCTCACCTTCGACGGTCAAGGCGAGGTCGAGCACCTCCTCCTTCTCGCCGCGGAACAGGGCCAGCACCCGGTGAGATGGCATGCGCTCCAGGCGCTCTCGCCAGTCGAAATAATCGGAGAATTTCTGGCCCGCCGTCTCCTTGCCATTGCGCACCTTCGACACCGCCTCGCCGCCGCGCCAGACATCCTCGCGCAGGCGGCCGATCAGGTCGGCATCCTCGGCGAACCGCTCGATCAGGATCGCCCAGGCGCCCTCCAGGGCCGCCTCGGCCGTCTCGATGCCCTTGCCCGCATCGACGAAACCCTGCGCGGCCCGTTCCGGCACCGTCTCCGGCCGGGCGAGCAGGGTCTCGGCCAGCGGCGCGAGACCGGCTTCGCGGGCGGTCTGCGCCTTGCTGCGGCGCTTCGGGCGGAACGGCAGGTAGATGTCTTCCAGCCGCGCCTTGGTGTCGGCGCTCGCGAGGGCGGCGGCAAGGTCCGGCGTCAGCTTGCCCTGGGCGCGGATGCTCTCGGTGATGCTGGCGCGCCGGTCGCGCAATTCCCGCAGGTAGCCCAGCCGCTCCTCAAGGGTGCGAAGCTGCGCGTCGTCGAGCGAGCCGGTGGCCTCCTTGCGGTAGCGGGCGATGAACGGGACGGTGTAGCCACCGTCGAGCAGGTCCACGGCTGCCGCCACCTGTCCCTCGCGCGCACCGAGTTCCTCGGCGATCAGCAGGTTCACGCTCTTCACGGGATCGGGCCTCGGTCGCGGTGGCGGGGAAGATCGGAGCGGCCGTCCTTCTCCGATCGGGCGAGGCGGCGCAAGCGGTGCCCGCGCTTCGGAGCGTTGCTCAGTCGTCGGAGGAGAACACGCTGTCGCCGATGAAGATCATGTCGCGGTCGATCTCGGCGGGTCCTTCTGCGCGCTGAAGGCGAAGAACAGGCGCCGGCTGTGCCCGTCCGCACCGGTCAGGGTGAGGGTGTGGCGATCGAGGCGGTACTGACCGCCCTCGGGCGCGCGGCGCCGGCCGAGTGCGGTGCCGACGCCGGTGCTCGCCCCGGAATTGATCGCGCCGACCGAGCCGCCGCGCCCGTAGCGCCCATCGGCCTTGAAATCATAGCGGCTCTCGACCGCGACCGCGACGTCGCCGCCCATGGCGCTGTTGCCGCCCCCCGACAGGCGCCGGTAGGAACGCGTTACGCGCTCGCCCGCTTCGGCCGGGAAGGCCCGAAAGAAGCTGCCGTCGCCGAGCTTGTAGTCGTTCGCGTTGCCCCGCCAATCCGTCAGCACGAATTCTTGACCCTTGCGGGTCCAGCGGCCGAAGCGCCGCGGCTTTGCTGCCCGCTCGGTGGCGAGATCGACGTCTTCGAGCGCGGTGTCGCCGATTTCGTAGAATGTGCCGTCCTGCAGGAAGATCAGCGGCTCGAAATCGATCGTTACCATGCCGCCGACGCCGATACCGGTGGTGGAGCGGAAATACACCCCCTCAACCGCGTCCCAGTTCGCGGCGTGGCGTGATGGAGACGAAGCGTCCGCCATCGCTGCGGGAGAGGGCGGCGTTGCCGTCCGAGGATCGGCAGGCGTGGCAACGTCCGTCGAGGCCTTCGGCGGGGATGGCGCTTGCGGGTCGCGCGAAAGCCGGGTGCCCGCCGGCCCCGCCCTCCGCACCTTGGGCACCAGCCCGTCCTCGGTCAGCGCCAGCGCCTGCAGCTTGGCGGCGGGAATGAACTCGTTCGAGAGGGTGGCGAGGAAACGGGGCATGACGCCGAGCTGCCGCGCCGCCTTCCAGCCCGCATGGTGCAGCACCGAGCGCAGCTTGATCTGCTCGGCGAAGGCGGCCCGGTTCGCGGGCTGCGACAGCGGCGGCCTGGCCGCCATCGGCAGCACGAAGCGGCGGCGGATCGCCCGGAGCGCCGGCGGGCTCGGCTCCATGGTCGCATCGTTGGCGACCATCCATTGCAGGACGACGAAGGCGGTGAGCACGTCGCCCGCATCCGCCGGGTCGAGGCCGGTACCGTCGAGGAAGCTGCGGAAGATGGTGTCGTAATCGTACTTTGCCAGTTCCCGGCCGGCCTCGGCCGCCGCAATCGGATTGGTCGCGCGCACGGTGCGCAGATGCCGATCCACGGTCGCCTGCCGCAGATCGGGCGTGGAGGCGAAGGGCAAGCGCGGGTCCGGCTGCCCGGCATCGGGCTCACCCGGTGCCGTCTCGCCCAGCGAGCGCACATCGATCTCGGCGCTGCGCGTGCGAACCTGCTCGAACTCTCCGCGGACACCCGCACCGGCATTCTGAGCGAGGGCGGGCGCGGCCATCAGGATGAGGCCGGCGACGAGAGTCTTCCTCGTCCCAGACCGTGCAGAGATGGCGGCCCAGGCGGCGCTGCTCGACGCGGTTCTTGCGCCGGAATGGACGATCGTTGCCCTGGCGGCGCGCAGGCTCGTCCGCGTGGCCGGGCAAGGGTGCCACCCTCGCGTGGGGAAACCAGCGGCACGTGCCGCTGCCATTGCGCCACGGGCGCCGCGGCACAGCTCTCGGATCCATGGTTCTGCCTCTCGGGACCGGGACGTCAGCAGCCGCGGCAACACGAAGGCAGTGGGGGATACGTCGCGAGGCCTGAGGCGCATGGTCAATCTCCGGTCCGCTCGGGCCCGCAGGCGGAGAGGGGCAGGCGGGTGAGCAGAAAGATGCGGTTCTGCGCATCCGGCGGCACGAACCGGCCCTTGCCCCGGCACACCGCATCCGGGCTGAAGCCGGGCTCGCCCACCACGGGCTGGGAGATGCGCGAATCCGCGTCGTCGTTGACGATCCTGAGCCTGCCGTCGGGCAGGCGATCAACGGCGAAGCTGCCGGCGCAGCTCGCGCCGCGTCCGCAGCGGCGGAAGCGTCCGCCGAACTCGACGCAGCCGACCGCGCCCTCGGCCCGTCCGCCGTCGGTGAAGGCGATGCGCAGCGTCAGACCGAGCTCCGGATCGATCCGCCCGGCCTCCGGCCGCAGCCCGATCAGGCCGCGGGACGAGCCCGAGAGATGGATCGCGCTCACCACCTGCCCCGGATGGCGGGCGAGATGATCCGCGTCGTAGCTTCGGCCGTAGCAGGCGCCCGCCACGGGGAAGGCGCGCTCGGCGGCAAAGCCGATCCCCTGCGCCCGAGCGCCGCCAAGACAAACGAGAAGGCAGAGGGGAAGGAACGCGGGAAGCGCGAGGAGGCGGCGGGCAAGGCCCAAGATCGACCGCCTGCGACGCGTCACGGTCGATCGTCTCTCGAAGCGAGGGTGCGGCATCCGCCTCATGGGAACCACGCGCCGACAAGCGCCCGCAGGCCGATGCCGAGCCAGATCACTAGCGTCAGCAGCATGAAGGGCAGCATTAGGATGACGAACCATCCCATCATCATGAGGGTGTAGAGCAGGCGGCCGATATCGATGCCCGCGACAAGGCAGGGATGGGCGCTTCCCTCATCCACCCGGCAGCCGGTGAGGTGGGCCAGCGCGAAGCCGAGCGCGAACAGCAGGGCCGGGGTCCAGACGAGGACGGTCCCGGCGAGCATCATGCGCCGGCTCCGTCGCGGCCGGTCCGGTATTTGTCCATGTCCATCCATGATGCGCTCTTGCACCCGATCTCGTTGCCCGTCCGGCCGTCCTCGGACCGGCGTCTGCCGTTGCGCGAGTGGCAGCGGTTGCGGCTCACAGGGTGAAGCTCGCGACCCAGACCCGCCGCCAGCCGGGCGCGGCCGGGGCGACGATGACCTTCACCGCCCGCCGACCATCGACCAGGGTTTCGCCGCCGACGCTTCCCTCCGGGGGCGCCGCGATCCAACCGTCGAAGGCCGTGCCGAGGGGGCCGAGTCCCGGATCGGCTCCGGCTTCGAGGCCTCCTGGCACGAGGCGCGCGGCGAAGGCGTCGGCCTCCGCCACCGGCGCGTCGAGGTGCAGCAGCAGCAAGCGGTCGATTCCCGCCTCGGTGTAGGTCTTCAGGTCGCGGCGGCCGGGCGGCAGGGGCGCTTCGAGAAAGGCCTCGACCGCCGCTGGGGTCATCGTCGTCGACGCCGGGGTGCAGGCGGCGAGGGCCGACAGCACGGCGAGCGCAGCGGCGTGCGCGCGTCCGATCATGAGAAGTCCTCCTCCCGCCGTGACCGGCAGCCGGGGTGGCGGAGCGCCCCGCGCGCGTACCCCATCATGTCCCGCGTCACCGTCACGGCTCGCGCCGGTAGACGCCGCGAAAGGTGACGTTCATGCCACCGCAGGCGAGGTTGTCCTCCACCACGAGCCAGGGGCCGAGGCGCCGGAGCCAGACCTTGCAATCGTCCGCGCCGCCCTTCGCGACCGGCAGGGTGGCGTTCTCGCCCATGGCGAAGCTGGCGCCGTCGCCCGTGGGCGTGACCGTGCCGGAGATCTCGCCGAGATGGACGCCGCCGCGCTTTACCCGCTCGGGATCGCCGATGCCCCAGGTCGCGTCGCCGGCGACGGAGAGCGTGCCGGGCTTGTCGCCTCGCTTCACCTGGATGCGCCCCTCCGCCTGGGTCCAGGTGCCGAGCCAGTCGTCGAGGGCGACGGGGGCCGTCGCTTCGCTCGCCACCGCCTCAGCCGGAAGCCAGCCGGTCCGCGCCAGATCGCCCTTGGCGCCGCGATAGCTGGCGCAGACGTAGCCGCCGCGCCGCTCTCCCAGGATCACGGGATCCCCGGCCACCAGATAGGCCCGCTCGCGGCATTCGGTGGTACCATCGGGGCAGCCGTCCTGCGCCAGCCCGTCCTTGACGAAGGCGGTGCGGCCCGCCGCAACGACCCGCCCGAAGCCGAGCTCTGGCCCCTCCGAGAACGAGGGCGTGCGCCGGCACTCGTTCTTGGCGGGCGGTCCCCGATCCTGCGCCCGCACGGTTGCGGTGGCGGCGAGAAGCGCCAACAGGATCAGGCCGGGTGACCGGCGGCCCAGTCGGGGCATAGAGTGAGGATGGGTCACGGGAGCGCTCTCGGTCCGGACAATGCGAACGGGGATCATGGGGTGGATCGTGGCGGCGCTGGCCGTTCTCTCGGCGGCGGCCGGCTGGCACCTGTGGGATGTGCTGGCGCAGGATGCCTGCCTCGATGCCGGCGGGGCGTGGCGGGACGGCGCCTGCCGGCACTGACGGCGACGGGCTCGGATCGAAGGCTCAGCGCAGGGCGACCGAGGCGGCGACGCGCTCGGCGCGGGCCAGGGCGTCGGCGCGCCCGGCATCGGCGAAGCCGATCACCCGCAGGGTGCGTCCGCTGTCGAACACCGTCGTCTGGGTCATGCCGAGCGTGCGTCCGGTCTTGGTATCGGTGCCGGTCCCGCGCAGGCGGACCACGACGGCGTCGCCCCGGGTGCTGCGCGCCTCGTCGGTGACCGCGACGTTCGTCAGATCCTTCTGCGCCGTAAAGAGCCGTCGGGCATAAGCGGCTTCTGCCCCCGCCGGCACCGGCGCCTGCCCGAGCGAGGGCGTGACGATCACCACCGGCTGCTCGCGTTCGGGATCGACGTCCTTCGGCCCCTCGGTCAGGATGAGGCCGTTGCCGGCGAACACCCCCATCGGGCGGAAGCCGGCGGTGTCGCCGACGGTGAAGGGCAGGGCCGCGACCTGATCGGCGAGACTCGCCTTGGGCCGGAACGCGATCGTGCGCAGAGCCGCCTCGACCGTTGGGGCCGGTACCTGCTTGGCGGCCGTCTCGGGCACCTGGACGGTGACGAGACCGGTGCCGGCGGCGCCGCGCACCACGGCGACCCACTTGGTGTAGGTGAGGCCGTTGGCGTCCTGCTTTCCGCGCAGGACGAAGCCGTCCCCGCCCGCCGTGCTCAACGGCGCGCGCTCGCCCTTCACCCGGAAGCCGGACGGCGCCAGGGCCTCGGGCGTGAACTTCCCGTTGATCTGGTCCCAGGCTTCCGGCGGCATCTCGACGAGGACGATCGAGGCGCCGGAGCGGTGCTCGAAGCCGGAAAAGCTCGCCGCCGGCGTCATGCCGGGCGGCGGCGCGAGGCCGAGCGAGCCGGCGGGCGGAAAGACCGGTTCGGCCGCGAGGACCGGCGCGGAACTGGCCGTCACGGCCGACATCAGCCCGGCGAGCAGGCCCTGCCGAGCCCATCGGCCGGGACGGAGGCGGGTGAGGAAGCGGCGCAGCGGGTTGCGATCGGTCATGCGGTCTCTCCGAAGGCGGCGTGCAGAAGAGCGTCGAGGGTATCGGCTGCGGGGGCATCCGGGCCGCAGCGCCATTCGCGGATCTGCGTCGCGCCCGGCCCGAATCGGTAGAGTTCGAACCGGTCGTCGTGGATTTCGATTTCGAGGGCCGGCCAGGTCAGGCAGAGCGTCGGCCAGTAGCCGGGCTGGACGGCCTCGGGCGCCGGCCAGCACCCGGTGGCGTGGGAGATGAGGCTGCGAGCGTGGGCAACGGTCCGCGCCGGGATCGCCGCCTCGGTGGCGACGCGATCGACCAAGGCTCCGGCCCGCC
The DNA here is from genome assembly GCF_021117295.1 of Methylorubrum sp. B1-46. Taxonomy (NCBI): domain Bacteria; kingdom Pseudomonadati; phylum Pseudomonadota; class Alphaproteobacteria; order Hyphomicrobiales; family Methylobacteriaceae; genus Methylorubrum; species Methylorubrum sp. B1-46. The sequence continues at coordinate 803,881 of NZ_CP088247.1, read as the reverse complement.
CCCAGCCCACCTGCGCGGCAGCGTCGGCTGTGTCCGACACCGGGGCTCAGCGGGTGGCGACGCGGCTGACGACGAAGGTGTTGCCGGAGAACTGGACCTGCCCCGGCGCGCTCATATGCTCCAGCATCAGCCGCAAGTTGCGGCCGAGCCGCGCGGAATCCGAGCGGGTCTCGTACCAGTACTCGGCGGTGGCCCCGCCCGAGCGCACCGGGCGGTGATGCTCGTAGCAGCGGAAGGCGGCCATGTACTCCTCGGCCGCCTGCACCTCCTGCGGCGAGAAGCCGGTGAGGCGCACGACGTAGGCCGTCGGCAGGCCGCCGCAGGATTCTCCGCCGGCCGCGGCGGGGGGCGGAGGCTCGGCACCGGACAAGGCGTTCGGCAACGCGGCCGGGGGCGCGCTGGCATCGGCGGAGCGGCGGGGGGCGATCACGCCGTCGAGCTTGGATGTGAGCGCGCCCGCCACGTCGGCGGCGATGCTCTTGGCCTCCGCGCCGACCCGCTCCAGCAGGCATTCCCGGTCGCAGCCCTGGGGCAGGGGGGGAAGCTGCAGCCCCGCCACCTCGAAGGCGCCGAGCGACTGCCCGGTGCGCACGTTGAGGAGCCGACCGGGGATGCGCACCTCCGGCCGAACGATGTCGGAATAGGCCGATTTCGAGGCCGAGGCGTAGACTTGGAACACCGCCACCACGTCGAGCGGCGGGTTCTGAACCGCGCGGGCGACCTCGATCAACTCGGCGTCGCGGCGGCGGACCCGGTTGGCCTGGGTGATCCCCATCGCCACCGCCGTCTCGTCATAGACGTTGTAGCCGCGCAGGTTCATCGTCTCCGAGAGTTCGGCGATGACCCGCTGGAAGATGCGGTTGCCGCGGGGCACGGAATCCTCGTCGGCATCCTCGCCCATCACCACGATGTTGGGCCGGGTCTGGGCCTGCGCCGGCGCGGCGAGGCCGAGGAGCGCGCCGCCGATGAGGGTGAGGGCGGCGAAAGTCGTAACCCCTGTTCGGGTGCGGGCGCGCAGCATCGGAAACATCCTGTCTGTCGGTTCGTAGGCCGGATTGGGCGTTGGGAGGTTCAGTCGGTGCAGGGCAGCGGCGTCGGCGCTGCGCCGAAATCGTCGAGGTCGAGCGGCACCTGCCGGCGGGGATCGCCGAGGGGCTCGGCCGCGCAAGTTCGCTCGGAGGCCGGCAGAACGAAGCGCAGGGCACCGCTCGGCGCGGGCGCGATCAGGCTCACCTCGACCCGCCGGTTGATCCGCGCGAAGGGCTGGGACGGATCCTTGGGGCGGACAGGCCCCCAGCCGTGGATGCGCAGGCGGCGCGGATCGATGCCGTAGGTCTCGACGAGATGGGCCTTCAGGCTGCGGGCGCGGGCGAGCGACAGGCGCCGGTTGTAGCCGAGCCCGCCCGCGGCATCGGTGTGCCCGGCGATGAGGAAGCCGTGGCCGGCGAGTTCGCGGGCCTGCAACGCCTTGCCCAGCGGTTCGAGCTGAACCTGCGCCTCGGGCGTCAGGCGGGCGCTGTCGTAGGCGAAGAACACGGTGAGATCGACCGAGCGGGCGGGATCGACCCGCAGGCTCGGACCGCCGTCGCCGGGGGACACCGCGACCGGTGCGGCGGGCCGGCCTGGATTGCCGTCGGCGAAGGGGGCGAGCGAGCGGATGATCGCGTTGGCCGAGGGGTTCACGGCCCCGGCCTCGGCCCGCTCCGTCGCCTCGTCGCGGGCCGGCGGCGCCTCCGCTTCGGCGGCGGGCGGGCGCGTGCCCGGCACTTGGGTGAGCGGGTTGGCGCGGGCGGGCGCGAGGGTGAGGACGAGGCCCGCCGCCAGCAGGAGGCCCAGGCGCGACGACCGGGCCGATGCGATCCCGGCGGCTCTGTGTGCGCGCCGCTCGCGTTCTCTTCCGAGTGCCCCCATGGCCGATCGTCTCCGTTTGATGGGCCTTGCCGCGGCCCCGTCCCACGCATCCCTGGACCTCGCAGACGGGCTTTCGCCGCCTGCTCACGAAAAAACGTTGTTCAGCGACCGCGCGACCGATCCCTGACGTCCCGTTTCAACCCGCGGTTCGCCAGGGATTGATCACGCCGATCCCGGTTGCTTCGAATGGACCGGTATCCCGTGTCGCGACGATGAAGCCCCGAACCGCGGCGGTGGCGGCGATGGTGCCGTCCGCCATGCCGATGGCCTTCCCCGCGGCGCGGGCGCGCGCCATGAAGGCGGCGTAGTGGCGCGACGCGTCGAGATCGAACGGCAGCACGCGGCCCGCGAAGGCCGGAAGCACTTCGCGCTCCAGCCGATCGCGAAAGATGTCGCGCCGTTTGTCCGCCGGCATCGTAGCCAAGCCGAAGCGGAGTTCTGCGACCGTGACGGCGGTGAGGTAGAGGGTCTCGACCGCCTGCGCATCGACCCAGGTCAGCACGCCGGGATCGGGCGTGGCCCGCCACAGCTCGGACAGGACGTTGGTGTCGAGGACGATCACTCGAACCGCATCGGTTCGGCCGGCGCCCTGTCGCGAAACCGATCGAAGGCATCGGCTTCCGCCTCGGTCAGGCCGCCGGCGTCGCGGGCGATGGAGGACAGGAGCGAGCCGAGCTTCATCCGGCCGGCCGGCTTGGCCGCCTGTTCCAGGATGGCGCGGATTTCGGCTTCGGTGCTGCGCCCGTGCTGCGCGGCACGGATGCGCAGGGCGCGATGCACCTCGTCGGGCACGTTGCGGATGGTAATCGACGCCATCTGCACTCCGTTCGAACGATTGGAATGCCATCAGTCTAGACGAATGCCATCATATCGCAACCTCACCGTGTGGCCTCTTCAGCGCCCACGCAGGATCGCGTTCATGCCGGCCGGGTCGAGTGGTCCGCCAGCGGGCGAGGCGGCGGGCGAGCGGGCGGGTGTGGGGGAGGGCGCCGCCCCCACCGTCGTCGGCGCATCCCCGGCGGGTGCCGCGGCGGCGACCGGGCGGCCCTGGGCGGCGGCAATCTCGGACAGGATGCGGCTGCGGCCGAGGATCGCCGAGAGACGCGTGGCCTTGTTGAAGCTCGATGGGTCCTTAGGGTCGAGCCCGCCCTCCTTGTGCAGGGCGATGCCAGCCACGGAGGCATCGAACATCAGCGAGCCGGAGGAGCCGCCCAGCGTATCGCAGCGGTGGCGCAGATCCGGCCCCTCGGCCTGATCCTTCATCGCGAAGCAGCGGAAGCGGCTCATCACCTTCGGCCGCCCGAGGGGGTGGTGGATCACTAGCATCGAACGGTTGCCCGGCACGGCCTCGCCCGAGAGGCGGACGGTGCCGTAGGCGGCGCCCGGGTTCCCGGCGACGCGGGCGAGCGCGTAATCGAGGCGGGCGTCGAACTCGACCGGCTTCGGGTCGATCTCGAAGCGGCGCGCGCCTTTGCCGTCGAGCGTCAGGTAATCCATCAGGATCGACGCCTTGACCGGGGTCAGATCGCCCGATTGCGGCAGACAGTGGTGGTTGGTCAGCACGTAGTCGCCAGGCAGCAGCGCGCCGGTGCAGGAGGCGCCGACCTGCTGGCCGGTGCGGGCGTTGCGCAGGACGATGTCGACGCGGCCGATCGGCCGGGCCAGGGCGGCGAGCCCGTCCTTCGGGTCGAGTTCGCTGATCGGCTCGAAGGCGCCCTTGTTCTGATCGACATAGGCCGCCGCGTCGCCGGTCGTTTGGCGCAGAGGCAACTGCGCCCGGCCGTAATCGGCGGGGTCGAAGCCGATGCTCTGCGCGCGCGCGGCGTCGGCCGCAAAGGGGCTGAGCAGCAGGCAGGCGGCGACCCTCGCGGGCCGGCATCTGCGGCGAATCGGGGTCATCGTCTCCCTCCTTCCCGTCCGGGTCGTATGCACGGCCCGGATGGCTGGGTCAAAAATCACAACCTGCGGACTATGCGCCCATCAGCGCGTCAGGGCGTGGATGAGCCGCGCGCCCGGCGGAGACGCGCCCGCCTCCAGCCCGGCTGCGGCTTCCGGTAGGGCTTGGACCGCGTAGACGAGGTTCTGCCGGCCGCCCTCGCGGAGGAAGAAGCCCTGCGCCCCGTCGTCGAGCCGCACCGGAGGCAGGGCGGCGGCGCGCAACTCCGGCCCGATCTCGAGCCGCAGGCCCGGTGCCGCCGCGATGGCGAGTCCGCACAGGTCGGGCCCGAGCCGGGTCGGGGCAAGGCGGTCGCCGCCCTCCGGCGCGACGGGGCGGCGCTCGGGCGCGTCGGCGCCGAAGGCCACGCGGCGGCAGGACGAGCCGGGCGGCGCCCGCAATTCCTCGACGCGGATCGCGGTCGGCTTTTTCGGCGTCGGCTCGTCCACCGCAGGCGGGGCGGGCGGGTCGGTCTCCGCCCTGCGTGCGGGTTCGGCCGAGGCGCTGCCGGTGGCGGGATCGCTCGCCGAGCCGATGACGGGGGGCTGCCGGGCGTTTAGGGCTATGAATCCGATAAAGCCGACGAGGCAGGCCGCTGTGACGGCGCCCGCCGTCAGGACGAGACGCCGCCCACGTCTGTGCGGCTTCGGCCGATCCGCGCCTTTTGGCCGGGTCAACGCGTCCACGGCGGCCGGCACAGTTTCGGCCTGCAGGATCCGCAAGGCTCCGGATCGGCCGAGGGCGCGGAAGGCCGCCTCGGCCTCCCCTCGCTCTGGCCCTTCCGGCAGCAGAATCGCGAGCGGCACATCCGGCGCCTCGGCGAGCAGGGCGCCGGAGCGCTCGATCTTGTCGAGGAGCGCGTAGTCGCCGGGGACCAGGGTAAGATCGCGATCGACCGCGCCGGTCGCCCAGAGGATCAGGTCGGCCTGCGCCGGCTCGCCGACGAAGCGGGCGCCGCGCGCGGAGAGGCCGTGGGCGAGGCAGACCGGCACCTCCCAGGAGCGGCCGGCATCGAACGAACCGGACAGGCGCAGCTCGTGCGGCGCACCGGCCTCGCCGCCGAGCCGGGCGACGGGCCCGCCGGGCGCGCAGAGCCGGGCATAGTCGCCGGACCAGGGCAGGGGGCGGTAGTCGCCGTCGGCGAAGGCGGCCGACGCCGGCAGTCCGGGGCGCGGGTTCAGCGACCGCAGACGGAGCGGCCCGCCTGTGGTCGGGATGACGACGAGGATCGAAGGCCCGGTCATGCGCGCGTGTTTCGCTGGGGCGCGGTTCGTTTTCTCACAACAGGAACACCGCGCAGGCGGGGTCGCGCAGCATCCGTCCGAGCCGGTCGGCCTCGGCTACGGCCGGATCGAGGGCGAGCAGGATCGCACCGTCGACCGGTGCGCCGAGTTCGAGCCGCACCGCCTCGTCGCCGAGCCAAGCCTCGATCCGCCGAGGCATCGGCGCGTCCGGTCCGCGCAGGATCAGGAGCGGGGGCGTGCCCTCCAAGATTTCCAGCTCGAACGGGCCGACCCGGCGCTGGGTCAGCGCACCGTCCGAAGCTGCCGCCGCCAGCGGTGTGTGGGCGAGCGATTGCGCGCCGAGCAGCGTGCGGTAGCGCCGGGCGGTCTCGGGATCGGAGCGGATCGCCCGGACGACCGTCAGATCGACCGGGCTTCCAGGCTCCCGGTTGGCATGCGCCCAGAGGGCCGCGTGGCGCGGCCGGGCGGCCTGACCGGGTTGGGAAACGGGCACCCGCATCAGGGCGCGGGCGGCGTGGAGCTCGGCGAGCAATCGGGCCTCGTCGCTCACGCGGCGGCCTCCCCGGCATAGGCCGCCGCGAAGGCGCCCGCGAAGACGGACCGATCGGCCGCGAAGGCCGTATCGAGCGGACGTTGACGGGCGAGGCCTGCGAGCGCCCGTTCCAGCCGGCCGGCCTCCTCGGCGAGGCGCAGGAGCGCCGTCTCCGCGGCGGCGAAACCCGCGGCAAGGGCGGTGCGATCCTCGAAGCCGGCCCGGCGCACCCGGCGCAGATCCGCCTCCGCCGCCTCCAAAGCGGCGCGCGTTTCGGGGGCGAGGCCGTCGCGCTCGGCGATGCGCAGGGCCGCCGCGATGCGCAGCATCCGGGCGAGATGGGCCGCGAGCGCGACAGCCCGCTCCTGCAGGGTCGCGTAGCTCTCGGCATCCGTGCAGGTCGCCCGCTCGGCGACCTCGGCGCCGCCGCCGCCCCGGCGCAGGCGATTGGCGATGCCCGATTGCACCCGCCCGAAGCTCGCGGCCCTAAGCGTCGTCAGCGGACGGGTGCGGTGGAAGGGTTCGAGGCGCAGGAAGTCGGTGAGGTCTTCGCGCTCGGCGCCGGTGAGGATTTTCGGGCCCTCCGGCCAGTCGGCGAGCAGGGCCGCGAGCGTCTCGGCCGGTTCGGAGGCGGCGAGGTCGCCGAGCGCGGCGTCGAGCCGCTCCTCCCAGCCCGCATGCGCGTCGAGGGAGACGGGGGCGGACAGCCCGTCCAGCCCGCCGACGAGATGGGCCCCCGCCTCGAAGGTCACGAAATGCTCGGCGATTGTGCGGAAGCCCGGCCGCTCGCCCGTCTCCATCTCGGTGCGCCAGAAGGCGAGGATGTCGTCGTCGCCGAAGTCCTTGCGGCCTTTGAGGAAGCCGAGGATCGCGCGGAAGCGGCGCTCCAGCGGCGCCAGCGGCAGGTGAGCGTTGCGGTAGACGGTCAGATGCCGGGCGAGGCGCTTTGCCAGAAACGCGGCGCCCTCCGCATCGGGGGCGGATGCGAGATCGTCGAGCCAGCCGGTGACGGCGGAAAACTGCGCCAGATCCTCGGCCGTCAGTACGAACTCTGCGAGCGCCAGCAGCCGCGCGAGCCCGGCCCAACTCGTGCGCCACGCCTCGTCGAGCACCGGGCCACGGGCATCGGCGGCGCGTGTTCCGGAAAAGCGCGCCTCCACGGTGCGGCCGGTCGCGAGTCCAGGATCGAGCGCGAGGGTGACGAGGTCGCGTCCACTGACGGCGCCCGTCGCGCCGGCCAGGGCGGCGAGTGCGTGGGCGAGGTCCCAGAGCGGCTTGTCGCGGTTCGGGCGCACGGCGCCGGTGACGACCCGGGCGAGCCAGGCGCGATCCTCACGCGAGAGGTCGCGTCCGTCGCACACGGCGGCCAGATCGGCCGCGCACCGCTCGTCGTATCCGCCGGTCATGCGCCTCCCGGTGCCGGGGCGCCTTGCAACCCCTTGCGATTCCTCGATTCGCCGTATGGTTATCCCGAGCCCGGCCATCCGTCACCCTCCGGTTGCCGCGCGCGGCCCACCTGCGGCATGGGCCGGCCAGAGCGCGATCCGGGCTCGCGGTGGCAGATTCACGCGGCGCCCCGCGACGCCAGGGCTGCACGGCGCACGAACGGGGCGCGAGCGGCGGCGGCCGCTTCCGGCTGTCACTTCGGCAGGATGTCGGCCGCGCGGGCGGTAGCGATCATCGCCGCGTGCATCGCCCCGTCATCCACGTCGCCGGTCAGGTCGCCGAGCGCCGTATCGAAGGCCTCGTTCTGCCGCGCCATGAAGGCCCGCCGGGCCTCGGTGTCGCGCGGATACGGCTTCGGAAACAGTGCGATGCCGCGCTCGACCGCGGCGGCGTGCTTGGGCAGGTTCATCGCGCGAAGGGCGGCGGCGATGTCGGGGGCGAGGACGCCCGACGAGTTGAAGAAGGCCTGGTGCACCGAGCCGTTCAGCATCTCCGCCTCGAAAATGCGCACCGCAATGATCCGTGCATGGGCCGCCGGCAGCGCGGCGAGGCGGGCGGCGACCGCAGCGGGCGCGTCGTAGTGGTTCAGGCACGTCCAGAGCCCACCGGTGAGGTAGGCGAGGCGGTCGTCGTCGTCCGCGCCCGATCGCAGCGGCTCGTAGAGCACCGTGAGGTCCGGTGCGCGGGCGATCCGTGCCACCGCCTCGTCGAGGAGGCGCGGCAAGGCGCGGAAGCGCTCGGACAGGCGGTCCAGGGCGGCATCGAGCGCCGGGTCGCGGATCTCGCCGTGGCCGTCGCTCCAGCGGGCGTAACGCTTGGCCTGGGTGCCGCCGTAATCCGGGCCGAACAGGGCGGCGCCCTCGCGCAGCAGCGCGGCGTGCGCGGGAAGTCTCTCGGCATCGAGCGCCCGGACAGCGTCTTCGAGGAAGACGCTGTCGGACCCGACGAAAAAGCCTTTCAGGGCGGTTGCGCCACTTGTCCAGTGATCGAGCGCGGCCAGGACCAGCACGGGCCGCTCCGCGGGCGCGAAGGTCGCCAATCCCCGCGCGAGGGCGGCTCGCATCTCGGCCGCCCCGGCCGCATCCAGGGAGAAGCGATCGAAATCCGGCCGCCTGTCGGACATGAAGAACAGGTCGGGCATCCGAAGCGGCACCGCCCGGTTCTCCAGCGCCTTGGTCATCGGATAGTGCCGGAGGGCGTTGAGGTCGCAGCTCAGGGCTGGCGTACAAGTTGCGGCGGTCACGAGGCCGACCATCATCAGACCGACGACCCCGGCTCGCCGCCGCAAAAAGGAGATCCCGTAGCGTCCGGAACGGTGGTGCGGCCATCCTGCTCCCGTGCGATGCAGACCCTTTGCATGATCCGCCATGCCGGCCCCTTTTCTGTGATGCCGCATCACCGCACCACGATCCGCGCGGTGGCCTCGGTCACGCCGGGCGTCGCGCGGATCTTGTCCAGGAGATCGAGCACATCGGGGGGCTGAAGCAGCTTCGCCTCGCCGTCCGCGCCCGGCGCCGCCGCAAGCCAGCGCGCGGCGAGTTCCGGCGGAAGGCCGCCCTCGACGCCGAAACAGGCGAACAGGTTCTCGAACGGCTCACCCGCCACGATCTCGTCGAGGCCGTAGCCGCGCGGGTAGCGCTTCGCCTCGCCGGCCTTCAGCGGCGTAGCGGAGGCGGCGTTGCCGCGCACCGGCAGGGCGACGAAGGCGGTCTCGTCGGGAGCCACGACCCAGCAATAGAGGTTCTGCCGGGCGCGCGCCTCGATGCGCATCTCCAGGCGCTGCCCGGCTGAGAACGGCGTGGCGGTGGCCGCGACTGTCAGGCGCCCGGCATCGGTGCGGGCGGTCGCTGCCAGATGGTCGAGGAAGGGCCGCGGGGTCGGGTCACAGCCGAGACCCTCGATCCCGATCCGCCGCCGCCCGGTCGGAGCCAGCACCGCCCCGTCGCGCTGGAACTCCAGCTCCATGAAGGATTGCCGGTTCTGATCGGTGCGGAAGCGTCCGCGCGCGGTGAGCGCCCCGGCGCAGGCGGTGCCGGGCGGCGTGCGGCGCACGTCGAGGCGCGCCCCCTTCAGGATGCGGTTGGCCGAGCGGGCCTCGGCGTCCAGCGCGATGACGAGGCGGTCGGTGAGCGCGCCGGCGCAGGTCGAGTGGCCGCCCTCGGCCACGAAGGGGCAGACCTCGACGGTGCCCGCGTTCGGCGCCGCTCCCGCGAAGGCCTTCACCGCACCCTCCATCACCGCGTCGATGTCGGCGACGCCGGCCCCAACGCGGATCGGCAGGATCAGGGGCTCGCTCGTCGCCTTGCAGGCGGCATTGCGGCTGATCGCCTGGAGCCGCAGCGCCGCGGTCTCGCCGGCCCGGCGCGGTTCCACCAGGAATACGCTGGCATCGCCCGAGAAGGCTGCACGGATCTGCGCCTCGGCCTCCGCCCCCGACAATCCGGTCGTGCCTTCGCGCAGGCCCTTGATCCGCACCACGTCGGCAGCGGGGGCGAGCCGCACGCGGCCGGTGGCCTGAAGCCGGCTCTCGACCGCGAGGCGCACTTCCTCGGCCTGCTCGCGCGAGAGCGCCGTCTGGCCCGGTTCGACGCCGATCACGGCGAGCGTCAGGTCGGGCCGACCGGCGCAGGCCGCCACCGCGTCGAGGAAGGGGCTGAGCGTGGCGGTGGTCGGATCGGCGCGGGCCACCGCGGGGAGAAGCAGGAGGGCGGCGAGGAGGAGCCTCATTCCGCCTCGTTCGATCGGGCGTATTGATCAAGGGCGCGGACGAAGACCGGGTTGAAGCGACCGTCGAGGGCGCCCGAATAGTAGTCCGCGTCTTTGACCGCCCGCTGCACGGTGCGGATCGTCTCCGGCTTCAGCTTCTGCGCCGCCGTGTCGGTCGCCGAGACCGAGGCCGCGCCGAGTTCGCCCCGCTTGAGCGCCCGCAGCACCATGTCGGCGGAGCGCGTTCCGGGAAAGTAGCGGCCGAAGCCGTTGTCGATCAGCGTCGCCATCGTCGCCATGGCGACGGGATCGCCCTTGTCCGCTGCCTGCCGGAACAGGTCGAAGCCCTGACGCAGGTCCTTCGGGAATCCGTAGGTGCCGGTGGCGTAGTGCGGCACCAGCTTCGAGATCGAGGGCACGTCGCCGCCCGCCACCGCTCGTTTGTAGAGCGCGACTGCCTCCGCCTCGTTCTTGGGGATGCCGTTGCCGTATTCGAGCATCCGCGCGGCGTTGGCGAGCGCCACGACGTTCCCGGCCTCGCCGGCCTGCCGGTAGAGGCGGTAGGCCTCGGCCTGCCCGCGCTTCACCCCCTGGCCGTTCTCGTAGAGCGTGGCGAGATTGTTCATCGCCGAGGCGCTGCCGGCCTTGGCCGCCCGGTCGTAGGCCGCGAACGCCTCCTTGGAGCGGTCGGCTCGGTCGTAGGCGCGGCCGAGTTGGTAGGCGAGGCGGCGCAATTGCGGGTAGGCGGCGGACGCCCCGCGGCAGGCCTCGATGGCGGCTGACGCCTCGATCCGTCCGAGCTTCACCCCCGGCACGCCTTTCGGCCGGTCGGGATCATCGGTGCCGGCGGCCAACGCGTCGCAGCGCTTCACCCGCGGATCGCTGCTCGGGTTCGTGCCGCCGAGATAGCCCTCCGCGAGGCTGCGATAGGCGCAGGTCTCGCCGCAGGAATCGAGATAGGCCTGGTATTGCCGCTGCGCCCCGAACTTCGCCCAGTTCTCCTGGTCGATCGCCGCCGCGTCGCGCTTGCGGCCGGCGAGCAGGCGATCCATCGCCTGGGCGCGGTAGGCACAGGCCTCGCCGCAGGTGCCGACATAGGCCTCGAACGCCTCGCGCGTGCCGAGGTTTTCCGCCCGGCGCCAAGCCGCCTCGTCGCGGATCGCCGCGACGCCGCCGGCTACTGCCGGGACGGGGAGCGAGGCCTTCACCACGATCGGCGCATCATCGATCTCCGGCACCTGCTCCCGGCCCGAGGCGCGGCGCGCCGCCTCCTCGACCTCGCGGCGCAGGTAGCCCTTCAGCTCCGGCCACTGGATCAGCCCGTCGCCGTTGCCGTTGCTGTTGCCTTGTCCGTCCTTGGCGTCGGCGAGGCCCGAGACGCCCATCAGAAAGCGGCTCGTCAGCAGGCCGAGCTTGTTCGGCTCGTCCCAGTTGGCGGGCGTGGCGCCCGAGGTGGCAACGAGGCGCACGATCCCGCTCTCCGCCTTCGGCCGGGCCGGCGCGAAGCCGGGTGCCGAGACAGCGAGCAGGCTCTCGCCCTTGCGGCCGGTCTCGCCGGTGAAGCAGGCATCGACCATCACCACGAGCTGGCGCTCAGAGCCGATCT
>NZ_CP088247.1:627500-785000 GCF_021117295.1 Methylorubrum sp. B1-46 | reverse complement strand
AAGTGCGTCGGAGCGAACCGCGCCGATCCTTCACCGGCCGCCGACGGAACGCCGGGTTCGGCGCTCCGCCTTGCGGGTTGCCGTCTGCCGCAAGTGATCCTCGATCGCGTCGTTGGCGCGTCCGCGCATGTGCCGGATCGCCTCGACATCGTCGAAGGTCTCCGGAAAGCGCCGCGACAGCCACAGATAGGCGCTGGCAAGCTTCACGGTCCGCTCCTGATAATCGAGTTCGCCCGCGAGGCTCGCTCTCAGGGCGGGCACCGTCGCGCCCGCCGCCCGAACCTGACTCCACCGCTCCAGCATACCCATGGCGATCTCGTCGCGCCGGTTGATCGGGCAGACCGAGAAGACGAACTTCTCCTCGATCGGAAGACGCGCGCGGTCGATGATGCGCGCGATCTCCAGAACCTCCTCCAGGGCCGAGGGCTGGAACGGCGAGCCGGCATAGAAGGTGGCCCGCGCGAAATGCGTCATCACCTCGTAGAGGCTGGGCGTGCGCATCTCCTCCGCCACGGAGCGGATCGCCGTCAGGTCCGGGCGGACGTAGAAGCGCGTGTCGGCAGCCGGCGCCGTGGGCGCGCCGGCCAGGGCTGTCCGAACCGGCTCGATGGCCGTCGCCTCGGTTGCCGCGACGTAGCCGACCTCGTGATGGCCGTAGCGCCCGGCCCGGCCAGCGATCTGCCGGATCTCCGAATTGGTAAGCGCGCGATCCTCGACGCCGTCCCACTTGCGCACGGCTGAGAAGACGATCCGCCTCAGCGGACCCAGATTGAGGCCCATGCCGATGGCGTCCGTGGTCACGAGGACGTTGGCGTCGCCCGAGCGGAAGCGCGCCGCCTCGGCGCGGCGAACCTCCGGCGAGAGGGCGCCGTAGATCGTCGCGACCCGGTGCCCGCGGGCGACGAGGATCTCGCGATTTTCATGCACCGCGCGGCGGGAGAAGGCGACCACGGCATCGCCTGGCTCGACCTTCTCCAGCGGCACGGGCTCGTCCAGAAGCACGAGCGGCGACTTGCGCTCGAAGGCGATCACCTCGAGCGATTCATTCGCCGCTTCGGCGGCGCGGCGGACATAGGACAGGGCATCGTCCGATCCGCAAACGATGACGGTCTTGGCCGGAACACCGAACAGGGCGTTCGTCCAGGCCCAGCCCCGGTCCGGGTCCATGAGCATCTGAATCTCATCGATGACGGCGACGTCGATCGGGCGGGTGAGGTCGGCCGTCTCGATCGTGCGGGCCGTATGCGTCGCGCCGGCCTCTCCCAGCACCTCCTCTCCCGTGACCATGCCGGCGCGCAGGCCCCGCTCGCGCAGACCCTCATAGTTCTCCAGCGCCAGGAGCCGCAGTGGCGCGAGATAGGCGCCGGTGGGGGCGGCAGCCAGCACCTGCAGAGCTGCGTAGGTCTTGCCGGAATTGGTCGGCCCCATGTGGAAGACGATGCGGCGGTTCAGCCGGCGCGCCGCGGTGAATTTTTCGATGTAGGCGCCGAAGCCGACCTGATCGCGCAGGCGCCGCAGGCGTGAGCCTTCACGCGCCACGGCCTTGGCCCGCTGGCGAACCGGTGTCAGCGCATCCGTGAGGGCGCGGGCGAGCCTGGGATTGAGGTTGAAGGGGCGGGAGCGCAGTGAGCGGTCCATATGCTCGAGATAGGCAGCCGCGTCGGCGCCGACTTCGCGCAGATCGGAGAGGATCTGGCCTCTGAGCCGATCGATCGGCTTGCGCAGGTCGCGTGCCGTGCGTGCCGTCATCTCCGCCACGGCGGCACGCAGCTCCTCCAGCCGGCGCGCCGGATCGTTGCGGGCGGCCATGCCGTCGAGGATTTCGGCGATGAGCGGGTCCGGCGCAGCGTCGATGCGCAGATCCATCCGTCCGGCATCGAGCAGCGGGATGCCGATCCGGACACTCCAGCGGATGCTGTGGTCCTTGGACAGCGCGGCCCTCAGGGCAGGGAGCGCCCGCTTGAGGGCCGGCAACCCGGTCTCGGCAAAGGCGCGGGCTCTCTGCATCTCCCGCAACGCATGGGCCACGCGCTCGTCCTCGACCGCCGCTCCGAGTTCTGGAAGTTCGAGATGGGCACGCAGAGCCTCAAGATCGACGGTGTTCGGCGCAAGGCCGAGCCGGCCGACCGCCTCGATCAGGCTCTCAATGGTGGGACGGAGACGCTTGCGGGCCATCGACTCCCTTTCGACAGGGCGTCCGTCACAGGACCAGGCCTCGCGCGGGCCTGAACAGACGCGGCAACCGTGGCACGGTCTCTTGACGCAGACGAGGAGGGTGCCTCTTCGCCGAAGCAATCTCCACAGCGCGATGAAGGGTTCCGCCTCGAAATTTTACACGTTTTGAGGGATGAGTTCTTCGTCGCCAGCGCGAAAAGCGAGGTGGCTGCCAGTCAGGCTACAACCGCCGAAGCGAAATCACGAAAAGAGGATGAAGGGCAAGAAGGCTGCGATCCAAAATCGCGCGCGGAGACGATCGGTTGTGATGAATTCTGGCGGAGGGAGCGGGATTCGAACCCGCGATACGGTTTCCCGTATACACACTTTCCAGGCGTGCGCCTTCAACCACTCGGCCACCCCTCCGGAACCGGCCGGGGACCGACGCGCGCTCGGCGCGGGCGGTGGTCACTTGCGGCAGGTGGCGGGTCTGTAGCCGGGGCGCTGACATCTGGCAAGGCAGAGAATGCCACAGAATGCATGCCATGTGCGCCGCCCGGTGCTCGACCGGGCGGCGGGAGGCTTCACGCGATGCGGCGGGGGCGGTCCGCGGTCGTCTGCGGAGCCGGCGAGGGGCCGGCAGGGGCGTTGACCGGCGCGGGCGTCGACAGCGCAGACGGGGTGCCGGCACCGGTCTGGAGGAAGCCCGGTGTCGAGGGGGCCGGGCTGTCGCTCGTGACCGGGGCCGGAACGGGCGCCACCGGGATCTCGGCCGGAGCCGCCGGCTCAGTCGGGGCCGGCGCGTCATCCTCGTCGGGGCCGGCCAGGATCTCGGGCGGCGTCTTCCACACGAAGGCGTCGAGGCGGCCGGTGACCGGCGAGACCGGGGCCCAGCGCTCGGAGATGACGCCGTCGGCGATCCAGGCCGGGTCGCGCGGGGCGCGGGCGGCACGGGCGAGCCACTCGCGGGAGCGTCCGCTCTCGGCCCCGTGCTCGGCCGCCTCGATCCGCGCCATCATCCGGCAGACGCGCGCCGTCGGCCGGTCGTCGGTCAGCGGCGCCAGCGCCTCGCGGGCGCGGGCGAAATCCTTGGCCTCGGTCGCGGCCTGCGCGATCACGAGGCGCGATTCCGGATCCCAGGACGAGAGCTTGGCGAGGGTCTCGGCGCGGGCCAGACGGTCGCGGGCGGAATCACCGGTGCGCAGGTTGAGGTAGACCTTGGCGAGTTCCGGATGCGGCGTCGCCTTCCAGGCCGCCTCGACGATCTTGGCGGCCTTGCGCAGGTCGTTGCGCCGGGCGAGCAGACGGCCGGCGATGACGGCTGCGGGTACGAGGTCCGGGGCGAGCTTGACCGCTTTCAGCGCCTGCTCGATCGCGGTGTCGGGCTCGCCGGCCTCGTGGCGCTGGGCGGCCGCGGTGAGCAGGACCGCCCGCTGACGGCGTGCGGCGTGCTTGTCCATCAGGCCGAGCGAGGCACGGCGCTCCACGGTCTCCGTCGCGGCGGACCACTCGCCGTCGGCGCATTGCGCCTCCAGAACCGCCTCGTTCGCCCAGGTGACGCTCGGGGCGAGCCGGGCGGCCTCGGTGGCGTAGGCGCGGGCAGCGCCCTCGTCCTCGCGGCGGCGGGCTTCGACGAACAGGCCGCGCAGGCCGAGCACACGGGTCTCGGGATCGTCCGCCATGCGCTTGAACGCCTGCTCGGCCGCGTCCCGGTCGCCGGAGATCTGCGCCGCCTGGGCCTTGAGAAGGAGCGTCAGAGGCTGGCTGCCGAGCAGCCGCTCGGCATCGCCCGCGTGGCGGCGCGCGGCGAGCGGGTCACCGGAGCCGACGGCGATCATGCCCCGCGAGAGCGAGGCGAGGCCCTTGTTGCGGCGACGCTCGCGGGTCGAGCGGCTGATGCTGGCGGGCAGGCCGATCACGCCGGTCACGATCGCCCAGATCAGGCCGATGACGATGGCCGCCACCAGCACGCCGGTGAGCGCGATGGCGAGGCTCATACCGACCTCGTAGCCGTTCCAGACGACGGTCACGGTGCCTGGATGGTCGGCGATCCACACCGCGCCGTAGGCGGCGACGGCCAGGAGGGCCAGGAAGACGAGGGCGCGCCACATGGGTCAGGGCCTCCTTGGGAGCACGGGGAGCGGGCGCACGCGGCCCGGGCAGAGTGGAAGGGGGGAACGCCGCGCAGGGCGCGGCCGGTTCATGGTCATCGAGAGTGGCCTCGACCGTCAGCGCGCGGGAGGCAGGCCGGTGAAGGCGTCGGCCAGCAGCCCTTGCGCGGCGCGGCCTGCCTCGGCCCGCGCCGCGAGCCGGGCGCCGAAATCACCGCCCTGGGCCCGCGCTTCCTCGGGAAGCGCGGCATAGGCCTTGGCCGCTTCGGCGAGGTCCCCACGGTCGAGGGCCGCCTGAACCTGTCCGGTGGAGGTCTCGGTGCCCGCGCTCGACGACGCAGCGCCCGAGGCCGATCCCTCGACGCGCTTCACCTGCACGAGGGAGCTTGCCATGCTCATCAGCCGGTCACCGACATTGCCGGTCTCGGCCACGGCCTTCGCCTGGGCCGCGCGCTTGGCGTCGGCGATCTTCTCCGAAATTCGGCGGAACTCCGCCGCGAGGCTGGCCGCCGTCGGCGCACCCTTGTCGGCGAAGGGACCGAGCGCGTCGAGGCGCTTGGAATCCGCCGGTTCGAGGTTGCGCAGGCTGGCCAGCGCGTCCGGGTAGGGCTGGCCCGCCTCCAGCGCCGAGGCGATCCGGTCGGCCGCGACGATGCGCAGGGCCGACTGCACGGTGGTCTGCTTGGCGCTCTGATCAACCGCCTTGTCGAGGCCGGCGATCCGGTCCGACTGCTCCTGCAGCTTGTCCTGAAGCTTGCGCTCCAGGCCCTGCACGGCCTCCTCGGCACGGGTCCGGGCGGCGTCGGCGGCCTGCTTGCCCGCCTGGGTCGCCTCCTGGGCGGCTTGGCTCGCCGCAGCGAGGCGGCCCTCCAGCGCCTTCTGCACCTCGTCCACGCGCTTGCCGAGAGCGGCCTCGGCCGCCTCGTCGGCCTTGGCGCGGGAGGCGACCTCGCCCTGGAGCGCCGCGATCTTGTCCGCGAGGTCGGACGATGCGGCCTTTGAGTCGTTCGCTTCGAGCGCCTTGATCCGGTCGTCGAGGGCCGCGAGCGCCGTTGGATCCACGGTCGGCGCCGTCTTCACCTCCGCATTGCCGTCGCGGCCGGGCTCCTCCTGCAACGCCGAAACCCGCTGGTCGAGGGCATCGAGACGCGCTGTCAGATCCGCGGGGATCGCCGGGGCCGGAGCCGAGCCGTCGGCGGCGGGCGCGGCGCCCGCTCGCTGCAGCGCCTCGTTGGCGCGATCCGTCGCGGCCTTCGCCGCCGCCTCTGCTCGGGCAATCGCGTCGGGCAACGGCTTGAGGGCCTGTTCGTTGGCGGCCAGCCGCCTGTCGAGGCCGGCCACCGCATCCTTGGTGGCAAGACCCGCGATCGATTGGTCGAGATTGGCCAACCGCGGATCGGCTCCTTGCTGGTAGGTGGTGACGCCGTAAAGCAGGCCGGCGCCGATCAGGCCGCCGAGCAGCCCCGAGGCAGCGACCGAGCCGAAGCCGGGACCACTGCGGGCCGGCGCGGACGGCGCCGTTGCCTTGGACGCCTCTGTCTTGGGCGCTTCACCGGACGGCGACTTGGGCGAGGCGGAGGCACCCGGTCCCCCCTTAGCGGCGTCGGGCTTCGCGCCCGGCTTCGCCGAATCCGCCGGGTCTGAGAGACGCTTGGCCTTCAGGTCGAGAATCGGGCCTTCGGTCAGCGAGGCCGTTTCCGTCACACGGGTGGTACCCGGTGCCGTTCCGGGCTTCGCCTCCGGTCGGGCGTCAGGCTTGGCGTCCTGTGACTTCGGGTCTTGCAGCTTCGGGTCTTGCGGCTTGGCGCTCCCGGAAGGCGGGACTTCCGGCTTCACGGCACTGCTGCCAGTGGCGCCGGCTTTGGCGGGCGACTCGGGTTTCGCATCGGCGGGCTTGGTCCCGGTCGCGCTCGGCGGCACGGCGCTGCTTCCGGTCGGGCCCGGCTTCAACGGTGCGCTGCCCCCCGTCGGGCTCGCGCCCGTGGGGTTGGAGGCGGCCGGTGTTGCGGAGCCGGTGGACGGCTTTCCCGGCTCGGCGGATTTGCCCGAAGCGGTCGATCCTGCGGCACCGGCCGAACCGGCGGAAGGGATGGCGCTGCTGCCCGTCGGCCCCGACTTCAACGGCGCATCCGCCTTGGCATCCAGCGGACGGCCCGAGGCGCCCGTCGGCCCGCTGCCGGACAGCGCACTGCTCCCGGTCGGTCCGGGCTTGGCCGGTTCCGAGGCAGTCGGTCCCGTCTTGGTCGGGTCGGGCTTCGCGGAGGCGGCGGTCGCTGAAGGTTCGACCGGCTTGCCCATCACCTTGGGATCGGCGGGCCGTGACGAATCCCTCGTCGAATCCTTGGCCGACTCCTTGCCTTGCTCGGAAGCCTTGCCCTGCTCGAGAGACTTGCCTTGATCGAGAGACTTGGAACCGTCCCTGGGGCCGTCCTTGGGTGAAGTCACGGGCGTTCGCTCCATTCAGCCGCCGCACCGGCGCAGTTTGCTCCCATAGAAGAGCGAAACCGCGCCGTCATCCATTGGAGCCGCTTCCGGGCTCCTTCTCCGACGCTTCGTTAAGCTCTGCCGTCCGCATCGGTCCGCAGGCGGGCGACGAGAGCGGTCAGTCCGAAGCCGCGAGACCGGCGAGGAGAGCCTCCTCGCTCGGGCGCGCCGCCACAAAATGGGCCGCAATGCCGAGCTCGACCAGTCCCGCGGCCACGTCCGGGGACAGGCAGTAATGCGCCAGCGCCCGAAACGCTCCGCTCAGACCCGCCTCTCGGCAGAGCCGCTCGGCGATTTCCGCGCTCCTTCGTGAGAAATGCAGGGCCGCCGTGAGCGGCAGGGCGTCGTCCCGGCCCGCGAGCGCCTGCGCCGCCGATCCGGGGAGGGCCGCCTCGGCCAGGGCGGCGTAGGCGGTCCAGGTCGTGACGCGGTAGCCCTCGGCCGTCAGGCTCGCGGCGGGTTCCGGCTTGCGATCCTCGCCCGCGGCGTGGAGGAGGGCGCTGCCCGGCCTGATATGCGCCGCGACCAGCCGGGCGAGGTCGGCGGCGTCCCCGTCGGCACAGAGCACGGATTGCAGGCCCGCGCGCTCGGCCCGCTCGGCCGTGCGGCGGCCGACGGCGAAGACCGGTGCGGCGGGAAAGCCCGCCCCGGCGAGCGGCGCGGCGGCGTTGGCGCTCGTGAGGATCAGCCCATCGAACCGGCTGGCGGGCGGTGGTGCGCCGCCCGGCCCGATCCGAAGGACCGGCGCCACGAGCGCCGCGTGGCCGAGTTCGGCCAGCCGCCGCGCCGTGCGTCCCGCGCCCGGCTCGGGCCGCGACACCCAGATCCGCATGCGTTCGTCTCCCCTCGCGCCGTTCGCTCACGCCATCCACAGCGTCCGTCGGCGTTGCGCTTCACCTGTATCCGTCGGCGGTTTCGTCGTAGACGTGTCTTCGCAGATGCGTCTTCGCGGGCGGCCCGACCCGGCTCTCGCGGGACATGGAGTAGGCGGGCCGGCCCCCGGCGCGCAACGGTGCGTGGACGTCAGCGTGACCCTCATGAAGATCCTCGGCATCGAGACAACCTGCGACGAGACCGCCGCCGCCGTCGTGACGCTCGGTGAGGGCGAGCGCGGTCAGATCCTCGCCAACGAGGTGCTGAGCCAGATCGCCGAGCACGCGGCCTATGGCGGCGTCGTGCCCGAGATCGCCGCCCGCGCCCATGTCGAGGTGCTCGACCGCCTCATCGCTCGGGCGCTCCAGCGGGCGGGGACGACCCTGAAGGAGATCGACGGGATCGCGGTTGCGGCCGGGCCCGGCCTGATCGGTGGCGTGCTGATCGGCCTCGTCACGGCCAAGACCCTCTCCCTCGTCGCGCGCAAGCCGCTTCTGGCGGTCAACCACTTGGAAGCGCACGCGCTGACGCCGCGACTCACCGACGGGCTCGCCTTTCCCTATTTGCTGCTGCTGGCCTCCGGCGGGCACACGCAGCTCGTCGCGGTGAAGGGGGTGGGCGACTACGTCCGGCTCGGCACCACCATCGACGATGCCATCGGGGAGGCCTTCGACAAGGTCGCCAAGCTCTTGGGCCTCGGCTATCCCGGCGGTCCCGAGGTGGAGCGGCAGGCGCAGGGCGGCAACCCTGAGCGGTTCGCGCTGCCGCGGCCGATGCTGGGACGGCGACAGGCGGATTTCTCGCTCTCGGGCCTCAAGACTGCCCTGCGGATCGAGGCCGAGCGGCTCGAACCGCTCGCCTCGCAGGACGTGGCGGATCTCTGTGCGAGCTTCCAGGCGGCGGTAGTGGATGTGGTGGTGGACCGCGTGCGCGTGGCGCTACGCGCCTTCGCGGGCGTCGCCGGGCATCCGACGGCTCTGGTCGCTGCGGGCGGTGTAGCCGCTAACGGGGCGATCCGTCGAGCTCTCGCGGCGCAGGCGGGGGAGGTCGGGCTGAGCTTCGTCGCCCCACCGCTTCCGCTGTGCGGCGACAACGGGGCGATGATCGCCTGGGCCGGGCTCGAGCGTCTGCGCCTCGGCTTCGTCGACGACCTCACCGTGCCGGCCCGCGCCCGCTGGCCCTTCGCCGAGGCCGCGCCGGCCGCGTGAGAGCGTTCGCCGGAGATCAGGCGAGCGCGCGAGCGGAGGCGGTCACCTTCTGCACGGACAGATCGACCTCGCCCGCGGCATAGGCGATGCCGTCGGCGTTGCGGCGGACGGCGTCCACGCTGCGCGCGGCGGTCTGCATGTTGGTCGCGATCTCCTG
Organism: Methylorubrum sp. B1-46; assembly: GCF_021117295.1. NCBI lineage: Bacteria > Pseudomonadati > Pseudomonadota > Alphaproteobacteria > Hyphomicrobiales > Methylobacteriaceae > Methylorubrum > Methylorubrum sp. B1-46. The sequence continues at coordinate 776,013 of NZ_CP088247.1, read as the reverse complement.
CGTGACGGCGGCCTGCTCGGTGACGGCCGAAGACACGCTCATCGAGATCTCGCTGAGATCCGTGATGGTGGAGACGATGGCGCGGATCGCCTCGACGGCCCGGGCCGAGGAATCCTGCACGGCGGCGATCTGCTGGCCGATATCCTCCGTGGCACGCGAGGACTGGCTGGCCAGCGCCTTCACTTCGGTGGCGACCACGGCGAAGCCGCGCCCGGCCGCACCGGCGCGGGCCGCCTCGATGGTGGCGTTCAGCGCCAGCAGGTTCGTCTGGTCGGCGATCGAGCGGATTACGGAGACGACCTCTCCGATGCGCTCGGCCGTCGCGGTCAGGCCGCTGACGATGCCGCCTGCCTCCTCGGCGCGGGTCACGGCCGCATCGGCGGCCGTCTTCGCCTGCGAGGCGTGGCGGCTCAACTCCGAGATCGAGGCCGCGAATTCCTCGGCGCCCGCGGCGACGGACTGGACGTTGTCGGAGGTGACGGCGACGGCGGCCGCCGTCTCGCTGGCCTGGCGGCTGACATTCGACATCGCACCGGTGATGGTGCCGAGATCGGTCTCGATGGCGTGTTGTCCGTTGGCGCGCCGCAGGCGGTCTGCGACCGCCTGGGTCACGTCGCTGGCGAACTTCACCACCGCGCAGGGCCGCCCCTCTCGGTCGAGGACCGGATTGTAGCTGCCGTAGATCCAGACCGTCCGCCCGCCCTTGGCGAAGCGCTGAAACTCGCCGGACTGATAGGTGCCGTTCGCGAGCGACTTCCAGAAGCCGGCATAGGCGGCGCCCTTGGCCTCCTCGGGATCGACGAACAGGCTGTGATGGCGACCGCGGATCTCGTCGAGCCGATACCCCATCGCGTTGAGGAAGTTCTCGTTGGCATCCGTGATCGTGCCGTCGAGGCTGAAATGGATCACGGCCTGGGACCGGTTGATCGCGGCAATCTGCCCCTCGTAACCCGCGTTGCGCTCGGCCTGGGCGGTGATATCGGTGGCGAACTTCACCACTTTGTAGGGACGCCCGCGCCGGTCGAAGATCGGATTGTAGGAGGCTTGGATCCAGATCGATCGGCCGTCCTTGGCGATCCGGCGGAACTCGCGAGCCTGAAATTCGCCGCGGCGAAGCGCATTCCAGAAGTCCTTGTATTCTGGGCTTTCGCGCTGTTCCGGCGGCATGAACATCGCGTGCGGGCGACCGCGCACCTCATCGAGGGTGTAGCCAACGAGGCCGAGGAAGTTGGCGTTCGCGTGCGTGATGGTGCCGTCCATCGTGAATTCGATGCGACCTTGGGCGCGATCGACGGCGGCCAGAATGGAATCCTGCTCGGATTGGAAGATCGCCACGGCAGACAGTTCCAAGCATCACGTGTGTCGGAAACTTATTTTCTCGACATATTTCTAACCAAAAGTTAATTTTGCGAGCTTCGGGCAATATGCGCACCGCTGATTTCGCTTTCTCAGAGACAATCACGCGGATTTGAAAAGTCAAACTACCGTGAAAAATCTGCATAGATGAAAAGTGCGTATATCGAGATCGATCACCGGTGAAGGAGAGGCTCACCCTTGTAAGGGAAGGGACAGCCAAGACTGAATTCACACGATGGGAGGGGAAAAGCGCCGCCTTTGTCCGTGATTGACGGACAAAGATTTTCTCGCCTTGGACCCATTGAGAATCGCTCCGAGCCGTCGCTGCCGTAACCGCCTTGTCCCGAGGAACGTTGCCGTCGAAGCAGCGAGAGAGGGATTCGGCGCTATGGTGCCTCCGTCATTGAACGATCCCGGATCGACCCTCGCTCTTCCGCCGACAGGCCGTTATCGCGAAGCGGAAGAGGCGGGGCAGGTCCGCAGCTTGGCTGTAATGGGCATGGGCCGCACCAAGTTCCCGCAATCAGGTTCCCGGTGGAGGCAGACATGAAGTCAGGCACGCAGCGGCGGGACGAGAGCGTCGCGGTCGTCGGCGGCGGATCCTGGGGAACGGCCCTGGCGAACGCCGCGGCCGCAGCGGGGCGCGAGGTCACGCTCTGGATGCGTGATCCCGAGGCCGCCGCGCGGATGGAACGGGAACGCGCCAACGAGCGCTACCTGCCCGGTGTCGCCCTGCATCCCCGTGTGCGAGCCACCGCGGAGGCCGCCGCGCTCGGGCAGGCCGGCACAGTGCTGCTGGTCGTGCCGGCCCAGACCCTGCGCGGTGTGCTCGCGGCGCTCGCACCCTCGCTGGCGCCCGGCGCCGCCCTGGTGCTGTGCGCCAAGGGAATCGAGCGGGGCAGCGACGCTTTCATGAGCGCGGTGGCGGCGGAGGTTCTGCCGGAAGGTGCCCCGGTCGCGGTGCTGTCGGGGCCGAGCTTCGCCGCCGACGTGGCCCGCGGACTGCCCACGGCGGTGACGCTCGCCGCCGCGGACGGGGCGCTGGCGGCGCGGCTTGCCGGCCTGCTCTCGGGACCGGCCTTCCGACTCTATCACACCGACGACGTGCGCGGCGTCGAGGTCGGGGGGGCGGGCAAGAACGTGCTGGCGATCGCCGCCGGCATCGTCGCGGGCCGCGGCCTGGGCGAGAGTGCCCGCGCCGCGTTGATCGCCCGCGCCTTTGCCGAACTGATGCGCTTCGCCCGCGCGTATGGCGGCCGGGCGGAGACGCTGATGGGCTTGTCCGGCCTGGGCGACCTCGTGCTCACGGCCTCCTCGCCGCAATCGCGCAACTTCGCCTTCGGTGAGCGCCTCGGGCGCGGCGCCTCGCCTGAGGAGGCTTCGGGCGGCAAGCTCGCGGAGGGCGCCTTCACCGCGCAGGCGCTGGTCGATCTCGCCCGCACGCGCGAGGTCGAGATGCCGGTGGCCGAGGCGGTCGCGGCGGTGGTGGCCGGCGCCCTGACGGTCGATGCGGCGATGACCCGCCTGCTGTCGCGGCCGCTCAAGGCCGAGACGGCGTAAGCGGCGCCCCGCCCTTCAAGCGCGGCCGGATTTTCGATAATCGGGGGCGCCTTTCCCGACGGAGCCGCCCCGCACCATGGCCTACTGGCTGTTCAAGTCCGAACCCGCGACCTGGTCCTGGGACCAGCAGGTCGAGGTGGGGGAGGACGGCACCTTCTGGAACGGCGTGCGCAACCACCTCGCCAAGAAGCAGATGCAGGCGATGCAGGTCGGCGAGCGCGGCTTCTTCTACCATTCCAACGAGGGCAAGGCCGTCGTCGGCATCGTCGAGGTCATCAAGCCCTACTACCCCGACCATACCGACGAGAGCGGACGCTTCGGCATGGTCGATGTCCGGGCGGTGGCGCCGATGCCGCGCCCGGTCGGCCTCGACGCCATCAAGGCGGAGGCCGCGCTCAAGGACATGGCCCTCGTCACCAATTCGCGCCTCTCGGTCCAGCCGGTGACGGAGGCGGAATGGGCCAAGGTCTGCGCCATGGGCGGCTACGCCGAGCGCTGAGCGGCGGCGAGACGGCCCGCTCCGATGCGAAATCTCAGCGGGTGAGCGCGCCGGGCGTCAGGCCACGGCTGCGCAGCCGGATGCCCGCGGCTTGGAGTGCGCGCCCGAGTCCAGTGCGCAGGGGCGGCTCGACCCAGCGTGACACCAGCAGCGATGCGGCGACGGCCGTCAGGAAACCGCCCGCGAGGCAGGTCGCGGGCGGCAGACCGTAGGCGGACAGGAACCGCATCGTCAGGGCGCCGACGAAGGTGTGCAGCAGATAGAGCGGATACGTCGCGAGACCGAGATCGCGAAATCGCCGCCCGAGGCCGGGGAAGGCGTCGCTCAGCGCGGTGTTCACGCGGATCGACAGGCAGAACAGCAGCATGAACACGGCGTAGAGGAGCCACGCCATCGCGGGGCTGCGATCAAGGCCGAGCGAGGCGCCGACGAAGCCGGCATCGTAGCGGATCTGCAGAAGGGCCCCCGTCAGGCAGACGGCGAGACCGGCCAGGCGGGCTCCGCTCAGACCTCGCCGCACCGCGCTCCACAGCAGCACGCCGAGGGCGAAGTGGCAGCCATGGGTGAGAAGGATGAGTTTGGCGATCCGCGTGCTGATGATCCGGTCGAGATCCGGCCAGACAGCGGCCGCCGCCAGTAGCCACGCGAGCGTGCTGACGACGCCGACCGCCAGGATCACCGGCTCCAGCCGGTCGAACCGGTTCAGGCAAAGCAGCAGATAGACCAGACCGTAGAACACGATCTCGATCCCGAGCGTCCAGTAGACGCCGTCGATCCAGCGCGGAACCGGGAACAGGATGAGCGTGCGGATGTAGCGCTCGAACAGCACCCCCCCGGTTTCCGGGAAGAAGAGCAGCGCCAGCCCGAACGACACGGTGGCGCAGAACCAGATGCCCGGCACGAGGCGGAGGATGCGCCCGGTGAGAAAGCGCGACGGACTTGCCTGCGAGGCGGAGTAGGCGATGACATAGCCTGAGATTACGAAGAACATCGGCACGCCGACCCAGCCCTGCGCGCTGACGGGCAGCAGGGCCGGAAACGGGATCGGCGATCCGACGAGGGCGGCCGCCTCGCTCGAAGGCACCAGCCACGCGGTGCAGGCGAGATGGTACAGCATGACGAGGCAGGCCGCGCCGAAGCGGAGCAGGTCGAGGCCGATCAGGGGCCGCGGCGCGTGCGCGCGCGCGGTCGCCGACGGCTCACTTCCGGTCGAGACGGATCCCATGCCTGTCTTCCCATCGCAGAAGCGCGTCCGGGCCGTCACCCGGTCGTGCGACACGCGTCCGACTTGTCTTCCGGCAAGATCCCCTTCGGGACAACAGGATAAAAGTACCGATATCTCGCCTTTCTCTGTCCGTTCCCGAGCCTTGACATTGAAAATGCATTCCTAGCTTCCGCGCAACCGTGAGGCGTGGCCGCTCGTTCGAACCCGGACGGAGCCGCCCCCGCGGGGCTCGGATCGTCGGCGGGAGGGGCGTCGCGACGCGGCACTTCTCGGGCAAGGTTCGAACAGGATTGGAGACATCGATGGCGCCCCGTGAACCCCTGCTCATCTCCGTGCCGATCGCGGCGCTGCGCCCGACGCAGATCACGGTCGGCTTTCGCGAGGTGGAGGAGAAGCGCCGTCGCTGGCGGGCGCATGATGCGGAGAAGAAGGCCGCGTTCCTCGGCTCGCATATGATCCCGGTGCTGCTCGGGCCCAAGAAGAAGCACTACGTGCTCGACCATCACCACCTCGCCCGCGCCCTGCAGGAGGAGGGGGAGACGAATGTGCTGGTCACCATCGTCGCCGACCTGCACAAGCTCGACAAGGACGCCTTCTGGACGGTGGCCGACCACAAGTCCTGGGTCCATCCCTACGACGCCTCCGGTGCGCGGGTCGGCTTCGACGCCATCCCCAAGGCCATCGCGGATCTCGCCGACGACCCGTTTCGCAGCCTCGCGGGCGAGCTGCGCCGGGCCGGCGGGTTCGCCAAGGACACGACGCCGTTCAGCGAATTCCTGTGGGCCGACTACCTCCGCCGCAACCTGAAGCGGAAGGCGATCGAGCGCGACTTCACCGAAGCGATGGAGAGCGCGCTGCGCCTCGCGAAGGCGCCGGATGCCGGCTATCTGCCCGGCTGGTGCGGCCCTCTCGACGGCTGAGCGAAACAGGCGGCCGCCGCGGCGAAGAGGCCGAGGGCGGCCGCGATCAGGGCGTTCCAACCGGCGAGCGAGAGGCCGAGGAAGCGCCACGCGGCGGCCGTGCAATCGACCGGCCGCACGGTCTCCAGCTTCTTCAGGAAGTCGGCCACATCCGCCGGCCCAGCGCCGGAGCCGCCGCCGCAATCGCTGGGGCCGGGCCAGAACCCCCATTCCGCGCCCGCATGATACACGCCGAGACCGGCGCCGTAGATCAGGACCAGCGCCACGAGGCCGAGGAGGAAGCGGGCGGGCCGCGGCGGAAGCAGGGCGGCGATCAATGCCAGCGGTGCGGCGAGGTAGTAGGGCACCCGCTCCGTCAGGCAGAGCTTGCACGGCACGTAACCGAGGCCGTGCTCGAACAGGAGGGCACCGCCGACCGTCAGCGCGGCGCCGAGCGCCACGGCGAGCGCCGCGTTCCGCAGGGTGAGAAAGCGGGTCACAGCATCACCTTGAAGGCGACGAAGCCCAGGATCACCACGGCGGCGAACAGCCCCGCCACCACGTTGAGGTGCCGGTCGAGCACCGCGCGGATGCCGATGCCGTAGCGCCCGAGCAGCCACGCCAGCAGGAAGAAGCGCGCCCCGCGGGTGACGACCGAGAGCAGCGTGAACCAGAACAGCGAATAGTGGGCGAAGCCCGAGGTGATGGTGACGAGCTTGTAGGGGATCGGGGTGAGACCTTTGAGCAGGATCACCCAATGCCCGTAGGTGGCGTAGGAGGCCTGGAAGGTCTCGGCCTTGTCGGCCAGCCCGTAGAGGTTGAACAGCCACAGCCCGACCGAATCGAACAGCAGCGCGCCGATGGCGTAGCCGAGCAGCCCGCCGAGCACCGAGGCGACGGTGGCGATGGTGGCGTAGAGCCAGACCCGGTCCGGCCGGCTCACCGCCATCGGCACCATCATCGCGTCCGGCGGGACGGGAAAGAACGAACTCTCCGCGAAGGCCACCGCCCCGAGCGCCCAGGGCGCGGAAGGCTTGGCGGCGAGCGCGAGGATCCACTCGTAGAGCCGGCGGAGCATGGGGCCTCGTTGGGGTCGGGGAAGCGGTGCCCTTTCAGCACAGAAGCGGGCCGGAGGCGAGGGTTACCCCGATGCGGAAAAGATTCGCTCTGGTCCGTCGCCCCGGCTTGTGCCAAGAGGCGCGTGCGTCGCGGGTATGGCGGAATTGGTAGACGCGGGCGACTCAAAATCGCCAGCCGAAAGGCGTGGGGGTTCGATTCCCTCTACCCGCACCAGCACCCCTCATCGGAAGCAATTACGGCAGCGTCGGCTCGGCGGTGAGACGCGCGCGGATCGCGGCGCCGTCCCGGCCCGGCGGCGCTCCGAACAGGCGGCGATAGTCGCGGCTGAACTGCGACGGGCTCTCGTAGCCGATGGCGTAGCCCACGCCCGCCACGTCTCCGGCGGCGAGCAATTGGCGCCGCGCCTCGTGGAGCCGGACCTGCTTCTGGAACTGAACCGGCGTCATCGTCGTCACGGCCTTGAAGTGGCGATGGAAGCTCGCCGGGCTCATGCGCGCGAGCGCCGCCAGATCGGCCACGCGCACGGCGTCGGCATAGTGTTCGCGAATCCAGGCCGTCGCCCGGCCGATCCGCGCGGCGTGGCTCTCGGGCAGGCCGACCTGCCGCAAGGCCGGACCCAGCGGACCGCCGAGAAGACGCCAGACGATCTCCCGCCCGATCAGCGGTGCCAGCACCGGGAGGTCACGGGGGTGATCGAGCAGGGCGAGGAGGCGCGCGAGAGGATCGCACAGGTCGGGATCGAGTGCGACGGTGCGCAGCGGAGCGAAGGTCGGGGCGCCCACCTCCGCGAGGGTCGGCGCCTGGGTACTGAGCAGATCGGCCAGGGCGCCGAGATCGATCGCGAGGCTGAGGGCGAGGTAGGGCCGCGCCGGGCTCGCCTCGGTGATTCGGGCCGTCACGGCCAGATCGAGTGAGGCGAACAGCGCCTGTCCCGCGGCGTAGCGGAAGGCCGTGTCGCCGAGCAACGTCGCCTTGGCGCCCTGCGCCACGACGCAGAAGGAGGGGCGGTAGACGGCGCGGATCAGTCCGCTCGGCGCCTCGGCACGGTTGAGGAGCAGCCCGTCGGCCGGCGTCTCCCGGCCGAAGCGATGCCATTGCCGTTCGATCAGCGCCGCGAGGCCAGGGAGGTCGGTCGTCATGGGTCGATCCTAGCGCCTGCCCGTTCGCCGCGCATCACGGCAGGGTGGCCTTGAGAGGATCGGGCAAGGGCTTGAGAGGATCGGCCGTGCGCGGGATGCCGCGGACACCGTAACAGGGGGTGTTCCTTTCAGACGGAGATCTCTCCATGCGCCTACGCCCCCTCGGCCGGAGCGGCCTGTTCGTATCCGAACTCTGCCTCGGCACCATGACCTTCGGCGGCAGCGACGGCTTCTGGGGTCAGATCGGCCGGCTCGGCCAGGACGAGGCCGACGCTCTCGTCAAGACCGCGCTCGATGCCGGCATCAATTTCATCGACACCGCCAACGTCTACGCGGGCGGGATGAGCGAGCGCATCCTCGGCCAGTCGCTCAAGAATCTCGGCATTCCCCGCGACGACGTGGTGATCGCCACCAAGGTGCTGGGGCCGATGGGGGAGGGGCCGAACGCCCGCGGCGCCTCGCGCGGACACATCCTCAGCCAGTGCAAGGCGAGCCTCGTCCGGCTCGGCCTCGACCATATCGACCTCTACCAGATCTACGGCTTCGATCCGGCAACACCTGTCACCGAGACGCTGGAGGCGCTCGATACCCTCGTGCGCCACGGCCATGTCCGCTATCTCGGCCTGTCGAACTGGGCGGCGTGGCAGGTGATGAAGGCGGTCGGGCTCGCCGAGATGCGCCGGCTCAGCCCGATCGTCTCGCTTCAGGCCTACTACACCCTGGTCGGGCGCGATCTGGAGCGCGAGATCGCGCCGATGCTGACCGCAGAGGGGATCGGCTTGATGGTGTGGAGCCCGCTGGCCGGTGGATACCTCTCCGGCAAGTACGACGGCGAGGGCACGGAAGCGGACGGGCGGCGCACCACCTTCGATTTCCCGCCGGTCGATCGGATGCGCGGCGCCGGCACGCTGGCGGCGATGCGCGGGATTGCGGAGGCGAAGGGGTGCAGCGTGGCGCAGGTGGCGCTGGCCTGGCTGCTGCACCGGGAGGTGGTCACCAGCGTCATCGTCGGGGCCAAGCGCGTCGGGCAGCTTCAGGACAATATCGGCGCGACGCGGGTGCAGCTCGACGCCGACGATCTCGCGCGGCTCGACGCGGCCACCCGGCTGCCGCTGGAATATCCCGGCTGGATGTTGGAGCGGCAGGGCGCCTACCGCGGCTGATTCATTCGCGCAGGAAGCGCCGGATCCAACCGCCGACGCGGGCGCTGTCGTGCGGTGCTTCCAGCGAAGCCAGCGCCGCCGGCACCAGGGCCGGGTCGGTCGCGCCGGCCCGGTGGCCGTCGGTGAGCGCGCGGGCGTAGTCCGGCGCGAATTCCGGGTGGCACTGGAAGGAGAGGGCGGGGCGATCGCTCCAGGCCAGGACACCGTGGGGCGTGAAGGCGCTGCCGGCCAGCACCCGCGCGCCGGGCGGCAGGGCCACGACCTGATCCTGATGGCTCACCGGGATGGCGATGCTCTCCGCCTCGTCCATGAAGGGCGCGCGCTCGACCACCGCGTAGGCGTGCAACCCGAGGCCCCATCCCCGCTGCGACCGCTCCACCCTCCCGCCGAAGGCCTGCGCCAGGGCCTGATGCCCGAAGCAGAGGCCGACGAGCTTCTTCGAGCGGTCGAGGCCGCGTAGAAAGGCGAGCAGATCCTCGACCCAGGGGATCGGATCGTAGACCGAGGCGGGCGAACCGGTGATGACGAAGGCCTCGAACGCCTCCGGCGCCTCGGGCCAACGCCCCGCCGTCACGTCGAAGCATTCGAAGCGGTGGCCGTCGCCGATCAGCGCCGCCACCATGGCGCCGTAGGAGGGAAAGCGGCCGCCGAGCCGCTCGGGCGGATGGCCGGTCTCGAGAATGGCGATGTTCATGGGCTTCCCTAGCCCATCGACGGCGGCGCGCGGAAGAACGCCTGTCACTGCGCCCCGGCGAGGCAGGTCCGCTGCGCCTGAAGCGCTTCGGCGGCCCCCGACAGGTCGAACGGCGTCACTTGGCCTGAGATGTCCGCCCGGGCGCTGTCGGCCCGCGACAGGGTCTCCGCCGGATCACGTTGCTCCGGCTTGATCGGCAGCACCAGACTGTCCGGAACCGGCGCTGCGGCGCGGCCCGCCCACAGCGTTGCGCCGCCGACAGTGAGCCGGACCGTTTCAAACGATCCCGACGCCCGCTGCCAGGCGGAGGAGGAAAGACCGAGATAGCGTTCACCCGCCCGTGTGACTTGGTAGCCGAAGGTCTGCCCGCCCGCGCGCCGCTCGATGGTGCAATAGGCTCCGAGCGGCCCGCTCGACGACTTGAGCAGCCACGCACCGACCATCCGCTCGGTCACGGTGTAGCGACCGATCTGGCGCTGCGTCTGGGCGCGGACCTCCGGCACGGTAAGCCATCCGGCCAGAACGAGGGCAACCGCGACGGTCCAGCCCGCCGGCGTCACCGGCAGAGGCCCTGGCGCGCGAGGCAGGGCAGGAACAGCTCCTCCGGGACGGGCAGGTCGATGGTCTTGGCTTCGAGCTTCGTCATCGCCCACTCGGCCTTGCCGGAGACCGGTTCGATCAGCCAGCGGACGGTGCGCGGTTCATCGCGCTTCGGATCGTTCGGCAGGCGAACCTCCATGTACTGCTTGGACCACCACAGCATTCCCGAGGTCGGGAAGGTGACCGCGATCGTCTGCCGGGCGCCGCCGCACACGACCTGACGCACCGGAATTGCAGTATCCGAGCCGGGCTTCGGTCTGATCGTTGCCGCCAGCAACCCGTCGCCGGCCCCCGAGGCCTTCAGCGCCTCCTTGCAGCGTGCTTCCTCGCGGCGTGTCTCGAAGGCACGGCTGGCGTCGAGGCAGGCTTGGACCAGCGGCCTCAGCGTCTCGTCGGAAGGAGGCACCTCGCGTCCGCATCGCAGGATCGGCGCCTCGGGCGTCCGCGCCAAGGGGTCGGCCGCGGCGAACGCCTTCTCGACCTCATCTCTCGCCGCGCGGACGGCCTCCGCGCGGGCGCCGCCCACCTTCGCGTTAAATTCAGCCAGCAGTGCCGGCGGCGGATAGGCCCCTGCGAGATCGCTGGTGTCCATCAGGAACCAATGGTTCGTGCGCAGGCCCTCGAAGGTCTTCGGCGCGGTCTCGATCCGCTCGACCTGGGCCTGGAAGGAGCGCCGGATCGTCCGGTCGACATAGCTGTCGGCGGCCTCGGTGCAGACCTTGTAGAGCCGCGACAGCGCGTCGTTGCCCCAGGAACGGCCGCCGAGACTCTGGCAGCGTGAGCGCGCCTGGTCGAGGGGAAGGCTCGTCGGGGTCTCCTTGGCGAACGCATCCTCGATTTCTCGGACGGCGGCCCGCTCCACCTCCGCGCGACGCGGTTCGAGCGGCGCTCCGACGAAGCGCTCGTAGAGGGCCCGCGGGACGTCGTTCCGGCGCAGCTCCTCCTGGCTCAGATGCAGCCCGTTCGTATCGCGGAGCGTCGCCAGGGTCGGCGGAAGGGCGCGCAGGCGCTCCCACTGCTCGCGCAGCCACGCCGCATTGCGCCCGCGCCGCTCGATCTCCGGATAGGACTGGGTCAGGAGGCGGACGACCGTCTTGCCCTCCTTGCAGGATTGTACCTGCTGGATGAGGCTTTCGGTGAAGGCGCGGTTCCAAGACTCCACCGGCAGGCCGACGGCGAGTTCGAGCCGCTCGGTGTCGATATAGCCGAAGTCCGAGAGCCGCTCGCACAAACCGTCCATTGCAAGCGGCTTCAACGGGCTGTTTTGATCTGCGAGGCGGTCGGCCACGAGACGCAGGCGATCGAGCGCGGATTGCCGGGCGGCGGCGTCGCGTTCCAGCGAGCCCTGGGGCGTCGCCTCGGCGCTCGTTCCCGCGCGCAACGCTGCGACAAGCCGCTCGCGCTCCTCCGGCGTGGCGATGGGGGCGCCGGCGAGCCGTTTACGCTCCGCCTCGTAGAACCGCTTCCAGAAGGCCGGTGCGGCCTCGGCGTAGCGCTGGCGATAGGCCTGCTGGTCGAGTTCCGGCAGCAATTCGATCGGCGGCAGGCGCTGCTGTTCGGCCGCAGCGGCGCGGGCGGTCCGGACCGTCGGTTCGGCCTCGCCGAAAAGAGCGAACAGGCCGTCCATGCGCGCCTTCGCGCTCTCGGTGCGTTCCACCGTGAACGGTTCGCACTCGGTCTGCGGCCGCCCCTGGTAGGTGAGCCAGCGGCCGTGAAGCGTCTCGCCGTCCGGCTGCGTGCGCAGCGCGAGCCAGGGGCGGCCACGCCGGTCGGACAGGACGAGACCGTCAGCGGTCGATTGCGCCGTCAGTTCGAGCGCCTGGAAGGACTGCCCGTCCGCCCTCCGGAAGAAGACGTTGAACCGCGCGTCCGCCGGGGAAAATTCCCAATCGTCGAGCGTCAGGTTGCCGTTGCAGACATGCGTGCCGCGATAAAATTTCGCCTCGCCGGCTTCGGCTCCACCAATCAGACCTCCCGACACAACGAGGATAGCGAGCGCTCTTGCAAGACATTGCATCGGTGAACCGGGTCTCTCCGAGAGCGAGCCGCAGTTCTGATCCGCGGCGCTGCTGATCAAGCCCGGAGCTAAACTGGATTTGCGACGACAATGCAACCAACGCACGAAAGAGGGTCGGCATCGCATGAACAGCGATTGCCCTGTCATTCTGCGGGCCTCAGTCGCCGGTGTCCGCGTCCGCCGGTTCCCAACCCGGATCAAGGCCGCCAGGCGCGGCATCCCCGGCAGGGGGTGGGGCAGTGGGAGCGATGCAGAGCGAGAGCGTTACCGTTCCCGGGGCATGGGCCCGCTGCACCGGTCGACCGCGCTGCCAAGAGCCCGTTTCCGGCTCCGAAACGTCACAGGCCCAGGTCGATGCCGGGCTCTGGTGATGCGGTGCTCGACGAAGTGCCGTGAGGCGCCGCGGAGGCGGGCAGCGACTCGGGCGCGATCCGCTCACCGGCCGGACGAGACGGCAGGCGGATCCTATCGTTTCCGGCCGCGCCGCCCAGCTCGACTTGGAAAGTCTGATAGATGAAGGCGAGCAAGTCCTCTGCCGCGGCGGCGCGCTTTTCGGCGGACGCTGCGCACGCTTTCGCGTCGTGATAGCGCCGCTGCAGCCCCTCGTTCTCGGATAAAGCCGTTTGCAGGGCCATCTTCGTCGCGTCGATCGTCAGCCGGCATTCCCGGATTTCACCGGCCAGGGCCGTTCGCTCCCGCTGCCAGCGGACCCGCTCCTGCTGGACGCTCCGGATCAGACTCAGCGTCTGCGGTTCGATCGTATCCCGCCAGCGCTGCAGGTCATGAATCGTGTCCGCGGCTTGCTTCACCAGACCCAGCGCATCGGACAGCCCGAACTCGATGTCGAACAGGGTCCGTTCGGAGGCTGGAGCCGGTGGACGCGGCTCGCCGGTTGTCGAGCACGAAGTGTCGAGACTCATGACAGCGAGGGTTCGCCTTTAGGGCGTGTCCGGCCCGCTCTCGCCGGACTCGGCGGTCTCGGGCTTGGTCTTGGAGCCGAAGGCCGTGAACACGGCATCGTGGATCCGCACCAGCCAGGTTTCCGCTTCCTTGGCGCGCGTCTCTGCGCGGCGGGCGCGCTCTTCCGCCTGCGACAGCAGGAGCTGGTTCGACGCGATCGTCTTCTGAAGCTGGCGCACCTCGTCCTCGGCCTGGGCGATGACGTTCCTCAACTGGTTCTCGAGATCGACGGCACGCTCTTCGCTGATCCGGATCGCCTCGGCCGCCTCCTGCACGAGATCGATCGCCGAGACCCAGTCGCGCTGCGGCAGCGACGGCGCTGCCCCGTCAGAGGAGCCGCCCTCCGAACCGGCCGGGGAGAAATTGATCACCTTATCGCCCGGGCGCGTCACGTTGGCCTGCCAAGCCCTCATGAGAATCGAGTTGCCGGAGGAGGGGGCGTCCTTCACAGCTTGCTCTGACATTCAACGATCCTTCCAGCTCTTCTTCAACGGGCGGCGTCGGACGAGGCCGACTTGCCGGTGGAGGTGAACGGGCGGACGTTGCTCACCTCTTCGGCCGAGGCTTGCGCGCTCTCGTTGTCGGCCTCGTCGTGCATCTGCTCCCGCCAGGGGCGCCCCGAGCGTTTCAAGGCATCGTGCTGCTTCTGAAGCGTGGCCCGGCTCTCGCGGGCGATGTCGAGAGCCCCCTGCAGCAGGGCCCGCTCCGAACGCTCGTTCTGCAACTCCTCCGTCAATCTGCGATTGGAGGCTTCGAGATCGGCGCGGGCGGCTTCGTGCCGGTGGGTCAGGTGCTCGATGCGATCGTTGAGAACCGCGTTGCGGTTCATCGTCTGCTCGATCGCGGCATCCTTGGCGGCCAGCGCCTTGTTGAGCATGTCACAGCGGCTGTCGAGTTCGCCGCGGATCCGCTGGATCTCCTGGAACCGATCGGCTTGGCGGGCGAGATCGGCCTGCAGCGCTTCGAGGCGCCGTTCCAGCGTGCTGCGCGCGATCGTCGCCTCCTTGAAGTTGCGATCGACCGCGCGGAACTCCTCGTCCTTATCCCGCAACTGATTGCGCGCCTGCACCAGCAACTGCTCCGTCGAGGCCGCGCGGTTCGCGGCGGCTTCGAGTTTCATCGCGAGACTGGCGCGATCGTTCCGCAAGGCGGCCAATTCCGTTTCGTGCTGGACCTCGTTGCGCTCCCGCACCGAGATCTCCGTCGCGAGCTGCGTCTCGATGAGGCGCAGGCGCTGCCGGTCCGCCTCGGCGGTGGCCGTGAGGTCGCGATGGCGGGCATCGAGATCCGCGAGCTGCGTCGCCTGCTCCTCGCTGAGAAGCTGGAGCCTGCGCCCGTCGGTCTCCAGCAGGCTGTTCTTCTCGCGCAGATTGTTCAGCTCGTGCTCGGAGCGTGCCAACGCACTGTCGGCGGCCTGCGCCTCCTGCCGCAGCGCTCGGCTCTCGCTCACCAGGGCCTTGTTCTGCTCGACCTCGGAGAAGAGCTGGCGCTCCAGATTCTCGATGACCGACAGCTTGTCGCGCAGGTCGATCTGATACGCTTCGACCGCCGCATCGCGCTCGCGCAAGTTCTCCAGCGTCCGTTTCGCCTGTCCTTGCGAATCCACCAGTTCGTTGGTCAGGCGCGAGAGCTTCGCCGACAGGTCCACGACCTCGTCGCGCAAGCCGCCATTGGCGTTGACTTCCTGGGACAGCGTGCTCTCGAGCTCGGCGATCCGCACGCTGGCTTTCGAAAGCTCGCTGCTGATGCTCGCCAGCGGCTGCAGGATCAGCGTGAAATCATCCTGGAGGCTGCGGAGATCCTCCAGTCGGCCGACCATCGCGTCGATGCGCTGCCGGACGACCTCGTCGCGCTGACCGATGGCATCGAGCGTGGGCGCCGCCGGCTCCGGCGCGGGACGCGGGCGTCTGCCGCCCTCCATCAGGTCGGGCATGGCGGCCTTCGGCAACCGTGGCGAGGGGGATGGTTCCGGGGCCGCAGACCGTTGCTCCGCGTCCCTGTCTCGGTTGGCGGATGACGTCGGCAGCACGTTTCGGAACGGCATCCAAGCCATCGCTGTGTGATCCCCTGACGACACGGCGCGTTCGCGGTGCTTACTGCTTTTTAACAGATCTGTTGACTAAGGCGAGTCGGCGGCTTCGTTGGCAACAGGCTTCTTTCCGAAAATGAATGGGCCGTTGTTTCGATTATTTTCAGGTGTATTTTGCCGGCCTATAAGTATTGTTTTTGCTGTATTCGAGTTTTGGTTCCGCTGAGCGGGTGCCGATGATAACAGATTTGTGTTCCGGGTGGCGGCGCTGCCCGCGGATCTGCTCAATTGATCGGGCCAGTGTGCGAGTCCGACAATCGATCATGCGCCTGCGCGCGTGACCGCGATGCTGGCCAACAGGGGCGATGGACCAAAGCGCGTCGGAAGAGGACGTGCTCGCCGAAGGCGGTCCGTCGCAGGCATCGCGCCCTGGCGCGAGCAGCGCCTCGATCGGCAGGCCGGCTGTCGGACGCAGTCAGGCCGCGCTCGGTCCCGTCTCCAGCGGGGCTGCGTCGCGGGTGCGGATGTCCATGGTATTGCCGCGCCAGACGATGGCGGTGCGGGCCCAGGCGCTCGCCCAGATCGCCGGCAGCAACGCGTCGCGGACGAGGAAGGCAGCGAGCATCCGCGGCGAGCGGTGCCAGCCGGCGCGGGCGGCAAGCGCCATCTCCGCGCCGTACCACAGCGCACCCGCTCCACTGAGCCAGAGCACGGCCTCTCGCGTGCCCGCCACGAAGCCGGTCAGTACCAGCGGCAGCAGGGCGCCGATGCCGATCTCGGGGGCGAAGAACAGGGGGAAGGTCACCCGCCGCAGACGCGCCCAGCGCACCTGGCGCGACCACACTTCCGCCAGGTCGCGGTGCCCGAGGGGCTGGCGGAAGGGCGCGGCGACGAGATGGACCCGCTTGCCTGCGGCGCGCACGAGCTTGGTCGCGGCGGCGTCCTCGGCGATCTCGGCGTTCAGGGCGCGGATGCCGCCCCGCGCCTCGAGGAACGGCTTGTTCCAAAGCATGCTCTTGCCCTGGGCGAAGCCGAGGCCGAGCGCCTCGCCGGCATATTGCCAGCGGGCCTGCAGGGTGTTGAGGAACGCGCACTCCACCTCGGCAAAGAAGTTTGCCGGCCGCGATCCGATCGGCGTCGAGCAGACGAGGCCGGTATCGGCGCGCCACGCCGCCTGCATCTGCTGGACGTAGTCGGCCGGCATCAGGACGTTGGAATCGGCGAGGATCACCCATTCGTACCGGGCGGCATCCCAGCCGCGCACGCAGTTGTTGAGCTTCGGATTGCCGCCGAGGCGCTCGTCGCCGAGGATCAGGCGCGAGGGGATCTGCGGATGCGCCGCCCGCATCCGCTCCAGAAGCGGCAGGATCGGATCGCCCGCATCCGCCACGCAGAAGATCAGCTCGTAGGCCGGATAATCGAGCCGGAAGCTCGCCAGCAGGGTCTCTTCGCTGAACGCTTCCAGGCCGCGCAGCGGCCGCACCACCGAGACGGGTGCGCCGGCGGGGAAAGCCGAGGGTTTCCCCTTGCGCCCGATCCGCAGGGCCGCCACGGCGAGGCTGGCGAGGTTGACCGCAACGAGGGCCGCGCAGAGTGCGAGGGCGGCGGAGGCGCCGCTCTCCGGCAGGGCGATCATGCGCGGCGTCTCCCGTCGATCGTGATGTCCGGGCGCGACGGCGCGTCCCATCACGCCCCTAGCAGCGCCGTCTTATCAGGCGTGTGACACTCCCACGCTGATCCAGGCCGCCCCCTTGATCCCGATCGTGTTCCATCCGGCCTACGAGGCCGAGTTGCCGGCGGGCCACCGCTTTCCGATGCGCAAATACGGCCGGCTGGCCGAGATCCTGCGCGCCCGCGGCCTCGCGCCGGAGGGCTTCGTCACGCCCGAGCCCGCCGATGCGGCCCTTCTCTCGGGCGCGCATGATCCAGGCTACGTCGAGGCCGTGCTGACCCTCGACGTGCCGCATGCAATCGAGCGGGCGATCGGCTTACCCGTAACGGAGGAGGTCGCCGCCCGCGCCCGCGCCTCGGCCGGCGGGACGCTCCGCGCCGCGCGCCTCGCGCTCGCCCACGGACTCGCCGGGAGCACGGCCGGCGGCAGCCATCACGCCCGGCGGAGCGGCGGGGCGGGCTTCTGCGTGTTCAACGACGTGGCGGTGGTGGCCCTCGCCCTGCGGCGGGAGGGAGCGATCGCGCGGGCGCTCGTCATCGACCTCGACGTGCATCAGGGTGACGGCACCGCCGATTGCCTCGCCCGCGAGCCGGACCTGTTCACGCTCTCGATCCATTGCGAGCGCAACTACCCGCACGACAAGGTGCCGGGCGATCTCGATATCGGCCTGCCCGATGGGTTGGGGGATGCGCAGTATCTCGCGGTGCTGGAGGCGCGCCTGCCCAGCCTGATCCAGAACTTCGCGCCGGACCTGATCTTCTACAATGCCGGCGTCGATCCCCACCGCGACGACCGGCTCGGTCGCCTCTGCCTCACCGACGACGGCTTGCGCGCCCGCGACCGCACGGTCGTCGGCCTCGCGCGCTCACGCGGCATCCCGCTCTGCGCGGTGATCGGCGGCGGCTACGGCAGCGACGTCGACGCGCTTGCTGCGCGCCACGCTTTCGTCTTCGAGGCGATGGCGGCTCTGGCCTGAGGAACGCGCGCCCGTCCCGGCCGGTTGCCCTGCCTCGCGAGTCGGTTGCAGGACGGCCGGGGCTACGGCCGAGTCCGACCGCCCGCGCCGCTTGGGGTGCTGACGATGGACGACAGGTTCGACCTGAACCGTTTCGTGGAGGCACAAGCCGGCGTCTACGAGACGGCGCTCGCGGAGTTGCAGGGCGGGCGTAAGCGGAGCCACTGGATGTGGTTCGTCTTCCCTCAGATCGCGGGGCTCGGCTCCAGCGCCATGGCTCGACGCTACGCGATCGGATCGCTGGCCGAGGCGCGGGCCTATCTCGCCCATCCGCTGCTCGGCGAGAGGCTGCGGACCTGCACGCGGGCGGCGAATGCCTGGGAGGACCGCTCGGCGCACACGCTGTTCGGTGCGCCCGACGACGTGAAGTTCCGCTCCTCCATGACGCTGTTCGCGCAGGCCGACCCGGATGCGCCGGACTTCGCCCGCGCCCTCGCGACCTTCTTCGACGGCCGGCTCGACCCGCTGACCCTGGAGCGGCTGTCGCAGCGGTGACCGGCGATCGCCGCACGATCGGGCCTGGTCCTCGGCCGAGGCGGGAAGTGGCAATTGTGTTCTAGCTCCATATATCCCGTGCGCGCATCAGTATAGAACTGATATAAATTTCGGCCCCGCTATAGCAGAGTTGTTGACGATAAGTTTTTCCTGAACAAGTATGATTCGAGACAGACGATCATAAAGCACAATGATGAGTCCGTTCTCTGCCTGAGCAGAGATTGTTCGGGCATGAGGCTTTGCAATGAAGCGCGCGCTTGTCCTGGCCTGTGGCCCGCGCATCCAGTATCGAGTTTTGCGATGCGCGGGCGAATGTTTCAGTGAAGTCTATGTGCTCGGCGCGGGTGACGCCGATCTTCTGAAGCGATCTCGGTTCTGCGAACGGTTCATCGCGTTCACGGGCGATTTTGCCGACCCTCAGCCATCCGACCTTGCCGAGATTCGTCGGCTCTGTGCCGTTCACCACATCGAGATGGTTCTGCCGAGCTGCAGCCGGACGACGCGGCTCCTAGCCATCCACGGTGCGCAGATCGGAGCGCCATTCTATCCGGTGCCGGCCCCGGACACGTTCGACGCGCTCGATGACAAGTGGCGCTTCGCCGGTGTCTGCGCCGACCTCGATCTGCCCGTTCCGGTGACGCGCCACTACGCGACGATGGCGGATCTGCGCCACGACCCCGACTATGTCCGCTTCGGCTTCCCTCTGATTCTGAAGCCCGCCGCGATGTCGGGGGGCTACGGGGTGCGGCGGATCGATTCGGCCGATGCGCTTCCCGAACATCTCAACTACACGCCGATCATCTGCCAGGAATACATTCCGGGAGAGGAGCTCAGCAGCTTCTACCTGTGCGAAGCCGGGCGGATCGTAGCCTCGTTTTCCTATCGCCGGACCCTCACCAAGCTGGAGGAGATCCGGGTTCCGGTCATCGATGACCATGCCCGCCGATTGATCGAACACTTCCGCTACCGAGGGGTGGTCGGGTTCGATATCCGTCGCAGTCCGGACGGCCGGATCGCCTTCATCGAGTGCAACCCACGCTTCTGGTACCACATGGACGTGGCGATGCTGGCGGGCCTGAACTTCGTCACCCTCGGCTGCCGCCTGCGCGACGGAGAGGAAGGGGCCGCCGAACCCGAGACGCTCAAGATCCGCTCGCCGCGCCGCCTGTGCGGGAATTTGCTCACGCCCTGGCGCCTGAACCGGGCCGAGCGGGCCTATCTCCGCTACATCATCCGCGATCCGGCGATGTCCGGCTGGGCCGCGTTCCAGAGCGCCATCGGCCGCTACCGCCTCGCCGGCGGGCAACTCCTGTAAGCGCGTTCGCCCTCCGCCGCGCCGGCGGCCGCTTCGCTCATCCGGATGTACCCCTGAAGAACGCGTGCTTCGAGCGCGGCTTTGTCGTCGTCTCAAGCGGGGCAGAGAAGGCACCGTCGGGGCGGCGATGCCGAGGAGAGGCCGTCCATGGATTCGAGCGGCGACTTCAAGGGCCTGGGCACGGTCGAATCCGTCCCGGCCCCGGACGAGACGGCTCCGATCCGAGAGCCGAACCCTGCCGAGATCTCCGTCGAGTTCGCCGCCGCGCCGCGCTTCCGCGCGCTCGCCGCGGATTGGCGGCGCCTGGTTCAGCGCTGCGCCGAGCCGAACGTGTTCATGGAGCCCGCCATCGCCGGTGCGATCTACACGGTGACCGAGACGCCGCTGCACGTCCTCCTCGTCTGGACCCCACGCAAAGGGGGAGGGGCCGAACTGATCGGCGTGTGGCTCCTCGTGAGTGCGCGACCTTCCTCGCGCCTGCCCGTCCGGGCGCTGGAAGCCCCGTGCAATTCGCTGACCTTCCTCGGCTCGCCCGTTCTCGATCGCGATCATGCGGTCGCGGCCCTGGCGGCGATGCTGGCGGCTGTTGCCCGCAACCCCGCCCTGCCGAATCTGATCTGCGCCAACCAGATCGCGACGGACGGGCCGGTCTTCTCCGCGCTCATGGCTGCGGCCGAGCGGCACGGGGCCCGCGTCGCCACCATCGAGCAGCGGCAACGCGCCCAGTTCAGCGCGCCCGTTGCGGGGCAGCCTGCACCGGCCCACGCCGTCTCGTCGAAGCGGCGCGCCGACCTGCGGCGGCAACGCAAGCGGCTCGCGGAGCGCGGCGACCTGCGCCATGTCAGCTATCGCAAGCCGGAAGAGGTGAGCGCAGCGTTTCAGGAGTTCGTCGACCTGGAGGCCGCCGGCTGGAAGGGCCGGGCGAGCCGGCGTGGGCGGGCGATCCGCAACGCGCCGCCGCTGCGCGCCTTCGCCGAGACGATGATCGTCGGGCTGGCGCGGGACGGCTGCGCCGGCATCGAAGCCCTGCGGCTGGACGGCCGGGCGATCGCGATGAACATCTGGCTGCGATCCGGCCGCACGGCGTTCGGCTGGAAGATGGCCTACGACGAGGCTTATGCGAAATGGGGGCCCGGCTCGCTGCTGATGGAGGCGATGCCCGAGACGGTGTTCGCCCAAGGCGACATCGACACCCTCGATTCCTGCAACCGCGACACGTCCGCGGCATTGGCGCAGGTCTGGCCGGAGCGCCGCGCGATCGCCGATCTCCTGATCGACGTCTCCCCCGGCGGCTCCGTGAAGGGGCGGCTGACGGCGCTCGCCGAGAAGGGGTTCCGGCACGGGCGAAGCGTGGCCCGGCGGACCTACAAGACCCACGTCAAGCCGGTCTACCTGCGTCTTCTCTCCCGGTGGATGAGGACGGGATCCGGCGCGGCACGGCCGGGAGAGGCCGAGCCGCCAGCCCCTCGATCCTGACGGTCAGGACGCGGCCGGGGCTTCCGTTCCGGCGCGATCGACCCGCGCCTGCGGCCGGCTGTCGGTCGAGGCGAAATAGGGCTTGATGTCGAGGAGCGGCGTGCCGTCGAGGCAGTCGAGCCCGCGCACGCTGACCGTGCCGTCAACGATGGCGAGCCGCTCGACCACGGCCAGGGCGATCGGGTTCGGCCGCGCCGGCGAGCGCAGCGAGAAGGTGCCGCGGCTGGCGGGCGCGTGGCGCGGCTGCTGGCGCACAAGGTCCCGCGCCGCCCGATCCATCCAGTAAAGAACGATCAGGTGGGTGGCGCCTTCCAGGTTCTGCAGCGCCGGCTGGTAGCGCCCATCGACTTCGAGCGTGCAGACCGCATCCGTCTGGGTGTTGTTCTTCGGGCACTCGGCGCGGGTCGTCCAGGGCGTGCGCACCCGGCCGATGAAGTAGAGGCCGGCATCGTATTCGGCGGGCAGCGGGATCGCCTCCTCGCCGGGGCGCCGCTCGACATTCTCGTTCATCCGCCCTCGCGCTCTCGGTTCAGGTGATTGCATTGACTTTTGCATCGTCTTCTTCCGAAAGCCGGCGGCCACCTTTCGGGATGATGCTCTCACGATGCCTTGTCGCCTCGGTGCGGCGTGGCTGCAAGGCGGGCCGCATTCCTGCAGGCCGCTTGCTCGTCTCGCCGGCCGTGTCGATGTAGACACCGTGGGGCGAGCGGGGAGGATGCATGGCCATCGACGAGTTGCGGCCGATGGAGGCTGTCGCCGACGCGGAGACGGCCGTGGATCGGCTCGAAGCGTTGCATGCGGGCGCGACCCAGGCGCTGCAGGCGGCGCTGGCGCGCTACCTCGAGCACCGGATTCCGCCGGACGCGACCGAGCGGCTCCAGTTCCGTTACCCTGAGCTGCGCTTGACCTACCAACCCACGGGGCCGCTGCCGCGTCTCAACCGGGCCACCGCCAAGTTCCAGGCGCCGGGGCTCTACGCCACGACGGTGACGCAGCCGGGCTATTTCCGCGCCTACCTGCTGGAGCAGTTGCGGCCGCTGGTGCGCGATTACGGCGCCAGCATCGAGGTCGGCCTCTCGGGCCAGGAGATCCCCTATCCCTATATCGTCGAGCCCGGCACCGATCTCGGCGGCAGCGGCGTCAGCACCAGCGACCTCGCCACCCTGTTTCCGGTGCCGCTGCTCTCGGTCGTCGGCGACGAGGTGGCCGACGGGCTTTGGCTGGAAAGCCCTGGCGAACCGCGCCCGCTCGCCCTGTTCGACGGGGTGCGCACCGATTACTCCCTGCGCCGGCTCGTGCATTACACAGGCTCGGACTGGCGCGAGATCCAGCCCTGGATCCTGCTCACCAACTATCACCGCTACGTCGACGGCTTCGTCCGCCACGGGCTGGAGCGCTTGGCGGCGGGAGAGGGGGAGCGGCTGGTGCTGCCCGGCGGGATCGTGGTCGAGCGGGCCGATGCGGCCTCTGCCGACCCGGCGGCGCTGATCGCCGCCTCGCCCTGGCACAAGTACCAGATGCCGGCCTACCACCTCGTCGGCCGCGGGCCGGACGGGGCGCCCCAGGGCTCGACGCTCGTCAATATCGGCGTCGGCCCTTCCAACGCCAAGACCATCACCGACCACCTTGCGGTGCTGCGTCCGCATTGCTGGCTGATGGTCGGGCATTGCGGCGGATTGCGCCAATCGCAGACCATCGGTGACTACGTGCTCGCCCACGGATATCTGCGCCGTGACCGCATCCTCGACGACCTCGTGCCACCGGAGATTCCGGTGCCGGCGCTGGCCGAGGTGCAGATCGCCCTGCAAGCGGCGGCGGCCGCCGTCACCGGCGAGCGGGCGGATGCGCTCAAGCGCCGCCTGCGCACCGGCACCGTCGTGACCTACGACGACCGCAACTGGGAGCTCCGCTTCAGCCAGGAGCGGCGGCGGATCAACCTGTCGCGGGCGATCGCGGTGGACATGGAGAGCGGCACCATCGCCGCCCAAGGCTACCGCCTGCGGGTGCCCTACGGGACGCTGCTCTGCGTTTCCGACAAGCCGCTGCACGGCGAAATCAAGCTTCCGGGTGCGGCCAACGCCTTCTACGAGCGCGCGGTGGCCGAGCATCTCCAGATCGGGTTGGCGACCCTCGACGCGCTGCGCACCGACCGGGCCGGCCTGCATTCGAGGAAGCTCAGGAGCTTTGATGAGCCGCCGTTCCGGTAGCGTCGAACGCGATCGGAATGGTCTCATACGGTCTCCGCTGGATCGCTTCGGCGTCTCTTCGTCATTGCGAGGTAAGGCGCAAGCAATCCAGGGCTCCGCGCTTTCCGGAAATGTCGCACCCTGGATCGCCACGGCTTCGCCTCGCGATGACGACGTCGGGTAAAAACCGAAGCGATCAATCGGAAACGGTAGTAGGAGGCGTTGCCGAGGCGGCATGCGGTTCGGCATCGGGCCGCCGCACCTCCGCTCCGCATGGCCGACCGGCCCTCCGATCCTCGCGGGTCGAAGTCACCTCCCGCCGGTGAGGTGGACACCCGCGCCGGACGCCTGAAAGCCTAGATCACGTCCGGCGCGCCTTCCGGCACACCGTCCTGCCCCATACGGCGCCGGACCGTCGAACGGGCCGCCTCGATGGCGACATTGGCCGCACCCAGCATCCGCGGTTCCGTCGGGCGGTTCAAGGCATGGCGCGCGATGCTGGCGGCGAGATCGTCGATCTCGGCGGCCATGGTCTCCAGACGCCCTCGTTCCCTCTCGCGTCGGGCGTCGGAGCGCAATTCCAGCAGGCGCGTCGTGGCCACCGCGATCCGCTCCCGGCGGATGCGTCCGAGACGCTGCCGCAGCCATGCGAGCGTCGAGCCGAATCCGCCGGCCAGGATGGCGACCAGATAGATCCAGCTTTCGTAGCGCTCGATGAACGTCTCCTGCTCGCGTTCGTAGTAATCGAGCGCGCCGGGATGGATGGGGAGGCGGGCGCTGGTGGCG
Organism: Methylorubrum sp. B1-46; assembly: GCF_021117295.1. NCBI lineage: Bacteria > Pseudomonadati > Pseudomonadota > Alphaproteobacteria > Hyphomicrobiales > Methylobacteriaceae > Methylorubrum > Methylorubrum sp. B1-46. Next base: position 751,847 of record NZ_CP088247.1, on the reverse strand, counting down.
TCCGCGCTGTCCTCGTAGGCCGGGTGCGTGAGGCTCTCCGCGGCCGACACCTTGTCCGCCAAGGCTGCCCGCATCTCGAACAGGTGCTGCGTCACCTCGGCGGCGACGCTGCGTGACAGGCTGGCGCGCGCCATCAGGCGATAGGACGAGCCGACGGTCGTGACGTCCTCGGCGGGCAGGCGCGGATTTCCGCCGAATAGGGACGCCGGAATCGTGATCGATTGCAGACGCGGCCAACGCGCCAGGACCGCGCCGGTCTCGGCGGTTCCGACGAGCGTCGCGCCATCCTCCTCGCTCGCGGCGTGCACGAGGCCGACGACGCGCCGAGCGGCCGGCGAAGTCGGGGTGGAGACCAGAATCATCGCGTCGAGACGCCGGTCTCGGAGCGCCGCTTCGATCTCGGCCTCCTCGATCGGCACGATGGACATGGCATTGGCCGGCACGACGCCGCTTGCCGCGTCGGCCAGGATCTCCAGCCCGTAATGGTCGGCCAGGTGGCCGACGAGTGTCCGGTCGGCGGTTCGGCCGGCCAGCAGACCCAATCGCTTGCCCGCCAGATTCGGGAAACTGGTGATGCCGGTGGAGATCGGCGCCGCAACGAAGACGGCGAGTTCCCTCAGGACGACGAGGGTCAAGCCGTTGCCCGGCATCGCGACATCGGGCCTGACCACGGCGAGGTCGGCTTTTCCGGCCTTGAGCGCCTCCGCGCTCTCGCGCACGCCGTCGAATGGGATGACCTTCAGCCGGATGCCGACCCGTCTTCGGACGAGTTCGTCGGCATAGGCGCGCAGCAGGGCCGGTTCGGTCCCGCCACTCGGAGCGACGGCAATGGTCAGGGTCGTGGGCCGTGTGAGGTAATACGCTGCGGCGGCGCCGAGGATCAGGACAGGCGTCAGACTGAGAAGCAACAGCGCTTCGCGGCTCCTCGAAAAAGCTGACTTCCCCACCGACACACCCCCAGGACGCGGGACGGGCCTCATGCACGCCAAGCAATCCGATATGGCCTATGACGCTGATGATACGGGAATCGCAAGTGCCGTATCGAGTAACAAGATGTGGTCTGGACGAGAGTTGCCGATTCTGGATCTTATATCGGGGTGGAAATATCTATTGTCCAGAAATCTCAGGAAATAGAGATATATATATTCTTTAAATACTACGAGCTTGGCCGGCAGAAGTGAACCCCTGCCGTCCATCGTGGAGCGACTTGCGCTGCCAATCATCTCCGGCTGCGAAGCGTCAACCCTTCTTCTTGTACGCCTGAATCGCAGTCCGGCAGCCAGGGGAGAGCTGAGACATGTTCTTCTGGAAGCAGGCCTGGGTTTCGGGGCCGTCCTCGGGCGGCAAGCCGGCACAGAAAGTCGTGAAATCACCGGCACATTGCTGTTGAAGGACCGCCTTGTCTTCATCCGACATAGGCGCGGCCAACGCAGCGCTGCCGGCCACCATGGTCAAAACGACTCCCAGCCCAAAACGTCCCAGCATGATCTGCTCCCAAGGTGCCCAATCGATCTGGGCCGAAGGCGAGAACGCCGCAGGATCTTCAATCGTTGCACACTCGCATCGGCTCGGCGCTTCGTCGATGAATGCGTGTAATATAAACATTTCACACGCAAAACTTGTCTTCTCGGAGCAGTGTTCGCGGATATGCCTATTCGATCGATACGCGTCCGGCCCTGAGGAACGAAATCGGCAGCCTCCAAGTTGATCGGTTCGCAATTTGGGGGACACGATGAAATCTCGTCTTCTCATCGTGCTTGGGCTGATCTGTCTGATCCACCCGCATGATCTTTCAGCACAGGGCGCCGTGGAGAAAGTACCTGCCGCGACGACGGAGATCGAGGAGCCTCGTCCGGGACCTCCTCCGCCGCTGCCGGATCTCTCGGATCCGAACGCCCGCGCTGCGGAACCCCTGAACGAGCCCGGCGCAAGCTCCGGCATCCCGAAGACGCTGCGCGGATCGGGAGCCAGAGCGGGCGGCCCGGCCAACGATCTCAATCCGGGTGGGCAGGCCGAAACCCCGGCACCGCCGAAAGGCGATCTCGACAAGGTCGTGGCCGGCCAAGCACTGTTCCACGGCAATTACTGCGGCAAGGGTCAGCGTGGCGACGGGGCGCCCCCGATCGACGAGCTCGACGCGGCCTGCATGCGCCACGATACCTGCTACGACGCCAGCGGCCATCCGTCCTGCGCCTGCGACGCGGCGCTGAAGCGCGAGGCGTCGGCCGTCGCCGACAGCCCGCGTGTCTCCCACGAAGTTCGACGCCGGGCGCTCAGTGTGGTCGAGGCGACGGCGGCCATGGCGTGCCGCACGCCCTGATCATCGATGGCACCCGTCGCGCTGCAGGTGCCACGCGTCGCCCGTCCTCGGCCGCGAGGGATGCGGGCTGATCACCCGACCGCCTCTCACCGCTCCCGCTGCCACAAACCGGCCCGCTCGGCCCGGGCCTGATCCTCGGCCTCGATCAGGTCGCTCGGCGCGTCCTCGCTCGCCCGCGCCCCCCCGGCCGTCACGATCAGGGCGGCGAGGTCGTCGCCGTCGAGGCGGCAGCGGGCGGAGGTCGGATCGCCGGAGCAGATCACCTCGCGGCGGCGCAGGTAGCGCGCGAGCTGGCGCGCGAGCGCGCCGCTCTCGCCGACGACGCCGAGCAGATGCACCTTGCGACCGCGGATCGTCAGCGTGCCGGTATCGACCACCTCGGGCACGCCGCGCACCTCGCCTGTGGCCGGTGCCGCGGGCGCCACGGCCGTCGGAGCCGGCTCGGCCCGCGCGGTGGAGGGGGCAGGGCGCTTGCGGCCCTTCATCACCTTCTGCGCCCGCTCCACGAAATCGTGGAAGACGCGGGCCGGGATGTCGCCGCCGGTGACCTTGTTCATCGGCGCGTTGTCGTCGTTGCCGACCCAGACGCCGACGATCATGTCCGGGGTCAGGCCGACGAACCACGCGTCGCGGTAATCTTGGCTGGTGCCGGTCTTGCCGCCGACCGCGAGGCCGTTGACTCGTGCCGCCTTGCCGGTGCCGGATTCCACCACCGCCTGAAGCGAGTCGAGCATCATCGACTGGACCTGCGCGTCCATCGCCGCGCCGGGCTTCGGTGCCGGGCGCTGGAACAGCGGCTGCGGCGTGTTCCCGCGGACCGTTCGGACGAGGTAGGGCTCCACCGGCACGCCCGGCCCGAGCACGCCGGCATAGGCGCGGGTCATCTCGAAGAGCGATACGTCGGCCGTGCCGAGCGCGAGGCTCGGCACGGCCGGCAGCTCCGCCTGCACGCCGAGCCGGCGCGCCTCGGCGACGATCGCGGGGATCCCGACCTCCTCGCCGAGTTGCGCCGCGATGGTGTTGACGGAGAGCGCGAAGGCCTGGCGCAGCGGCAGCGCTCCGCGGAAGCGGTTGTTGGAGTTCTGCGGCTCCCACTCGCCGATCTGGGTCGGGCGGTCGACGAGCACGCTATCGGGGAAGTAGCCCCGCGCATAGGCCGCGAGGTAGACGAACAGCTTGAACAGCGAGCCGGCCTGCCGCTTGGCCTGGGTCGCCCGGTTGAACTGGCTGTCCTCGTAGTCGCGCCCGCCCACCATGGCGAGGATCGCGCCGTCGGGCGCCATCGCGATCAGCGCGCCCTGGCCGACCTTCTTCTTGCCTCCCTCCGCGTCGAGGCGGCGGGCGAGCACGCCCTCGGCGAGGCTCTGGAGATCGAGGTTGAGCGTCGAGCGGACGGTGACGTCGCCGGCCGCCTCGGTCAGCCGCTTCACCTCGCCCTGGACCGCGTCGAGGAAGTAGTTGGTGCCCGGCGGCGTCTCGGGCGGGGTGTGCAGGGTCAGCTTCTCGGCCCGCGCCTTGTCGGCCTCTGGCTGGCTGATCGCGCCGGTCTCGACCATGGCCTGAAGCACGAGGTCGGCCCGCTCCTTGGCGCCGCCGAAATTGCGGGTCGGGGCGAGCTGCGAGGGCGCGCGCACGAGGCCGGCCAGCATCGCCGCCTCCGGCAGGGTCAGCTTCTCGGCGCCATGCCCGAAATAGCGCCGCGACGCCGCGTCCGCCCCGTAGGCGCCGGCGCCGAAATAGGCGGTGTTGAGGTAGCCGACGAGGATCTCGGGCTTCGTCAGCGTGCTCTCCAGGCGCAGCGCCAGGAAGGCTTCCTGGATCTTGCGCCGGAGCGTCTTCTCCTGGCTGAGCGAGGTGAGGCGGGCATATTGCTGGGTGATGGTCGAGCCGCCCTCGCGCACGCCGCCGCCGGTGGCGTTGCGCCATATGGCGCGGGCCATGCCGCGCAGGTCGATGCCCCAGTGGCTGTAGAAGCGCCGGTCCTCGATCGCGACGATGGCCTGGGCGAGCCGGGGCGGCAGCGTCTTCTCGGTCAGCCGCTCGCCCTGGAACGCGCCGCGGGTGGCGAAGGAGCGCCCGTCCTCGGCCTCGACCACGAGGGCGCGCTGGGCCGCCTCCGGCGCCACGCCGCCGAGCGGCGGCAGGGTGGCGAAGGCGGCGAAGATGTAGCCGGCCAGGATCACCAGCGGCAGGCCGACGAGGATCGCCCCTCCGATGAGCCATGGCCGACGGCGGCGGGGAGAGCGGGCGGGGCGACTGTCGGAGGATGGGCGCCGCGTCTCCGGCCGCTCGACCGGCGCCGGATCCGCCACGGGTGCGGCGGGCGCCGCGCGCGGTCCGGTCGAGCGAAGGCGGTCTGCCGCCCGTGCGAAGACCGGCGCGATCCCCTTTACCGCTTCCTTGGCCGCCGCCGCGCCGCTGCGCCATGCGCCCCGCCCCGCGCTGCCGGCAAGGCGGCCGAGCTGGCGCGCGAGAAGGGCGGCCGCTCGCGCCGCTTCCCGCGCCGCAGCCCTCGTCTCGGCTGTCTCCTGATCCGGCCTGTCCGGTCCCTGCGCCGTCATTGCGAACCGTTCGCCGCTTGGCCGAAATCCCACATCATGGGACGGACCTTAGCGGAGCGGGGGCCGGCAAGGCTACGCGCGCGGAGGGGCGGCCGGCGAACGGCGCGGACGGGTGACACCGGCGCCACGCTCGTGTGCCGCTCCCGCCGCATGAGCGGTCATGCAGCATGAGCCGGTTCTGCCGAGGCCGGGATACGGACTATGATTCCGGCTGATTGTCCCGGATCCGCGACCTTGATCCCTTCCCCGCCTCTTCGCCGGCCCGCCCCTTGGATCGCTCTCGCCTGCGGCGCGGTGATCGTGACGATGGCCATGGGAATCCGCCAGGGCTTCGGCCTGTTCATGCGGCCGGTCGAGCTCGATCTCGGTGTCGGACGCGAGAGCTTCGGCCTCGCCATGGCCGTGCAGAACCTCATCTTCGGCCTCGCCCAGCCTTTCGTCGGGGCGCTGGCGGACCGGTACGGACCCGGCCGTGTCGCCGCCATCGGCGGGTTCCTCTACGCGGTCGGCCTCGCGCTCGCGGCGATCATCTCCTCGGCGCTCGGCCTCACCGTCACGCTCGGGTTTCTAGTCGGGCTCGCCATGACCGGCGTCACCTTCGTCGTCGTGCTGGGCGCCGTGGTGCCGCTGATGCCGCCCGGGCGACGGGGCGCGGCCGCCGGCATCGTCACCGCCGGCGGCTCGGTTGGGCAGTTTCTGCTGGTACCGGCCACGCAGATCGTCGTCGACGGCCTCGGCTGGCGCGGGGCGCTGCTCGCCGCAGCCGGCCTCGCCACGCTGATGCTGCCGCTGGCCCTCGGCATTGCGCGCAGGGGGGCTTCCGCGGTGCGGACGAGCGGGGCGACGGACGAGATCCCGCTGAAGGTCGCCCTGCGCCAAGCGGCCGGACATCGCGGCTACTGGCTGCTCAATGCCGGCTTCTTCGTCTGCGGCTTTCACATCGCCTTCGTCTCGACGCATCTTCCGGCCGTCCTGACCGATGCCGGCCTCGATGCAGGCGTCGGCGCCCGAGCGCTCGCCTTGATCGGCCTGTTCAACATCCTCGGCTCCTACGCCTTCGGCGTCGCCGCCGACCGGCTGCGCAAGAAGTACGTGCTGTCGTGGATCTACGTCGCCCGCGCCGCGGTGATGGCTTTGTTCCTCGTCTTTCCCCTCACGCCGCTCTCTGCGACTGTGTTCGCCTGCGCCATCGGCTTTCTCTGGCTCGGCACCGTGCCGCTGACGAGCGGCCTCGTCGGGCAGATCTTCGGCGTGCGCTATCTCTCGACCCTGTTCGGCATCGTCTTCATGAGCCATCAGGTCGGCGCCTTCTTCGGCGCGTGGGGCGCAGGCTTCATCTTCGCCCATACCGGCTCCTACGACGCGGCCTGGACCCTCTCGATCGGCATCGCGCTGCTGGCCGGCCTCCTCAACCTGCCGATCCGCGATGCTCCGCTGGCGCGGCGGGATCTGCGGGCGAGGCCGGGATGAGCGGGCGGGACGAACTCGTCGTCCTCGCCCTTCTCGGCGCGCTGACGCTGGCCGGCGCGCTGCTGTGGGCGCGGGAAGGCGTGACGCTCTGGCTTGCCGCCGCCTTTCCCCTCTGCCTCTGATCCGCTGCCCGCCTCACCGCGCGATGGCGCGGATGAAGTAGACGAGCGCCGTGAAGGCGAGGAGGCTCAGACCGTAGAGGGCGGCGAACCAGAGGATGCGCCGGACGCTCAATGGTAGCTCGCCGCGTTCGGGTTTTCCTCGATCTTGCCGCGGAAGACCCAGTAGGCATAGGCCGTGTAGGCGAGCGTCAGCGGCATCACCACCGCGTAGCCGACGAGGGCGAATTCCAGCGCCGAGGTCGCGTTGGCTGCCTGCCAGATCGTCAGCTTGGGCGGCACGATGTAGGGGAACAGGCTGATCGCGAGCCCGAGGAAGCCGAGCAGGAACAGGGCGATCGAGAGGAGGAACGGTGCCACCTCGCGCCCGTCCTCGATCGCCCGCCAGATTCGCCAGCAGACGAAGGCGGTCAGCAGCGGCACGGGCGCCACGAACAGCAGGTTCGGCCAGGAGAACCAGCGCCACTGGATGTGGAGCCCGAGGAACGGCACCCAGGCACTGACGATCGCCATCGAGACGACGGTGCCGATCAGGAATTGCTTGGCCTTGATCCGTGACCAGATCTCCAGTTCGCCCGAAGTCTTCATCACGCACCACGTCGCGCCGAGCAGACCGTAGCCGCAGACGAGGCCGATGCCGGTCATGACGCTGAAGGGGGTGAGCCAATCGAAGGTGCCGCCGGAGAATCCCCGGCCTTCGGTCTGGAAGCCCTGGACGAAGGCGCCGAGCACCATGCCCTGGGCGAAGGTGGCGACCAGCGAGCCGTAATGGAAGGCGTTGTCCCACACCACCTGCGAGCGCTCGGCCTTGAAGCGGAATTCGAAGGCGACGCCGCGAAAGATCAGCGCGATCAGCATCAGGATGATCGGCAGGTAGAGCGCCGGCAGCAGGATCGCGTAGGCGACCGAGAACACCGCGAACAGCCCGCCGCCGCCAAGCACGAGCCAGGTCTCGTTGCCGTCCCAGATCGGCGCCACCGAGAGCATCATCCGGTCGCGCCAGTTGCCGGGGCGCGCGGCGGTGAAGAGGATGCCGACCCCGAGGTCGAACCCGTCGATGACGACGTACATCGCCACCGCCAGAGCCAGCAGGCCGGCCCAGATCAGCGGCAGCCAGAAGGCCAAGCCTTCGTACTCGTTCCCGAAGCCGAACATCGTCGCTCCTACCCGGCCGGCGGCACACGCCCGTTATAGGAGCACCGCCTCATCAGGCCAGAACCGCGCTCAATGCGATGTGGGTCCCCGCCATGACGGCCGGCGGTCGCTGGCCGAGAGGGTGTCGGCGGAGGGACGCGGCGATGTGATGGGTTGTCCGGCGAATTGGTCCGTGACGTGGCGGGCGACGGCCTCCGCCCCGGCCCGCACCATCTCGTCGCGGGTCTCGGGCGGCAGCGCGTTCACGGCGTTCACTAGCGCGCCGATGCCGCCGGTGGTCAGGCGATCCATCGCCTCGCCCGTCGCGATCCCCGATGCGGTCTCTGCGGTGGCAGCGCGCGGCCGGGCCGGCGACGACCCCTCCTGGCGCTGAAGCGCAAGAAACGACAGGGCTCCGATCACGAGGGCGGCGCGCAGGAGAAACGACATCGATCCGGTTCCAGGGGGGCGCTGTTTGGCCGGCGCGGCCGGCGCGAATTCCTGATCCGATCCTGCCATCGTCGCGGGACGGCGGGATGAAGCGCGCGACCTGAAAACGCCGACGTGGTGAACGAAGCCTTTTTCCGCCCGGTGCCGCCCTCGCGCAGGCCTGTTTACCCTCTGCGGAGCACCGCCGGGCCCGGTTCCGGGCGCTGTGAAGAACGGGGATCGGCGCCTCGGCCGGGGTCCGCAGGGGGCCGGTCGCACCCGCGGTCGGCAGCAAGTGAGCGACCCTTTTCATCCTCGCTTAAACCGGCTCTGCGACGGTTTGCTCGAAGATCGTAACGAGTAGTCGAGGGGCGCGAGCCACCCGGTTTCGGGCTTGGATTTCGCGCTGTGCGTGGTGGTGTTGCGTAAGAACGGTGCCCTTGCCTCCCTCTTCGATGCCCGTCTCGCCGGGTTGGTCCACGCCTCCGCGATGGCCGAGCCCGGCGTGCGCTTCCGCCACGAGCGGTTCCTGATCTCGCGGCTCGCCACCGGCGCCGCGATGATGGCGGGCCTGCCGCCCTATCTGGTCTGGCGCGGCGTCCCGAGCGGGATCGAGGCGATTGCCATCGCGAGCCTGTTCCTGCCGCTTCTCGCGGCCGTCGTGCTGTCGCGCACCGGCTCGCTCTGGGTGGCGCATGCCCTGTCCTCGCTCGGCCTGACCGGCATCGTCGTCTGCCTCGCCGCGCTCACCGGCGGCGCGAGTTCGGCCGCGGCGATCTGGCTCGTGGCGGTGCCGCTGGAGGCGATGATCTCCGGCTCGCGCCGGGCGACGATCGCGGCCTCCGTCATCGCCGTCCTCGGCGCCTTCGCCGTCGCGCTGAGCGGTTACCTGCCGGTGGGAAGCCTCGCGCTGACGTGGCCGAACGCCGTCGTCATGCCGGTCTTCGCCGTCACCGCCATCGGTCACATCGCGGCGCAGGCGATGGAGCACATGCGCCGCGAGGGCGAGTGGCGCACCCGCATGCAGGACAACGAGGCCCGCGACCGCCTTCTGCTCTCGGCCATCGACGACCTCGTGACCTGGCACGATTCCAACGGCCGGGTGCTGGAGGCCAGCGGTTCGGCCGCCCGTTTCGTCGGCGCCGAGGCGAGCCGCCTGCGCGGCCACGGCCTGCTCGACCGGGTGCATATCGGCGACCGTCCGGCGCTGCTCCAGGCGATCAGCGACGTCGCCGCCCACGGCGTCCCGGCGACCGTGCCCTTCCGCCTGCATCTCGACGCACCGCGTAGCGACGGCAGCCGCACGATCTTCGCCGAGATGCGCGCGCATCGGATCGAGGCGGGGCTGGCCGGCGCCAACGGCTCGACCGTCGTCGCCGTGACCCGCGACGTGTCCGAGCACCGCCGCCACGCGCAGGAGCTCGACCGCGCCCGCGCCGAGGCCGAGCGCGCCGACGAGGTGAAGACCCACTTCCTGGCCACCGTGAGCCACGAGCTGCGCACGCCGCTCAACGCCATCATCGGCTTCTCGGACGTGCTGGGCGGGGAGGGCGCGGTGAGCCTCTCGCCGGAGCGCTCGCGCGAATATGCCGGCATCATCGCCCAGTCCGGGCGGCACCTGCTCGAGGTGGTGAACACGCTGCTCGACATCTCGCGCATCCGCGGCGGGCATTTCGACTTCCAGCCCGAGCCGGTCTATGTCGAGGCGCTGATTCGCAGCTGCTGCGACCTGATGCGGCTCAAGGCCGACGCCTCGGGCATCACCCTGGCGAGCGCGCCCGTGCCCGCCGGCTGCGCCCTCGTGGCGGATGCCCGCGCCTGCCGCCAGATGCTCATCAACCTGATCTCCAACGCCGTGAAGTTCACGCCCCGCGGCGGCCGGGTCGAGGTGATGGTGCGCCGGGGCGGGGCCTATCTCGACCTCGTGGTGAGCGACACCGGCATCGGCATCACCGAGGCCGACCTGCCGCGGCTCGGCGACCCCTTCTTCCAGGTCGGCGGCGGCTACGGCCGGACCCACGAGGGCACCGGGCTCGGCCTCTCGGTGGTGCGCGGCCTCGCCGGGCTGCACGGCGGTGCCGTCTCGGTCGAGAGCGCGCCGGGCAGGGGTACCGCGGTCACCGTGACGCTGCCACTCGATTGCAGCCGCGCCAAGGCCGCCGCGACCGCCGGCAAAGCGGGGCCGGACAGCACGAAGATCGTGCCGGCGCAGAACCAGCCGGCACCGTTCCGTACCTCCGTGCGGGGTGCGGTGGCACCGGAGCCGGCGCCCGAGCCGATCCGCCTGCCGGTCGGCCTGTTCGATCCTGCTCCTTTGCCCGCCTCATCGCCCGCCCCGTCGCCCACCCCCCTGCCTGCCAACGCCCCGATGCGCCGCGCCGGATGAGCCGGTCGAACGCAGCGTGGCAGACACCCGGAGCAGGGTCCCTGTTCTTGCATCGTCGTTTCCGGAAGGCTGGATTCCGCCTTTCGGGACGATGCGCTGAAGGAGCGAAATGATGCGCGAGCCGCCCGTCCGACGGGACCAGCGCGAGATCGTCGTCCCCGGTGACATGCGCGCCGGGCGAGGCCCGGCCAGATCGCCGCGCCGCAAGCCGGTGCCGCGCGGGCCGACCGCCGCCGGCTGGCAGGCCACCGCCCTGTCTGCGGCGAGCGGGGCCGGGCGGTTCTGCCTGCGCTATCCCGGCGGCGTGTTCGGAACGCTGCTCGGCGCCAGCGCGGCGATCTATGTCTGCGTCAACGCCATGGGCCTTCAGGACGGACCGCACCCGGCGCCGATCCTGCCGACCGTCGAGTCAAAGCCTGTGGCGGCAAAGCCCGCTCCGCCGCCGGTGCGGGAGGTCCGCACCGTGGAGGCGCCGAAGGCCGCCCCCGTGCGGGAGGCGTCGGCCCCGCCCCGCGACGCGATCGCCGACATGATCCGCTCCGGCGAGACGACCGCCTCGGTCACGCCCAAGGCGGAGCGCAAGCCCGAATCGAAGCCGGCCGCGAAGGAGAAGGCCGAGGTGAAGGCGGATGCGGGCAAGCCTGAGAGCCCGAAGCCCGACCCCACCGTCATCCGCGTCCAGCGCGCGCTGGCCAAGCTCGGCTACGGGCCGCTCAAGGACGACGGCTTGATGGGACCGGGCACGAAGGCGGCGATCGAGAAATTCGAGCGAGATCGCAAGCTGCCGGTGAAAGGCGAGGCCGCCGGGCCGACCCTGCGCGCCCTGACCCGCGAGATGACCGCCAAGGCGAGCGGATAAGACGAGCGGATAAGGCAGGATCGGTTCGATCGCTTCGGTTTCCCCTCCGTCATCGCGAGACGAAGCCGACGCGATCCTGGGCGCGTCCTTTCCGAAGATGTCGCGCGGCTGGATCACCTCGCGGCCGCTCGCGATGATGGAGTGAAGCGAAACTCGATGCGCTTCAGCGAAAAGCGGGTCGTCTCAGCGCCCGGAGCTGTGCCTTGCAGGCCTCGCCAGCGAGGCGGCGGGCGCCTATGAACCGGGCATGCCACGCCTTCGCTCGGATTTCTGGGTCTCCGCGCAGTTGCGCCGCCTCAACGGGGAAAACATCCCGGCGGTGCAGCGCCGCCGCGGCGCGGCGGAGGCGGGGGCGATCTTCGTCAAGATCGACCGGCTCGACGGCACCGCCGACCTTTACGGCCCGGCGCCCCAGGCGCTGATCGAGGCCGAGGATCCGGGCGAGCGCCTGTTCACGGCGATCCTCAGCGCCGCCCCGTCGCCGGATGTCGAGGAGCGGCTCGCCCGTGAGATCCGCTTCGATTCCGATCTCTGGATCGTCGAGATCGACGACCGCGAGGGCCGGCACGGCCTGCCGCTCGCGGAGTAGCGTTTTTCAGCCGGCGTCAGCTCGTGCGGCGCAGGCGCGTTGGGAGAATGGTACGGAAGCCGCCGCGCTCGGAGGCGGCCGGGGTCGGGCGCTTGGCCTCGGGGCCGTGCAGCGGTTGGTGCTCGCCGCCCGCGCGCTCCATCACCGGCACGCCGAGGATCGCGCAGAGCAGGTCGCGGGCCGTGGCCCGGCTCGTGTCACGAAACAGCGTGACGAGGGCGAACACCCGATCGACTGAGCGCGCCACGTTGTCGTTGAGCGTGAGGAAGACGAACACCGCCTCGCCCTCGCGCAGATCCGCGACCCGCAGGGCGAGCGTCAGCAGGTCGTAGCGCGCGGCGGGATCGACCGCTGCGCTGAGGTAGTTCGGCGGAAGGCCGAGCCCGTTTCCAAGCGCGGTGACGAAGGCCTGGACGTCGCGGGAATGGGAATGCTCGACCAGGCTCGTGGCCAGCGCGCGCGGTGCGGGCGGGCAGGGCCGCAAGGCCGCGGTGGCCTCGACGGCCTCAGTGATGGCGCGGCGCTGCTCAGATTCGGCGAAGAGCCAGAGTGGTGCGAGGTCGGCGGGCGGGATGTCGGGCCGGTCGAGCAGGGTGCGGGCGAGATCCGCGTCGGTGCGGGCGCGGGCGAGCAGGCGCTCCAGAACCCGGGTGCCGATCAGTGCGCCGGGATTTTCCGCGATCGCCCAGTCGGCTTCCGCCTCCGTCTCCGGCTCGCGGGGCAGCGCGAGGGGAAAGCCGCGGGTCGCGAGCGCGGCACGCACGCCCTCCGGCACGTCGGGGCAACCGTCGAGCTTTTCCGCGACGACGCGCAGCGTGTCCTCGTCCACGGTCGGGATCAGACCCGCCGCCAGGGACTCGAAGGCCTGAAGGATCGCCCGGTCGTGAACCGGCGCGGTCAGGAACAGGTCGGTCTGCACCCGCAGGATTGCGGGCTTCAGGTCCAGCGCGGGGTCGCGCGAGAGCTCGATGAGGCCGGACAGGTCCGGCGCGCCGGCGACCGATGAGGACATGGCACTCGATTACGCAGAACTTACTCTGAGGGTGAGTCAAACAGTTCTGCGTGAATCGACCTTTAAGACCGGCCGGGGGCGACTGTCCCGCTGCGGCTGGATCTAGCGAGGCGACGCCGTGGGATCGAGCGTTCCGGGATGCTTCGAGGCCAATCGGTGACTCGGCACCTTCAGCATGAGGGACGACGCGTTCGTCGGAGGATGTCGGTCGAGCAGGCCCTACGAGCGCACTTCCCGCTTGGCCACGAAGTTCAATTCATCCACCAGCACGTCCTTCACCACGTCGGAGCCGAGGCGCTCGTTCACCTTGGCGCGGATCTGGGCGAGGCGGCCGTTGATGTCGTAGCGGGCGAGCTTGCGGAAATCGATCGTGGTGTCGCCGTAGATCTGGCGGAAGGCCTCATCGACCACGAAGGCGTTGGGGGCGACGGGCAGCGTGTGCATCAGCTTGGCATCCGCCGTGAAGACCAGCACGGCGATGACGTAGCCCTGGACTTTGCCCTCGGCGACCATCGGAATGTTGATGGGCGCGAGCTTCTGATATTGCAGCCCTTCCAGGTAGGGCTCGGTCGATTTCGAGAAGAACCCGCCGCCATAGGTCACCGCCGCGTAACATGAGGCGATGGTGACGGCGCAGATCCACAAGCCGCTGAAGAGGACGCGCATCGCTCAGTCGCGTCCCGAATGTGCGGACAGGCGCGCGGAATAGGTGCCGTCGGACTCGGCCGCCTGGAGGCTCGCCTGGAGCGTCTCGCCGACCTCCTCCACCGCCCGCAGATGCAGGGCGACCGCCTCCTGGTTGCGGATCAGCTTGTCGCGCAGGCGGGCGAGCACGATGCCGGTCTCGGCATCCAGCGCCGCGACGTCGATGCCGCGGGCCAGCCGCGTGAGTTCGAGCAGGCTCCGGCTTTTCGCCCGGTTGACCGCGTCGAGATCGAGGGCGGCGTTGGCGGCGAGCGCCTCGGTCTCGGCCTCGACGGTGGCCTCCAGCCGCTTGAGGGATTCGAGCAGCATCGCCGGTCAGACCTTGCCGGCCACGCCGGTGGCCGTGGGAGCCGCTGTCGTGGTGCCGGTGGGATGCGCCGGGTTCAGCATGCGGGCGATGCCGATGCCGCCGGTCTTGGCGATCTGTTGGCCGATCTGCTCGGAGAGCATCGACTTCCAGATGCCGCCGGCATTGCCCTTGCCGAATACGGTCTCGGCCTTGGGCAGCATCGCCTCGACGAATTGCTGGATCACCTGCCCCTCGAACTTCCGGTAGGGGTCGGCGGCTCCGCTGCGGGCGGTGTCGTTCTTCATGCTCGTCAGCGTCCCATGGACGTCGAGCGGCATGTGCGTGGTGAGGCCGACCTCGCGGGCGGCCTCGTCGGCGGCGCTGGCGAAGGCTGCCGGGTCGCCGGGCTGCGACAGCTTGGACGCCGCCTCCTGGTAGCGGGCCGGATCGGCGGCGCGGGCCACGTCCATGACGATGTCGGAAGGGGGAGAGATGCTCATCGCGCCATCGATCCTGACGCGGCGCGAACCGGTGCGCCGCTGACAATCGGAGGAACCCTAGACCCGCTGGCTTACGGGAGGCTTGCGTCGCGGCGCTGAGCCAGCCCGTCGAGCCGCTCCATCGCCTCGACCCGTTCGCGCTCGCGGTCGAGCAGCGTCTCGATCCGCTCGGCATTGAGCTCCGCGCGCTTCAGCGCGAGACCCTGTTCGCGCAACTCGGCGGTTTGCGATGCCGCGATCCGTTCGAGTTCGGTCGCGCGGGCGGCGAGGCCGCGCAGGCGGCGGTTGGATGCCTCCAGAAACAGATGGCCGTGGGCGGAGGAGCCGACGGCGGCCAGCAGGGCGGCGCGGTCCGCCTCGACGGCGTCGGCGTCGCGCCGGGTCTGGGCGAGCTGCCACTCGGCGGCCCGGCGCATCTGCTCCTGCACGGCGGTGAGGCGTTCGGCCCGCTTCAGGCGCTTGGCGATGTCGGCGGCGGACATGCGCTCAGCCCTTGCGCAGCCAAGCGAGATAGCCGGAGAGGAACTGGGTCATGAACTCGGTCGACAGGGTGTAGAGCAGGATCAGGGCCCCGAACATCACGAAGGGCGTGGCAACGAAGTAGACGGGGATCGTCGGCGTCAGCTTGTTCACGAAGCCGGAGGCGAGGTTCACCGCCACAGCGTAGATGATGAAGGGCGCCGCGATCCGTAAGCTCAGCGTGAAGGCCTCGCCGATCTGGTCGGTGATGCGCACCAGCGCCGTCTGCGTGCCGAAGCCCTCGCCCGGCGGGATGCGGGTATAGGAATCGACGAGCCCGCGAAACAGCTCCCAGTGCAGGTCGGCGGCGAACATCAGCGCCACCGCGCTGAGGACGATGAGCGACTCGACCGCGGGGATCGCCTCGGTGCCCTCGACCGGCGTGCCCGGCATCGAGCCGAAGCCCACCATGGTCGAGGTCGCGTTCATCACCGTCTCCAGCACGAAGATGAAGATCCGCCCGAGCAGACCGATGAGCAGCCCCGTCACCGTCTCGCTGGCAATCCAGACGAGCGAGTCCGTCGGCGCCTGCCCCGGAAGCCGGCCCTGGAACAGCGGCAGGAGGAGCGGCGTGACCGCGAGCGAGACGCCGCCGGCGATGAGGAGTCGCACCTGCGCCGGCACCCGCGGGCTGGAGAAGCCGGGTACGATCAGAAGGCAGCCGCCGATACGGCAGAAGATCAGGAAGGTGGCGAGGAAGGCGTCGCCGCCGAGCAGGCTGCCAAAGCCCGGAATCACGAGATGGTGCCCAGCGACTTGATCTCGACGCCCCGCGCAATCTCCAAATGCGAGAGGACGGGGAGCGTCGGGAAGATCCGCTCGATGATCATCCGCACGTAGGGCCGCGCGTCGGGGGCGGTGACGAGGGCGAAGCCGTGGACCTGCCGCATCCGCTCGCGGATCGCCTCGCCGGCCTCCGCGCCGAACTGCTCGACGAGGCGCGGGTCGATGTCGAACTCGATGACCTCGCCCTTGGCGTCGCGCTTCAGGCTCTGGTGGAAGGTCAGGTCCCAGTTGGCGCCGAGCCTGAGCACGTGCAGCACCCCGTCCTCGGCGAGATCGCCGCAGATCTGCTGGGCGACGCGCATGCGCACGTGCTCGGCGATCTGCTCGGCCCGGCGGGCATGTGGGGTGATCTCGGCCACCGCCTCCAGGATCAGGTGGAGATTGCGGATCGAGACGCGCTCGGAGAGCAGCAGCTTCAGCACCGCCTGCAGGCCGGAATGCGAGATCTGCGAGGGACAGATCTCGTCGATCAGCCGCTTGTATTCGGGGTCGAGCCGGTCGAGCAGCGACCGCATGTCCTTGTAGGACAGGAACTGGGGCAGGTTGTTGCGGATCACCTCGGAGAGGTGGGTGAGCAGCACAGAGGCGCCGTCGATCGCCTCGAAGCCGGAGCGGCGGATCTCGCCGGCATAGGCATCGACCACCCAGAGCGCCTTCATGCCGAAGGCGGGCTCGCGCACTTCCTCCGAGGGAACGTCAGGGCGCGGGCCGTCGCCGACGACGACGAGCAATTCCCCCGGCCGCATCTCCTGGGTTGCGGCCACCGTGCCGTGGATGCGGATCTGGTAGGTCTTGGGCGGCAGGTTGAGGCTGTCGGTGAGCTTGATGTCGGGCACGACGAAGCCGTACTGGCGCGCGAACTTGCGGCGCATCTTGGCGACGCGATGGTGCAGCTCGGCATGACTGCCCTGGATCTGGGCGGCGACCTGCCGGCCGAGGCACAGCTCGATCTCCGGCGTGCGCAACTGCTCCTTGACCGAATCCTTGACCTCGGCCTGCTTGGTCTCCTCCTCGCGCTTGACCTTGGCTGCGGCCAGCGCAGCCTTCGCCGCGCGGCGCTTCGGGATGGTGATCGCCACGAAGCCCATCAGGCCCGCGAGCGCGACGAAGGGCAGGAACGGCAGGCCCGGCACGAGGGCGAACATCAGCATCAAGGCGGCGGCGACGATCAGCGCGCGGGGATAGGCGCTGAGCTGGCCGAGCACCGCCTCTTCCGCCGCGCCGCGGGTGCCGCCCTTCGAGACGAGGAGGCCGGCGGCGAGCGAGACGATCAGCGCCGGGATCTGCGAGACGAGGCCGTCGCCCACCGACAGCTTGACGAAAACGTCCGCGGCCTGACCCAGCGGCATGCCGTGGCGGGTGGTGCCGATAATGACGCCGCCGAAGACGTTGACGGCGATGACGATGAGCGAGGCCACCGCCTCGCCGCGCACGAATTTCGAGGCGCCGTCCATTGAGCCGAAGAAGGCTGACTCCTCCTCCAACTCGCGCCGGCGGCGCTGCGCCTCCTTGTCGTCGATCAGCCCGGCATTGAGGTCGGCGTCGATCGCCATCTGCTTGCCGGGGATGGCGTCGAGGGTGAAGCGGGCACCGACCTCGGCGATGCGGGTCGCGCCCTTAGTGATGACGAGGAAGTTGACCGTGATGAGGATCACGAAGACGACGATTCCGATGACGAAATCGCCGCTCATCACGAATTGCGAGAAGCCCTGGATGACGTGGCCGGCGGCGTCCACGCCCTTCTGTCCGTTGGCCAGGATCAGGCGTGTGGTGGCGATGCCGAGGGCGAGCCTGAGCAGCGTCGCGATCAACAGCACGGTGGGGAAGGCCGAGAATTCGAGCGGCTTCTGAATCCAGAGCGCCACCATCAGGATCAGCACCGAGAGTGCGATCGAGAAGGCGAGCCCGATATCGAGCAGCACCGCCGGCACCGGCAGGAACAGAACCGCCAGGATCGCGACGATGCCGGCCGCGAATCCGAAATCTCGCCGCGATCGCTTCTCCAGGACGAGCGCTTCGCTCACCGCCATGACGTGAACCGTTCCCCTCAGGTCACGCCGCTTGTGACCCGGCAAGCTTGCGCGGGGATGGAGGCGCTGAAGCAGAAACGAGCAACCACGAGCTCTGCCCAGGCCGACGGTGGGCACGGCGGATATGGCGCCGGTCGCTCAAAGCGGCGTTATAGATCCGGTCGATTATCGATCATATGTGAAGAAAATTATGAGAGTTTTATCATTTGATAATCAGCTCTCACTAGTGCTGCTTTGACGAAGGTCCATTCCTCGGTCCTCGGAGTGTCGGAGCGGCAAATGCGCCTACTCAACAGCTTGAATTTGATCATAAAGTCGTTCTTGCCGATTTTGATTATCGTGGCTCTATCGAGTGGATCGATTTTTTATGCCGGCACGATCATATTAGACAATACTGCTCAGATGAGGCAAATTGTTGATGTTCAGGCCAAGAGGCTTGAGAATGTTCTTTCGGTGAAAAATGATGTCGCTGAAGTTGCCATTCTGACCCGCAACACAATCATTGAAAATCGCCAGAAACAATTGGACGAATACAAGAATCGATACGACAATGCGGTCAATTCGACCTTCAAGAATATCGATCAGTTGGACGCTTTGGCCGACACCGCAGAGCGCCGCGCGGCCAACGACGAGATGCGGAAAACGGCTGCGGACCTGTTTTCCGTCAATGATCGCGTCCTTCAATTCGCACTCAGGAACGACAATGAAGCCGCCGGAAAGCTTCTGCTGACGGAAGCGGCCGTCTTCCGTGCCAAGCTGCGCGATGCCGTGCAGACGCGGGTCGATCGTTTGGGTGAGGAGCTTGCCGAGGCTCGGGACAGAGCGGATCAAGCCGCGAGCCGGTCGATCACCAACCTCGCCATCGCGTCCGTGCTGGGTATTCTCGCAGCGCTCGGGCTTGCCACGGCCATCACCGTGCTCGGCATCACCCGGCCGCTGGCGAGTCTCGTCGCTGTGCTCCGGCGCATGGCGGACGGGGATGTCGATGCGACGATCCGCGAGGCCGCGCGCGGCGACGAAATCGGTGCGGTCGGCCGCGCTGTCGATGGCATCAAGGCCATGGTTGCGCAGAAGGCGGCGGAGCAGGCCGAGATGCGGCGCATCGCCGACGAGGCTGCCGCCGCCGAGCGCCGCCGCACGATGATCCAACTCGCCGACGGCTTCGAGCGGGCGGTCGGCGGCATCGTCGGCCGGGTCTCCTCCTCGGCCACCGAGCTTCAGGCCACGGCCCAGCAGATGTCCATGACCGCCAATCAAACGGCGAACCAGTCGAGCACCGTCGCTGCGGCGGCGGAGGAGGCGGCGAGCAATGTCGGCACTGTGGCGGCCGCGGCGGAAGAACTCGGGGCATCCGTCCAGGAGATCGGACGGCAGGTTCAGGGATCCTCCGGGCTCGCGCAAAACGCCGTCGCGGAGGCGGATCAGACCGGTCAGCTCGTGCGCGAATTGAGCCGCACCTCGGCCCGTATCGGCGACATGGTGAGCATGATCTCCAACATCGCCTCGCAGACGAACCTGCTTGCCCTCAACGCCACGATCGAGGCCGCGCGCGCGGGCGAAGCCGGACGCGGTTTCGCGGTCGTCGCGACGGAGGTGAAGGAACTCGCCAGCCAGACCGCCCGCGCCACGGAGGAGATCGGCGGTCAGATCAGCGAGATCCAAAGCGTCACCGAGCGGGCGGTCTCGGCCATTGGTTCGATCACCGGACGAATCGGGGAGATCAACACCGTCGCCGCGACCATCGCGGCCGCGGTCGAGCAGCAGGGCGCGGCCACCCAGGAGATCGTGCGCAACGTCTCCCAGGCCTCGATCGGGACGACCGAGGTGACGCGCAACGTCACGGGACTGGCGCAGGCCTCGGACGAGGCTGGCGCAGCGGCGAGCGAAGTGCTGGCGGCGGCGACCGAGCTGTCGCGCGAATCGGAGCATCTCACCAGCGAGGTCGACCGCTTCCTGGCCACCATCCGCGCGGCCTGATCCCGGCCCCGCGAGGCGTGTCTGATGGACCGCGGGCGCGGAACGGCGATGCCGTCCCGCGCCCGAACAACCTGGCCGTCAGAATGCAATCGCTGACAGCCGCCTGTTCACTGTTAACCGATGCATGGCAGGCCACCGCATCGCCTGCTGCCAACAGGCAACGCCGATGCTAAGATCCGATCGCAACAGCTTTTGTCCTTCCCCAGGTCGAGGCTCTCGCGAGGGACCGGGCGGTCAAGTCTCGACAGCTCCATCCGCCCGGTCCCGCCCTTTTTCCCGATGACGGCCGTACAGCCTCTCGCCGTCGGTCCGCACGACCTTCACCGTTTCGCCGGCGCGATCGGCGTCTCCGGATGAGCGTCGGTTCCGATTCGATGGGGTTCAGAAGCCCGTCGCGATCCGCCCGTAGGTCATCTCGGCGAATGCGTAGATCTGCGAGCCGACGAAGGTCCCCGTGACGAGCATCACCAGCAGGATCGCGACGATCTTCGGCACGAAAGTGAGGGTGACCTCCTGAACCTGCGTCAGCGCTTGCAGCAGGGCGACCGCGATGCCGACCAGCATCGCCGCGCCGACGGAAGGGCCGGCGGCGACGAGCACCGTCCAGATCGCCGAGCGGACGAGTTCGAGGGCGTCGACCTCGTTCATGGAATGCGTGACTAGCTGATCGAGATACCGGAGGCGAGCAGCATCTCGCGCCCGTCGGTGAGCTTGGCCATCACGCCGTCGCCGGTGACCCGCACCGACTGAACCGTGCCGGTCGTCAGGCCGTCCGCCGAGGTGAGCGTGCGCCCGATGATCGCGTCGGCTTGGTTCAGGAAGCTCGAGGTGAGCAGCGAGTCGAGCTTCTGGTTGGTCTTGGTGGCCTGCTCGACCTGCGAGAACGAGGCGAGCTGACCGACATATTCGGTCGAGTCCATCGGCTTCGTCGGGTCCTGATTCTGAAGCTGCGCCATCAGCAGCGTCAGAAAGGTGTCGGCGTTCATCTTGGAGGCGACCGAGGTGGCTGCCTTCGCCGCGGCGGCCGTGGTGGTGCCGCTCGTCGTGCCGGTGTTGGTGACGTCCATGGTTCAGGCCTTGTCGGAGGAGGGCGCCGACCGGGCGCGCGTCGTGGGCCGGCGGCGGGAGCCGGACCGGTCGGGCGGAACGAGGGCGGCGGGCGGCACCTCGGGGAGGGGCCGGCCCGCGCCGAGCAGGTCGGCCTCCGCCGAGTAGAGGCCGCGGATGAGCTTCAGCGCCTCGAAGGCACGGCCGGCCTCGACGAGGGTGTGCGCCGCCGCCAGCCCGTCGCGGATCGCCGGCTCCGTCGTGGCAGCGAGGATGCCCTCCTCGATCCGGGCATAGAGCGCGCGGGCCGGGCCGGCCTGGGCCGGCGCGATCAGCACCGTCTGCGCCGCGAAGTAGAGCTGGCGCAGCGGCGTCGTCGCCTCCTCCGCCTGGAGAACGTGGCCCTCCAGCAGGAAGGTCGCGTCGTTCATCAGTTCGAGCGCGACCTTGCGGTCGACGCGCACCACCGCGCCGTTGATGTAGACGCGCTCGCCCGCTTTCAGGCTCAGGTGCATGGTGCGGGACGTGGCCCGGCCGGTCTCGCGCGTCATGGCCCGTCCCTCACTGCAGTCCGTCGCGGATCGAGGTGTTGACCTCGATCAGAGCGGCGAGGCTGCGCTCGGGCGTGCTCAGCACTTCCCCGGCCTCGCGCATGTTCCACAGGCCGATGGCGACGAGATCGGCGCGCAGGGCCTCGGGCAAGGCGTTCTCGGCGTCGAGCAGGTCGGCGATCAGCACATTCCAGAGATCCTGGATCGATCCGACCGCGGCCGTCCGCTCCGGACCGGCGGTGGCGCCGCGCGCCTCGGCCGAGCGCAGCAGGCCGAGTGCCCGGTCGAACGCCGCACGCTCGCGCTCGCGGCCGAGATCGGGCGCGTCTTCCATGATCTCGGCATAGGATAGACGGTACATCGGGGCCTACGCTCCGTACTCGATTCTTCAGAAAGGCGGTCGTTCAGGAGATGAAGTTGATCAGGCTGAGGCTGCGCAATTGCGCGGTCAGCCCGTAAGACATCTGCATCTGGGTCGTGATCGCATCGACCCGGGATTTGGCCTCCGCCGGATCGACGCTTTCCAGATCCCGGATCTGTCCGGTCAGCAGCGCGGTCTGCTTGACCATGCGCGCATTCGCTTCCCCGATCTGGCTCTGCGCGCGGCCGAGATCGGCCCGCATCGTCGTCAGGCTCCGGGTGGCTTGGCCCAGCAGGTCCATGACCTTGCTCGTCGCCGCCCGCTGCGTGTCCGCCGGAAGATCGGACAGGCCGAGCCCGGCGGCGATGACGTAGGCCATACCGAGCTGACGGAACGGCTCGGCATTCGCGCTCACCGAGGTGGTGACGGTCTCGGTGAGCGAAATCTTGCTGTCGATCGTCCGGTTCGAGGCTGCCGACCAGGTCCCGCTCCAGTTCGCCTCGCTGAACGTGTCGGCGAGCAGGCCGTCGATGAAGCCCTCGATCTGGGTCGGCGTGATGGCGGAGGCCGCCGGGCTACCCGGCGCGAAGGTGAAGAAGCGCGTGAAGGCCGCATCCACCGCCTGCTTCGCGGCCGAGGGCGGGCTGTCCTCGTAGGGGGTCAGCGGAGCGGTGCTGCTATTTGTGCCGCCGAACACGAATTGACCGCTCGCGCTGGTGTTGAGCGCGCCCGCCAGCGCGGCGAGGCGGCTGCGGGCGGATTCGCCAACCGTCTTCGCGCGCTGATCGGCGGGCAGCGCCAAGAGTTCGTTGAGCGTCGCCTCGGCCGCGGTTTGAATCTCCTTAAGTGCGCTCTGCGAGGCTTCGAGCCGGGACGAGGCCGCCGCGTTGCTCTGCGTCAGCGCCGCGAGCACCGCGCTCTGTCCGCGCAGGCCGAAGGCCCCGGCGACGCCGCCGCCCAGCGTCGCCCCGATATCGGCGAAGCGGCCGGTGGCGATCTCCTTGGTCGCGGTCGCGAGATCGGACTGGAGGCGCGACATGCCGGTGCGCGGCGCGTTCCAGAGGTTGAGGCTCGAGATGAAGCCGGTCGTCATCATCGCCGTATCACCGCACCGCGTCGAGGAGGGTCTTGAGGAGGTCGTTGACGACCGTGATGAGCTTGGCCGAGGCGCTGTAGGAGCGCTCGAGCTGCAGCGCGAGCGCGGTCTCGTCGTCGCCGTTCACGCCCACCGCGTTCGAGAGCGCCTCGTTGGCGCGCGCCAGCAGGGTCTTCTGGTAGGAGGCGGCGGTCGCGGCGTCCTTGCGCTGCGCCTCGAGCCACCCCGCGGAGGACGCGGCGAGATCGGGCAGGCTGGCTTCCGTGCCGAGACCGAGGGCCGCATCGACGGGCCGCGATGCGGAGAGCGCCTCGACGAGGCCGCGCAGGCGGCCGGCATAGGCCGCATCCCCGCCCGCTGCGGGGTCGGCATAGTCGCTGCCGTTCAGGCCGCCGCTGCGCAGCAGAGTCGGGTCGCCGTTCCGGGCGGGATCCACCGCCGCGTTGATCGCGATCGACGATGCGAGGCCGATGCGACCGGCGGCGGTGGACGCGGGCAGGGCGGCGCTGCCGCCCGCGGTGAACAGGCCGGCCCGCGGGCCGCCGTCCGGCGCCACGGAGTCGCTTTCGGCGAAGGCGCCGATCAGGGCGCCGGCCAGCGCGTCGAGCTGCGCTTCGTAGCCCAGCGCCGCCCCGTCGCGGAGGCTCGCGAGCCCGGCGATCCGCCCGGACATGAGCGGCATCGGAGAGGCGGCTCCGGTCACCGGCACGCCGTCGATGGTCACGGTGCCGCCGACGGTTCCGGCTGCGAAGGTGGAGGTGGGGGAGAATGTGACCGCGCGAGGGCCGCGCTCGAACAGGGTGACGCCGCCGTCGGTGTAGAGCGCCATGTCGCCGCCCTCGCGGTTCACGGCGGTGACGCCGATCTCCTGCGAGAGCGCGGTCAGGATGCGGTCGCGGTCGTCGAGTGCGTCGGTGGCGTCACCCCCCAGGGCGGTCAGCTTGACGACGGTGCGGTTCGCGGCGTCGAACCGCCCGAGGAGATCGTTGATGCGGGTCACCGAGTTGGCGATGCCGGCATCGGCCTCCGCCCGCACGGCGTGGACCGTGTCGGCCGCCGCGTTGAGGCTGCCGGCCAGCGCCTTGGCCGCCTCGACCGTGTCGCGGGCGAGCTGCGTGTTGTCGGGCTGGTTGGCGGCGGCCTGAAGGGCGGCCTGGAGGGCCGAGAGCCGCGCGGCCGGGGCGGTCGGATCGTCCGTGTCGCCGATGGTCTGGGCGAGCTTCGTCAGGCCGGTCAGCAGCGCGTCGCCGCGGGCGGCGTCGGAGGAGGCGGTGAGGGTGCGGGCATAGAGCGCCGGATCACCCGCGCGGGTAATCGTGACGGTGGCCCCGCCCGCGCTGCCGGCGACCAGCGTCGCGATCTTGCGCGAATAGCCGGGATCGTTCGCGCCCGCGACGTTGCGCGCGGACACCGCGATCTGGTTCGAATTCGCGAGCAGCGAGGCGCGCGCGGTGTTGAGCGCGAGGGTGAGACCCATCGGTCGGTTCCTGGGACGCGGTACGAGACGGGGGCGCCGGTGTCGGGCCGGCACCCCCGGAAGGCGGCGACGTTCCCGTCAGCGCTTCAGATTCATCAGGGTTTCGAGCAGCTCGTTGCCGGTCATGAACACCTTGGAGTTGGCGGTGTAGACCGTCTGCGACTCGATCATCGTGGTCAGCTCGGTGCTGACGTCGACGTTGGATTGTTCGAGCGCCCCGGCCTTCATGATGCCGCGCCCGCCCTGACCGGCGAAGCCGATCTGGATGTCGCCGGATTCGGCGCTCGTGGTGAAGACGTTGCCGGCCCGCGGCGTCAGGTTGTCGGGGCTCGCCACGTCCGCGAGCGGCACCTTGAAGGCGGCCTTGCGGGTGCCGTCGGAATAGACCGCGTAGACAGTGCCGTCCTCGCCGAAGGCCGTGCCGCTCACGGCGGTCGGCGAGGAGCCGTCGGCGGTGCCGGACAGGTTGTGATCGCCGGAGAGCTGGGTGAGGCCGCTCAGATTGACGGTGACGCTGCGCCCGTTCGGTACGGTCACGACGGTCGATCCGCCGCCGCTGACCTTGCCGTTGCCGTCGAAGGTCACCGTGGTGGACCCGATCGCGGGCGTGGGAGCCGCGGGGTTGATGAAGCTCACCGCCCAGGTGTTGGCGGCGGTCTTGGTCATCTGAACGTCGAGCGTCACCGGCTGGCCGACGTTGTCGTAGACCTTGAGCGAATTCTTCTTCGAGTAGCCGACGGCGCCCGTCGCCAACGGATCGTAGACGGGGGTCTCGAAGGAGAGGTTGCCGCTGATCGTGGCGCTGGTGGAGGGGCGCGCCTCCTGGCCCATCACGCTGACATTGACCGGCTTGAGGTCGGCGACGCCGTTGAGGACGGGGTTCGGCGTGCCGTTGGCGAGGCTGTAGCCCATTAGGGTGAAGCCGCCGGCATTGACGAGGTTGCCGGTCTTGCCATCGACCACGAAGTTGCCGGCCCGGGTCATGAAGGGCGCGCCGCCGGCATCGCTTACCACGAAGAAGCCGTTGCCCTGGATCGCCAGATCCTTGTCGGAATTGGTCGAGGCGATGGGCCCACCCTCGCTCACCGCGCGGCGCAACGTGGTCTCGACCGCACCCGAGTTGTAGTTGCCGACATCACCGGAATCGAGCAGCAGCGACGAGAATTCGGCCGAGGTGCGCTTGTAGCCGGTGGTGCTGGCGTTCTGGATGTTCTCGGCCACCGTCGAGATGCGGTTGGACTGAGCGTTCATCCCGGAGACGCCGGTGCGGAGCACGCCGATGAGACTCATGCGGACACCTCGTTGACTTTCGAATTCTGGCGCAATGGACACGGTGTCGCTTGCGCGGGGCTGAAGGTTCTGCGGGGCTTGCTCATCCCCGCAGGGATTGGGCGAGTTCGAGGAAGGCGTCGCGGCTGGGCGGCTGGCCCGGCTCCTGGCGCAAGGCCTCGTAGATCCGCGGCACGAGGCTCACGGCCTGGTCGAGATCGGGGTCGCTGCCGGCGCGGTAGCCGCCCATCAGGCGCAGGTCCCGCGTCTCCTCGAAGCGGGCCATCATGCTTTTCAGCTTGCGCACCAGTTCGCGCTGGTCCCCGGTCCAGACCTCGCCCGAGAGGCGCGAGATTGAGCCGAGCAGGTCGATCGCCGGATAGCGGCCCTGCTCGGCGATGGCGCGGTCGAGGACCACGTGGCCGTCGAGGGTGCCGCGGATCGAGTCGGCGACCGGATCGTTGTGGTCGTCGCCATCGACCAGCACCGAGAAGATGCCGGTGATGGTGCCGGTGCCCTCCGCGCCGGGGCCGGCGCGTTCGAGCAGGCGCGGCAGATCCGAGAACACGCTCGGCGGGTAGCCGCGGGCCACCGCCGGCTCGCCGGCGGCGAGCGCCACGTCGCGGGCGGCGTGGGCGTAGCGGGTCACGGAATCGACGATGAGCAGCACCGACTCGCCGCGATCGCGAAACGATTCGGCCACCGCCAGCGCCACTTTAGGGGCTTGCCGGCGCATCATCGGGCTCTCGTCGCCGGTCGAGACGACGATGACGGCGCGGTCTCGGGCGGCGGCGATCGGTCCTTCGAGGAACTCGCGCACCTCGCGTCCGCGCTCACCCACCAGCGCCACGACCACGCTGTCGAAGCCCTGCGCGCCCGCCAGCATCGCCAGCAGCGTCGACTTGCCGACGCCGGAGCCCGCGAAGATGCCGATGCGCTGCCCGGCGCAGAGCGGCGTGAACAGGTCGATCGCCCGCACGCCTGTCGGCAGCGGTGTCTTCACGCGCGCGCGGGTCATGGCGGCGGGCGGGTCGGCGTCGAGCGGAACGCTGTCCGGCCCTTCCGCCAGGGGGCCGAGGCCATCGACGGGGCGGCCGAGGGCGTCGATCACCCGGCCCTTCCAGCGTGGATCCGAGCGCAACTGCGCCGGTCCGATGCGGTGGGCGAGGCTGCCGATGCCGGCCTCGATCCGGCTCTCGAACGGCTTCACCGTCGCGCCGGCCGCATCGATGCGCACGACTTCGCCGATCTGCACCCGGCCGTCCGCCGAAAAGCCCATGCGGTCGCCGAGCCGCACGAAGGCGGACACGCCCGCGACCCGCGCGGCGCTGGCGGTCACCTCGCGCACGGGGCCGGCGACGCGCACCAGCGGCAGGTCGCGGCGCCCGGCCTCCATCGCCTGCTCCAGGCGCTCGATGGCGTTCAGGGTCATGGCCCGTCTAACCCTGCGGACCCAGCGTCTTGACGGCGCCGGTCAGCGTGTTGTCGGCCTCCGAGGTCATCGTCGCCGCGCTCTCGAAGGCGCGCTGGATCGCGATGAGCTTGGTCATCTCCAGGATCGGATTGACGTTGGCGCCTTCGACGTAACCCTGCACGAGACCGACGCGTGTGAAGTCTTGCACCGGCCGGCCGGGCAGGCTCGCGGCGACCGAATTCTGGCCCGAGCGCGTCAGCCCCGCCTTCGGGTCGAGGGTGAACAGGCCGAGGGCGCCGACCTGATTGACACCCTGATGGATGCTGCCGTCGCGGCCGATCTTCGGCGGACCGCCCTGCGGATCGAGCAGCAGCGGGCCGCCGCCCGGATCGACCACAGGCAGGCCGCTCACCGTGCGCAACTGCCCGTTGGCGTCCATCGTCAGGCGGCCGTCGCGGGTGTAGAGCGTCTCGCCCTTCGGCCCCTTGACCCCGAGCCAGGCATCGCCCTGGACGGCGACGTCGAGCGCGGAATCGGTCTTCGTCGTCTGGCCGGCGGCCCGCGAGATCGTGTTCTTGCCGGGGCCGACGAAGGCGACCTCGCCCCGGTTCGAGCGGGCGAGCAGTTCGGAGAAGGTCACTTCCTCGGCCCGGAAGCCGACGGTCGCCATGTTGGCGACGTTGTTGGCGGTGGTCGTCAGGCGCTTCTCGAGGGCGATCTGGCTCGAAAGGGCGACGTAGAGGCTGCTCTGCATGGCCTCAGCCTCCGATCCGCGCTGCTTGCCGATTCATCAGCATCTCGGCGTCGATGCCGCCCGAGCCGGTGAACAGGGCCAGCACGGGCGCGCTGGCGGTGTTGTTCTGCGCGTCCCAGATCGCCGCGAAGCGCCGCACGAAGGCGTCGAGCTTGGCCGGATCCTTCAGGCTCGCGACATCGATCTTCTTGGCGATCAGATCGGCGCGCCGGGCCAGCGCCTCGCTGGTCGCGGCCCCGCTCGTCGCCGGCAGGCCGATCACCGTGTTGGCCACCTGGCTCAGCGCGGCGTCGCCGAGGATGTCGTAGGCGCTGGTGAGCGTCGGCGCCTTGCGGGCGAAGTAGAGGGCGAGGCGCACGCCGGTGTCGGCGTCGCCCGCCTCGCTCTCCAGCGACTGGCGCAGATAGGCCTGCGTCACGGTCTGGGCCAGCGCGTCCGGTCCGAGATCCGTGCCGAAGCCGACATCCGCGGCAAGCTTGTCCGCGGCGGAGAGCGGCGCGTTGCGGATCGTCAGGCTGCGGTTCGTCCCGCCCGCGTTCACCAGCGTATCGGCGTCGAGGCCCGTGCCGCCGGCGCGCCCGTCGGCGCCGAGATCGGTCAGGGCGGTGGTCTGGAAGAACAGGCTGCCATCGGCGGCGAGCCCCGCCTGGACCTTGCCCTTGAGGGCAGACGCCTCGATCTGCGCCGCCACCGCGGCCGCGATCTCGGCGGGCGTCACCTTCGACAGGTCCGCCACCCGCCCGGCCAGTGTCTTCGCATTGAGCCGGACCGTGACCGATTGGGTCGTCGCGGCGTCGATCCGCGATTCGACGAGGAAGCTCGCCTCGGCCCGGCCGCTGAAGTCGTAGGCGTCGGCCAGGCGCTTCGGCGCGCTGAGCGAGGCGGCGACGGCCGGCAGGCCGAAGCTTGCGGGATCGGTGCCCTTGACTGTCACGCCCTGGCCGAAGCTGAACGCCTTGGCGAAGGCGGTGTAGCGGTCGTCCGCCAGGCGGTTGGCGAAGCTCGCCGAACTGGCCGCACCCTCCTCCAGAACCTTGCGCATGAACGCCTTGGCGTAGGTCATCTCCTCGAGGCCGTAGGCCTTCATGGCGTAGGCGTAGAGGCGCTGGTCGCCGAGGAGGTCGTCGACCGTCTTCACCCGACCGATATTGGCCTCGTAATAGGCGGTCTCCCGCGCCACGCTCGGCTCGGCCGCCTTCCGCTTGAGGGAGGCGGTGAGGTCCTTGGCGATCAGGCGGTAGCTGGTGAGGGTGTCGGTCACGGGCGGGCGCCTAGGCGGGAGCGCGGGAGGACCGCGGCCATCGGTTCGGCAGCGAGGGCAGGATCCGATGCCGCCTCTAGGCCGGTACGCTTGCTCCAGGCTTGCCCGCCGAGGCACGGCCGCCTGGCCGGGATACGAACCCGTGTCACGAGGCAGGCCCGATGATCGTCTCGGTCGTGATCACGACCCAGCCGGCACCGGTCTGGCGGATCGACAGGACGCGGCCCGCGCCTGGCAGGGTGCTGCCGAGCGAGACCGTGAGCCGTCCCTCGCGACTCTCCACGGTGGCGACGCCGTCAGCGACGCCGCGCAAGGTGTAGGTGCCTGCGGAAAGGGCGGGGGGCGGCGCCGGCGGCTCCGCCGGGACCTGCGGGCCGGGAGCCACCGGGCGGTCGGGCAGCGAGCCGGTAGTGACGGGATCGAAATCGGGGTCGGCGAGGCGGCCCTGCGCCACGGTCTTCTTCCAGGCGAACGGCGCCATGCCGGCCGGAAGCACGGCCTGCACGTCGTAGCCGTGAGTGCCGGTCGAGATGGCGTAGCCGGCAAATCCGCTTGCAGTCAGAGCGAGCAGGACGAGGCCGGCCAGCACGGTGCGCTCACCCGCCGCTTCCCGGGCACGGCGGGCGACCACGCTTCCCGCCAGCGGCCGAGACGGAAGGCGTGACGCGCTGCCGGATGAGGAGCGCCGGATGGGATCGGGCGTCATGCGGATCTCGGTGGACCGGTCCCGGAGCACCACGCACGAGAGGTATTCGTGTCGCGCTCACCGGGGCGAAAACGTTAAGGTTCACGATCCGTGTACTGTTATACTTGACGCCCGGTTAACGACGCCGCGCGAAGGGGGCGTAGCGTCTCACTCCGTCTGATCGACAGCGCTTCGAACCGTTGTTAAGCCGAAGCCCGAGTGAGCCGCCGGAGGCGAGCATGGCCGATGCGCGAGAAGCTGTTTTGCCGAAGCCGGTCACGCGGGCGGGCAGGCGGCACCGCGTCGTTCAGCAGGGGCGTATCGTCCTCGGGCCCGAGCGTCTGGTCGCCTGCACGGTGCGCGACCTCTCTCCGCGGGGTGCCAAGATCCGGATCGCGCCCGAACAGGCGCTGCCGGAGACCTTTCCCCTCGTGATCGCCGCCCACGACCTGCGCACGGTGACCGCCCGGCTGTGCTGGCGGCGCGGCGACTTCATCGGCGTCGCCTTCGAGAGCGAGCCGGTCCAGCCGTAGCCGGCCCGACGGCGGCCTCTTGTCCACAGGCCCGCCACCGCCCTGTGGAGGGCCTCGGGTGGGACGGAGCCGTCCCGGTCGGCTTAATTGGTTCGTAACAGGCACCCGCCATTCTCGCGACATCGACAGACGCCTCCCGTAACCATGCGGAGGCGGTCGAGAACAGGCCAGCGGGTGAACCCTCAGACGGGTTCATAGACATGATGTCGGTCCGCTGATCCGGTGCGAGTCCGGAGGTGTGATGCGCGGCGCCACGGGCCCTGACGGGCACGCCGCGGCCCCCTGGCGGGGCCGTGCGGCCGCACCGGTGCGAGCCCGGTCCTCAAGAACCGCCCCGTCCTTCATCATTCCCGGAAGACAGATCCGTGACCAGCCTGCTCACAAACATCTCCGCCATGACGGCGCTGACGACGCTCAAGGGCATCAACCAGCAGCTCGACGCCACCTCCAACCGCGTCTCCACCGGCCAGCGCGTCTCGGCTGCCTCCGACAACGCCGCCTACTGGTCGATCGCGACCACCGTGCGCACCGACAACGCCTCGCTGTCGGCCGTGAAGGACTCGTTGGGCCTCGGCTCCTCGGCGGTCGACACCGCCTATAACGGCCTGAACTCGATCCTGTCTGACATGCAGAACCTGCGCGCCAAGCTGCAGACGGCGCTGCAGCCCGGCGTCGACCGCGCCAAGGTTCAGACCGAGATCAAGGCGATCCAGGACAAGATGCAGGCTACGGCCGACTCCTCGACCTCATCGGGTCAGAACTGGCTGTCCGTCAATTCCGCGCCCTCCAACACCAGCTATCAGGCGACCCAGAACGTGGTGGCCGGCTTCTCCCGCGACACGTCGGGCACCGTCACCTTCTCGATGATCGGCGTCGATGTGAACGCGATCAAGCTCTATGACGACAACGCCGCCAGCATCACCACTCCGGCCACCTCGGCTCAAGTCTTCGGCAGCACCTCGCTGACCGGCACCACGGTGTTCTCCGGCGGCACCGCCAACTTCAGCGGCACCAACGAGGTCAGCTTCAACCTGCTGCTGGATGGCGGCTTCACCGCGGACATCCTGATCAACAAGACGACGATGGCCTCGGCCGCCGCCAACCTGACCAAGGTGACGACGCAGGAGTTCCTCGACGCGATCAACAACCAGATCGCCGCCGACACCGCCACCACGCCGCTCGCCGGCAAGGTGAGCGCCTCGCTCGACACCGCGGGCCGCCTGACCTTCAAGACCACCGCGGCCAACGCTACGGCTTCGGTCACGATCCAGAACAACACGGTCTCGACCGGCAACACCCTGGTCGATGTCGGCTTCGGCACCGGCACCGCGGGCACCGATGCACGGGTCGGCAAGGGCTCGGCGGCGGGCACCACGGCCGGAAAGGGCATTCTCGACACGGTCGAGGGCACCGGCTTCTCCATCGCCACGATCAACATCGCGAACCTTGTCGGCACCACCGGTGACTCGACGCTCAGCGCTGTCATCACCCAGGTCGAGAAGGCGATCGCCAAGGTGACGGATGCCGGCACCAAGCTCGGCGCCAACAAGACCCAGATCGACGGCCAGAAGGCCTTCGTCGACACGCTGATGAAGGCCAACGACCGTACCATCGGCATCCTGGTCGATGCCGACATCGAGGAGGAGTCGACCAAGCTGAAGGCGCTCCAGACCCAGCAGCAGCTCGCGGTCCAGGCGCTCTCGATCGCCAACTCCGGCAGCCAGACCGTCCTCTCGCTGTTCCGCTAAGCCGAAGGGCGGGCCCATCCCTCGCGGGCGGGCCCAACCGGACAAGCGAAAAGGCCGCGCTCACCCCGAGCGCGGCCTTTTCTTGATTCAGGAGTTTCGCGCGGGACCGTCAGCCGACGAAGGTGTAGCCGGCCATCCGCTTGGCCTCGATCGGGTCGTAGCCCAGCCGCATCCGCAGCTTCTTGCGCAGCTTGCTGATTGGCCCTCCACCACGCTCTCCTCGACGCTGGTGTCGAGGTCGCCGTAGACGGCCGTGAAGATCTGGCCCTTCGTCACCTGCCGGCCGCGGTTCTTTGAAAGATATTCGAGGATGTGCCGCTCGCGCCGGGGCAGGATCAGGCAGGCGCCGTCGATCTCCGGGTCGCGCCCGTCGGTGTAGACCTTGAGGCGCCCGGCCCGGTCGGGGGCGGGGGCCGGCTCGACGCCGCGGCCGGTCCGGCGCCGGATCGCGGTGGCGCGAGCGATGATCTCGCGGACATGGACGGGCTTGCGCACCACGTCGTCGATGCCGGCGGTGAACAGCGCCAGGGTCTGCTCCAGGGAGCGGGTCTCGTTGAGAGCGATGATCGGCGCCCGGCTGAGCGAGCGGATCGCGACGGTGCAGGAGGCGCGATCGGCGCAGTCTCCGATCAGGAAGCCGTCGATCGCCTCGACGTCGATCCGGGGAGCGGCGTCGAGCCAGCCCTTCATCGAACCGATGGCCAGACCCTGCGCCCGCACGCCCTCGGCGCCGAAGCCGGCAACGTAGTGGTCGGTGACGCTCTGCCGCTCGTCGACAACGATATTCATCGTCAGTGCTCGAAGATGTGCGAGGTCATTGCGTCCCGCGCGAAAACCCTTCGCGCGCCGCTATGGCCGTTCGAGTTGTGAATAGGGTTGCCGAATGCTGGCGGATGGCGGCCTGAAGAGTGGGTCGGCTGGTGCTCGACGCGTCTCGCTTGCCGTATCCTCCAACATTTGACGGTCTTAGCTTTTTGGTTGGAATGGTTAACGGCGCGTTAAGGCCAAGCTCGGGGCGGAGCAGGCGTTAGGAGTTTGGTCACCTCGCCTCCGCGCTCGTGACAGATGTGTCACAGTGTGACCCGCTGACGTCGGTGCGGCCCACGTCTTTCCGTCCGAGCGATCTTGACCCGAGCGGCGCCTCGGGCTCGAACCCTGGCTCGGCTCTGCCCCGAGGAATCCGAGCCAAGAGGAATCCGATGCCGTCGCTCTCCACCCTGTCATCCGAGGCTCTGACGGAGCTGCGCTCTCGCCTGCGCGGCGAGTACGAGGCGCTGAAAGCGCAGGGCCTCAAGCTCGACATGACCCGCGGCAAGCCCGCCTCGGATCAGCTCGATCTCGCCGCCGAGATGCTGGCGCTGCCCGGCAACCGCGACACCACCGCCGAGGACGGCACCGACGCGCGCAACTACGGCAACCTCCAGGGCTTGCCCGAGACCCGCGCCCTGTTCGCGCCCGTGCTCGGTGCCTCGCCCGAGCAGATCGTCATCGCCAACAATTCGAGCCTCGCGCTGATGCACGACGTGCTCGTCTACGCCCTGCTGAAGGGCGTGCCCGGCGGCGACGGGCCCTGGTCGAAGCAGGAGCCGATCACGATCCTCTGCCCCGTGCCGGGCTACGATCGCCATTTCACTCTATGCGAGGGCTTCGGCATCCGCATGATCCCGATCCCGATGTCGGGGGAGGGGCCGGACATGGACGCCGTCGAGCGCGAGGCCGCCGACCCGTCGGTGAAGGGCATCTGGTGCGTGCCGCAATATTCGAATCCGAGCGGCGAGACCTATTCCGACGAGACCGTGCGGCGGATGGCGTCGCTCAAGGCGGCGGCGCCCGATTTCCGCATCCTGTGGGACAACGCCTACGCGGTGCATCACCTCACCGAGGCTCGGCCCGCGCTCGTCAATATCCTGGAGGCCTGCGCCGAGGCGGGGCACCCGGACCGGCCGATCGTGTTCGCCTCGACCTCGAAGGTGACGCTGGCCGGCGCCGGCCTCGCCATGCTCGCCGCTTCGCCCGCGAACGTGAAGTGGTACCTCGCCCAGGCCGGGCGCCGCAGCATCGGACCGGACAAGCTCAACCAGCTCCGTCACGTCCGCTTCCTGCGCGACGCCGCCGGAATCGCGGCGCATATGGAGCGTCACCGTGCCCTGATCGCCCCGAAATTCGCGGCGGTCGAGGAGGCGTTTGCCGCCCGCCTCGACGACTGGGAGGTCGCCCGCTGGAGCCGGCCGCTCGGCGGCTACTTCATCACGCTCGACGTCGCCGACGGCACCGCCTCGCAGGTGGTCCGGCTCGCGGGCGAGGCGGGCATCGCGCTGACCCCGGCCGGCGCGACGCACCCCTACGGAAAGGATCCGCACGACCGCACGCTGCGGATCGCGCCGACCTTCCCGAAGCTCGATGCGGTGCGCAAGGCGGCAGAGGCGGTGGCGCTCTGCACGCTGCTGGCGGCGGTGGAGGCGCGAGCGGCGGGGTGAGGGCGAGCCATTCTCCGCAGGTCATGCGGAGAATGGCGGTCCCGATCTTCGCACGTCGCGCGTCGGATTTTTTTTGAAAGATCCGACGCGGCACCGAAGCGCTTCTTGGCGGGACTCACACCACCACGGTGATCGCCTGCGCCGCCCGCGTCAGGCCCGTGTACAGCCACCGGGCCCGGTGCTCGCGAAAGGCGTAGGATTCGTCGAACAGCACCACCTTGTCCCATTGCGACCCTTGCGCCTTGTGCACGGTGAGCGCGTAGCCGTAGGTGAACTCGTCGGTCTCGCGGCGCAGGAACAGCGGGATCTCTTCCTCCGATCCCTCGATCACCTGCCGCAGCACCTTGATGTCCACTGCGCGGCGGCGCACGGCCGGGTCGTCCTCGGGCACCACGTCGAGGCGGATCGTGTCGGGGCGGGGCGGGGCGCGGAGCGCCTGCACCGTCCAGGTCGAGCCGTTGAGCAGGCCCTTGGTGCGGTCGTTGCGCAGGCAGACCAGCTTCTCACCGACCGACGGCATCGGATCGGTGTGACCGGCCAATTCCCGTAGGCGATTGTTGTACAGCCGTCGCGTCCGGTTGAGGCCGACCAGGACCTGATCGCAGTCGAGCACCTGGGTCGGGTCGATGTCGCGGCGGCGGATCACCCGGCTCGCGCCGTATTCCCCGACCTCCAGCCGCCCGCCCTCGCGGATCGTCATTGCCATGCGCACGATCGGGTCGTCGGCGGCCTGACGGTGGACGTCGGTGAGCATCACATCGGGCTCGGCCTCGGTGAAGAAGCCGCCGCCGCGCACCGGCGGCAATTGCGCCGGATCGCCCAGCACCAGAACCGGCTTGTCGAAGGAGAGAAGGTCGTGGCCGAGGGCGGAATCGACCATCGAACACTCGTCGATGACGATGAGGTCGGCCTTGGCCGCTGGTCCCGAGCGGTTGAGCGTGAAGGTCGGGCCGCCCTCGTCGCCCTCCTTGGTGCGGTAGATCAGCGAGTGGATCGTCGCGGCGTCGTGGCAGCCCTTCTGGCGCATGACGGAGGCCGCCTTGCCGGTGAAGGCGCCGTAGACGACCGGACCCTCGATATCGTCGGCGATGCGGCGAGCCAGCGTGGTCTTGCCGGTGCCGGCATAGCCGAACAGGCGGAACACTTGGCTACCGCCTTCCTTGCGCCAGCGGGCAATGGCTTTGAGCGCCGCGTCCTGCTGCGGGGCGAACTGGGTGGGAACGGACTCGGCCATGGCGTCACGTCATAGACGAGTCGGTTGGGTTTGGGACCGGCCGCGACGTCAGGGCCAGCGCACCGTCGGCGGGAGGGAAGAGAGGATCGAGGCGACGTTGCCGCCGGTCTTCAGGCCGAAGATGGTGCCGCGGTCGTAGAGCAGGTTGAACTCGACGTAGCGCCCGCGCCGCACCTGCTGCTCCTCCCGATCGGCCTCGGTCCAGGCTTGCGCGAGGTTGCGCCGGACGATCTCCGGGTAGGCCTTGAGAAACGCCTGCCCGACATCGCGGGTATAGGCCAGGTCGGCCTGCGGATCGCCGGTCCAGTGATAGTCGTAAAAAATGCCGCCGATGCCGCGGGGCTCGTTGCGGTGCTTGAGGTGGAAGTACTCGTCGCACCACGCCTTGTACCGCTCGTAGTTGGCGGCCGGCGCGTGCCTCTCGCAGGTCTCGCGCAGGCAGGCATGGAAGAATTGCGTGTCGGGATCCTCTTGCGTCCGGCGCCGGTCGAGCACGGGGGTGAGGTCGGCGCCGCCGCCGAACCACGCCTTCGTCGTCACCACGAAGCGGGTGTTCATGTGCACCGTCGGAACGTTCGGGTTCCAGGGGTGCACGATCAGCGAGATGCCGGTGGCGAAGAAGCGCGGATCCTCGGCCGCGCCCGGCATCTGCGCCCGGAATTCCGGCGCGAACTCGCCGTGTACGGTGGAGATATGGACGCCCGCCTTCTCGAAGACGCGGCCCTTCAGCATCGCCATGA
Organism: Methylorubrum sp. B1-46; assembly: GCF_021117295.1. Taxonomy (NCBI): domain Bacteria; kingdom Pseudomonadati; phylum Pseudomonadota; class Alphaproteobacteria; order Hyphomicrobiales; family Methylobacteriaceae; genus Methylorubrum; species Methylorubrum sp. B1-46. The sequence goes on along the minus strand of NZ_CP088247.1, from coordinate 715,515 downwards.
CGCCGCCGCCGCCCGGCACGCCGCTATGGTCCGTGCGCTGCCAGGGCGTCTTTTCGAACCGGCCCGCCGCCGCTGGCGCGTCCGGGTGGAACGGGCCCGTCGCCTCGTCCTCCAGCGTCTCCAGCGCGGCGACGATGCGATCGCGCAGGGTGGCGAACCACGCGCCCGCCTCGCTCTTCAGCGCCGCGAGGTCGTCCGGGGAGGGCAAGGGGGCGGGGTTCGGGGAAGCCGTCGCGTCGCTCATGGCCTCAGGCTTTCCCACTCAGGCCCCGATCCGTCAATTCAGGCCCAGACAGCGGACGGCCGGAGCCGTCGATCCCCGACGAGCTGCGCGCTCTGCTCCGGACCCTCGACGTCGTTCGTCCGAACGCTTCAGGCCCCCCCGTTGACATGTCCGTCGGCGAGGGGCTTCGGAGCCTCTTCGCGCAATCCGCCGACCAGCGCGTCGAGGCTGCCCTTGCCCTCGGAAAACCCCGCCTCGTTCAAAATCGCGCCGAGGATCGGGCTGTTGTACTGGTAGCGCAGCAGGTGGCCCGACAGGCTGTCGCCGAGGCTCGCCGACAACCCGCCCGCGCCGTTGCCGGCGCCCATCATCCCGCCCGCGTCGAAGATGCGGATCGAGTCGATCTTCTCGACCGCCCGCATGCTCTCGCGCAGCGCCTCCGGGATGATACCGAGGCGCTTCAAGCCGGTCTCGTAGGCGCGCGCGTCCGCCGACAGCGCGTTGCGGGCCTCGTTCATGACGCGCTCGCGCTCGGCCTCGGCCTGACCGAGTTTGGCGATGGCCTCCGCCTTCGAGGCGGCCGCCGTCGCCTCGGCCTCGGCCAGCGTCGTGATGGCGTTGGCCCGGTCCTCGGCCGCGCGGCGCTCGGCCTCCGCCGTAACGGTGACGCCGGTCGCCTCCCGCTCCGCCTCGCGTTTGGCGGCGATGACCGCGATCTCGCGCTCGCGCTCGGCGATCTCCTTGGCTTTCGCTGTGGCGACGCGCTCCTCCGCGGCGACCGCCAGAGCCTCGGCGGCCTTGGCGGCGGCGCGCGCCTCGGATTCGCGCTGCGAGCGCTCGGCGATCTTGATGGCGTTGTCCTGAAGCACGAGCTGGCGCTCGCGCTCGGCCTCCGCGTTGCGCTGGGCGATGGCGAGATCCGCCTCGATCCGCGCGCCCTCCGAGTTCTTGCGCGCCTCGGCTTCGCGCAGGCGCACCGCCTGCTCGCGCTCGATCCGTGCGGTCTCCTCGCTCTGCTGGGCGCGCTGCTCGGCCTGGGCGGTTTCGGCGCGGGTCTCGGCGGTCTTGTTGGCGATGTCGCGCTCTTGGGCGAGTTCCGCCTCGCGAGTGGTGCGCTTGATCTCGAGCTGCTTCAGCGCGGTCTCGCGGTCCTTCTCGGCCACCGCCACCTCGGCATCGCGCTCGGTGGCGTTGCGCTCCTTGCGGCGCTGCTCGGTGATTTCCTTCAATCGAGCGAGGCCTTCCGCGTCGAACGAGTTGTCGGGGTTGAAGTGTTCGATCGAGGTCTGGTCGAGGCGGGTCAGCGAAGCGGATTCGAGTTCGAGGCCGTTGTGGCGCAGATCGCCCGAGACGGCCTCCTGCACGCCCTTGACGAAGGCGGCGCGCTTCTCCTGCAGGTCGGGCAGGGTCATGCCGGCGGCGACCGCCCGCAGGGCATCGACGAACTTGGCCTCGATCAGCTCGCGCAAGAGCATGGCGTCGTTGGTGCGGTCGCCGAGCGTCTGGGCGGCGAGCGCGATCGATTCTTCCTTGGGCTCGACCCGGACGTAGAACTCGACCGTGATGTCGGCCCGCAGCCGGTCCTTGGTGATGAGCGACTCGTTGCCGGAGCGCTTTACTTCGAGCCGCAGGGTGTTGAGGTTCACCATGGCGATGGAATGGAAGACGGGCAGCAGCACCGCGCCGCCATCGACCACGACCTTGCGCCCGCCCAGACCCGTGCGGACGAAGGCCGTGTCCCGCGTCGTGCGCCGGTAGAGCCGGCTGAAGACGAAGCCGATGCCGAGCAAAGCCACGACGATGATGCCGGCGATGACCAGCAGGTTGACGATACCGGAACTGACCATGTCCATCGAATGCGATCCTTTCGGCCAAGGGTTCAGTTTGGAGGTCGGCTGAGCGTTCGGCTGGGGAAGGGCGTTCAGAGATCCGGTGTGGCGGGCACCGCGACGAAGACCGCTTCGGCCCGGTCCACGAGGAGGACGCGGGCGCCGGTGGCCATGGCCGGCGCGCCGGGGGCGGCGCGGGCGCGCAGGAAGTGGGTGTTGCCGTGGCGGTCCACCGCGCGGACCTGGCCCGGCAGGCCCTCGTCGAGGGGGCCGAGAGTGACCTCGGCGGTCGCACCGACCAGATCGTCGGCGGTGACGACGTAGGTCTCGTCCCGCGGGATCAGCCGGGCGATGGCACGGGTCGAGATGCGCAGGGCCGGCAGCGTCGCCGCGCCGGCCACCGGAACCGCCAGGAGGGCGGGCAGGGGCGCAATGAGGGCGGCCGCGAGCCCCTGCACGAGAAAGCCCGCCAGAGCGAAGACGGCCAGCGCCAGGATCAGCAGGATCAGGAAGGGCACGCGGCCGAGATTGATCCACGATATCAGCGCGGCCGGCGAGAGCGCGCTGTCGGCATCTGCCGAGGTGGCGAGGTCTCCGCCGCCCGCCTCATGGCCGAGGGCGTTGTCCACCAGCCCGGAGAGGGAGTGTCCGACGAGGAGAGACAAGGCCTCCACCACGACGAGGCCGGTCATCACCGCTGCTGCCAGGGTAAAGGGGAACAGGGCGGGGCCAACGAGCGCGCTCAAGAAGGCCGGCCCTGCTTCAGCGCGGCGAGCCGCCGCTCGATGGCGTCGTCGCGGTGGAGCCGGTCGAGTTCCTCGACCGAGGGATCGGCCACCGCCGAGGCCGTGCCGGTCACCCGGTCGATCGCCCGCAGCGATTGTTCGAGCTGGCGGGTGCGCGTCGCCTCCTCGCGGCCGTAGCCGTCGAGCGGGTCGGCCGCCTTTGCCGGGGGCTGCCGCAGCAGCGCGATCCGGTGCTCGGCGTCGCGACGAGCGGCCTGGGCCGCCTGCATCGCCTTGGTGGCCGCCCCGTGCCGCTCAGCGACCTCGGCGAGGCTCGAATCGATCGCCTCGATCTGGCTCTCCAGATCGAGCTGACGGCTGATGCCGGCGCGTGCCAGATCCTCGCGTCCGTTCGACAGCGCGAGAGACAGCTTTTCGGGCAATGCCGAAAGCTCCCCGGCGAGTTGGCCGCGGCGGGCGGTGAGGCGGTGCTCCTCGGCCTTGATCTTACCGAGATCGAGCCGGGCCTCGTGGATCACCGCATCGATCTCGCGCAGGGCCTGCTCGGCGACCGCGAGGGGGTTGCGGTCCTCGACCGCGTCGATGGCGGCGTTCGACAGGCCGCCGATGATCCGTCCGACGCGGGTCAGGATGTTCTCGGGCATGCGGGTCTCCTCTTTCGGGACGGTGACGGAGACGCCCACCTGGATGGTGAGCGTGTCGCCCGCGACCGTGAGGCGGGCGCTGGAGAGGTCGCGCCAGGGGCCGTCATAGCCCTCGACGCGGTAGGGCATCGTGCGACGTCCGCAGAGCGTGGTGAGCGCGATCTCGGAAGCGCCCTTCACGCTGAACAGCTTGTCGTCGAGCGGCATCGACGTGACGCCCTCGGGGTCGAACCCGGCGGGGCGCTGGGCGAAATCGCGGATGCCGAGCGTCACGAGGCGGGCCGGCAGTCCGGTCTCGTCGCGCGCGCGCTGATAGCCGTGCTCGATCAGGGCGACGACGTTGGCCCGCAGGCCGTGCTCCCGGCGGATCTCCTCGAGGATGACGAGCATCCGCCGATAGGCCGCGAGCAGGGACCGGACCGCATCGAGTTCGGCCGGTTCGGGCAGGAGCCGGTACGTCAGACGAGAGGGAAGGATTCCTGAGCGCGTCACGGCTCGATGGTAAAACACCGAAATGGTGTTTTCAAGGAGAATGCACGCCTCGGATGTGGCAATCTTCTGCGTTCGCGCAGATGACGTGTGGAGCCGCACAAGCCTCTTGTCATCGGCTTGCGCCCGCCGCCCTGCAATTGAACCCTACGATTCGCGCGATCGTTGTATGATGGCCGCGCCGTTGTCGACATCACGTCAAGAATGGTTGATGAAGGGTCTCGACGAAGCCAGTGTTCCTCGGTCGAAATCTCTCACCGATGTCTTGGGCCGCAACCGCGAACTTGTTAGTCTCTCGACATATTCGTCTGGAGGTCTATCGGCGGCATCTCATCTTGAATGTCCATGGATGGCACTGAAGCCATCAACCGTATCCGCGATCTGTTTCGATGCCTGATAGCAAAAGCCGAGTGCCCGCGGCCCGAGACGTGCAATCGCCCTGGCGGCCACAGCGGTTCTTCGCGCATCAACTGCAATCCGTGCGCGAGTTCGATCACCTGAACGACGACGGCGGTCTCGCCGTGAACTTCTATCCCGTCTCCCGCGCAACCCCTCAGGTACGGGTGGAGGGCGGACAGAGCCCGACCATGAGCCTCTGGCTCACGCAGTCCGCCACGGGCTTCCTCACCGTACCGACGCTGGAAGCCGATCTGTTCACCATCCGCTTCGTCACAGGCGGCCAGATGGTCCGCCGCAACGCGCGCGCAGAGCAGATCGTCACCCAGGGCTACGCAACGTTCAGCGCACTGGAGGATATGCGAAGCGGCGAGTCTTCGCCGGGCTTTTCGGCCATCAGCAGCACCATCGCGCGCGCATCGCTTCTGGCGAGCTACCACGCTCTGGAGGGAAAAGTGGATCGCCCGCTTCCCGCGCTGGAGCCGCTCACCTCGATCGACGGTTTGGGGATGCGGGCGCTCTTGCTGTCGCTGGAACATATGCAGATCCGGCTCCGCGATGTGCGTACGGCCGACGATCTGTTCTTTCCGCTGCTGGAAGAGATCGTTTCCTACCAATTGCTGAGTGTGTGGCCGCGGGCGCCAGTTGCCGAGCTGCACTCGACCGGCAGTCTCTCGGCCTCTCACGTTCGCCGCGCGGTCGAATACATCGGAGCTCATCTGGCGACGCCGTTCCGATTGGCAGATGTCGCGGCCGAGGTGGGTGTTAGTGTCCGGATGTTGCAGATGTCGTTCAAGCGTGAGTTGGGCGTGACACCGGTCGAATTCATCATCGAGCGGCGTCTGCAGCAGGTTCACCGCGATCTCTGCAGCGAGGCGCAGCGGGATGTTTCCATCGCGGAACTGAGCCGCCGATGGGGCTTCGCGCACATGAGCGATTTTGCGCAACGCTATCGGCGCCGCTTCGGCTGCACGCCCAGGGAAACGCGGCGGGACATGCTACGCTGAGTGAAGTTCCGAAATGGCAGAAATGCGAAACAGTATTATTTTCGCGAATACAGAACTTTTACTAAGCCTCAATCGATTGACATGAAGCATGTCTATCGAATAGTTAATTCAACTGAAGCGGCATCCGAGTCCGTAGGTTCGGCGATCCGGCTGGCCGTCGACGTTCCGAGTCCACACTCGGGTGACGCTCTCTCAGGAGCCAGAGATGCCCAGGTTCTTCTTCAACACCAACGACGATCTGGAATTATGGGATGAAGAGGGAACGGACTTGCCGGATCTCGACGCAGCGCGTCGTGCCGCCATCCGCTATGCCGGAGAACTCTTGAAAGAGGCAGCCTCGTCCGTCGGCTTCGGTGATACGTGGCAGCTCACGGCGAGCGATACGACCGATGCCGTCCTGTTCACAATCGATGTCAAGGTCACCCTGAATCAAGCGGCGCTGTCCGTGCCGTCTTCCGACGTCGCGCATCGTCAGAAGCGGCCCCGGGCGCAGCAGCTCGAGCGGGTCGTGCATTCGAACTGAGCCGACGGCCGGTCACGGCATGAGGGCGCGCGAAGGCTGATCCGTCGAGCCTCGCACAGTGGCGATCGACCTTACCCCGCCTGCCGGATTGCCTCACCCAGGATCATCGCGGCGCAGACCGCGACGTTGAGCGAGCGCAGGCCCGGCCGAATCGGCACCACCACCCGGGCTTCGGCCGCCGCATGCACCGCCTCCGGCACGCCGGCCGATTCACGCCCCATCAGCACGCAGTCGCCGTCGCGGAAAGCGTGCTGCGTGTAGGACACCGAGCCGGCGGTGGTGGCAAGCACGAGGCGGCGGCCGGCCGCCTCGCGCCATGCCTCGAACGCCTCCCAGGAGCGATGGCGAGTGATCGCCACGTGGTCGAGATAGTCCATCCCCGCGCGGCGCAGGTTCCGGTTGGACACGTCGAAGCCGGCGGGCTCGATGATCTCGACGGCGACGCCGAGGCAGGCCGCCATGCGCAGCATGGTGCCGGTGTTCTGCGGGATGTCCGGCTGGTAGAGGGCGAGGTGAAGCATCGGCGAAAGCGGGGCGGCGGGGCAGGGTCCTGCCTGCGGCATCGGGGCAGGGTTGATGAGCGCGGGGTTGGCCCGGCGTCAAGGAGGCTTACCTGAGCCTCTCATTTCTCACTCGGTTCCTCCGCATCATGTTCCTCGATTGGCTCGAGCGCCGCATCGATCCGTTCGCGCCCTTCGACGACCGGCGCATGCCGCCGAAGACCGTGCTGGGCTTCGCCGGCTTCTACCTGCGACCGATCCGCTCCGCGCTCGTGGTGCTGTTCGTCATCGCGGTGGTGGCCGGCGGCATCGAGGCCTCGCTCTACCTCCTGCTGCGCTGGTTCATCGACCTGATGAACGCGGCCGACCGCACGACCGTGCTCTCGGACAACGCCGTGCCGCTGACGCTCGCCGCGTTGCTGCTGCTCGTGGTGCGCCCGCTGGCGGCCTTCCTGCATGAGCTGGCCTCGAACCAGCTCATCGTGCCGCAATCGACCAACCAGATCCGCTGGCGCACCCACCTCTACACGCTCGGCCACTCGCTCTCGTACTTTCAGGCGGATTTCGCCGGGCGGCTCGCCAACCGCACGGTGCAGGTCGGGCCGGCGGTGCGCGAACTCGCCGTCGTATTCATCGACACTCTGCTCTACGTGGCGATCTACGCGGTCACGGCCATCGGGCTGTTCTCCTCGATCTCGGTTTGGCTGGCGCTCCCCGTCGTGGCCTGGGTCGCGGCCTATGCCGCCCTGACGGCGTGGTTCGTACCGCGCGCCCGCAAGCGCTCGCACCTGACCGCCGAGACCCGCTCGACCCTGATCGGCCGGGTGGTCGACAGCTACACCAACATCATGACCGTGAAGCTGTTCGCCCGCGACCGCGAGGAGCGCGCCGCCGTGCGCGATGCGGTCGAGACCCATACGAAGGCATATCTGCACCAGTTCCGGCTCACCACGCTGACGACAAGCCTGCTCGCGGCTCTCAACAGCCTGCTCCTGTTCACCACCGCCGCCGTCTGCTTCGCCCTGTGGCAGCGCGGCGCCATGACGACCGGCGAGGCGTCCGCTGGCCTCGCGCTGATCCTGCGGCTGATGGCGATGTCGGGCTGGGTGATGCAGACCGTGCGCGGCGTGTTCGAGAATGTCGGCGTGATCCAAGAGAGCATGCAGACCATCGCCCGGCCGCACGGCCTGACCGACGCGGCGGGGGCCACGACGCTCCACGTCACCGGCGGCGACATCCGTTTCGAGAACGTGGATTTCCACTACGGGCGGGGCGACGCCAGCATCATTGAGGATCTATCCTTCCATATCCGCCCCGGCGAAAAGGTCGGCCTCGTCGGTGTCAGCGGTGCCGGCAAGAGCACCATCACCGCGCTGCTCCTGCGCCTGCACGACGTCGAGGGCGGGCGCATCCTCATCGACGGGCAGGACATCGCCGGGGTGACGCAGGATTCGCTGCGCGAGGCCATCGCCATGGTCAGCCAGGACACCTCGCTGCTGCACCGCTCGATCCGCGACAACATCGCCTACGGTCGGCCCGATGCCACCGACGCGGAGATCGAGCAGGCGGCGCGGCTGGCGCATGCCCACGACTTCATCCTCGACCTCGTCGATCACAAGGGTCGGCGCGCCTACGACGCCCATGTCGGCGAGCGCGGGGTGAAGCTCTCGGGCGGCCAGCGCCAGCGCATCGCCATCGCCCGCGTCATCCTCAAGGACGCGCCGATCCTGATCCTCGACGAGGCGACGAGTGCCCTCGACAGCCAGGTCGAGGCGGCGATCCAAGAGGCGCTCGATACGCTGATGGGCGACAAGACCGTGCTTGCCATCGCCCACCGGCTCTCGACCATCGCCGCCCTCGACCGTCTGATCGTGCTCGATCACGGCCGGATCGTGGAGGAGGGCACCCATGACGAGTTGATCCGCCGGGGCGGCCTCTACGCCGACCTATGGCGGCGCCAGTCCGGCGGCTTCCTGGGGGACCGGGCGCCGGCTCCGGCCTCCTGAGCAGCTGCGATGGTCCTGTGACGTCTGCACCGAGCCTCGCGGCGACCGGCCTCGATCGGCCGCCGACCTCGCCCTGGTGGGATGAGCTGCGCGCGACGCTGAAGCTGTCGGCGCCGCTCGTCCTCATCAACCTCGCCCAGCATGGGCTGGTGGCCTCGAACGCGGTGCTGCTCGGCCGGCTCGGCGCCGAGCCCATCGCCGCGGGCGCGCTCGCCACCAGCCTCTACCTCTTGCTGTTTATCGGCGGCATCGGCCTCACCTCGTCCGTGGCGCCGCTGGTCGCGGAAGCGGTCGGCCGAGATTCGGGTGCGGCGGCGTCCGGCGCGGTGCGGCGCACGGTTCGGGCGGGGCTGTGGGTCGGTTTCCTCGTCACGCTGGTGCTGATGCCGGTGCTCTGGTTCACGGAGGATCTTCTTCTGCTGCTGCGCCAGGAGCCCGCGGTCGCGCGCGATGCCGGCACCTACATGCGGGTGCTGCAATGGTGGATGTTCCCGGCACTCGCCTTCATGGTGCTGAAGGGGGCGCTCGCCGCGCTGCAGCGGCCGGGACCGCCGCTCGCGGTGAGCCTGATCGCCCTGCCGCTCAACCTCGCGCTCGGCGCCTTCCTCGTCTTCGGGCCGCCGGATCTCGGCATCGCCGGCGTGGCGCTCGGCACCGTGCTCACCGAGTTCCTGGCGCTCGCCGCCCTGGTGCTGGTGATCCGGCTCGACCGGATCCTCCACCGCCACCGGATGTTCGCCGATCTCTGGCGGCTCGATACCGAGCCCCTCGCCCGCGTGGTGCGGGTCGGACTGCCGATGGGCGTGGCGGGGATCGCCGAGGCCGGTCTGTTCGAGGCGGCCACGGTGGCGATGGGCACCTTCGGCACGGTGCCGCTCGCCGCCCACGCGATCACGCTCCAGATCGCCGCGACCTGCTTCATGGTGCCCAACGGCATCGGACAGGCGGCCACCGTGCGGGTCGGCCGTGCCTACGGCGCCGCCGACCGGGCAGCCCTGCGCCGGGCGGGCGCGGTCGCACTCTGGCTCGGCTTCGGCTTCATGGTGGCCTGTGCCCTGGTGCAGCTTCTCGCGCCCCGCACGCTCATCGGCCTGTTCCTCGATGCCGGTGCGCCGGGCGCGGCAGGCGTGTTTCCCGTGGCCGCCGGCTTCCTGATCTTCTCGGCCCTATTCGCGATCTCGGACGGTGTGCAGTCGGTGGCGCTCGGTGCCCTGCGCGGCCTGCAGGACACCAAGGTCCCGATGCTGATCGCTCTGTTCGGCTACTGGGGCATCGGCGTGCCGCTCGGTGCGGCACTCGCCTGGGGTGCCGGGATGGGCGGGTGCGGCATCTGGGCGGGCTTCTGCGCCGGCCTTCTCGTCGTCTCGGTCGCCCTGGTGATCCGCTGGCGGCGGCTGAGCGCGGGCCGGGCACGCGGCCCAACCGCGCAGGCGGGGTGAGAGCGGAACCGCGCCTGAAGAGCGCCTGTTGCCGCCCCGACGAGAGCGGAAGGACGACAGGCGCCATGGCCCAGACCGACGATCACGAGACGATCTGGAAGGACTTCAAGGACGCGGTGAACATGACCGCCTCGGCTCTGGAGAAATTCCTGGCATCCGAAGAGAGCCGGTCGGTCGGGCAGAAGAAGGACGGCGGCGAGGCCACCGGTCACAAAGAGGGCCGCCGCATCGTCGAGATCCTGCACAAGAAGAAGGCCGATCTCAGCGACGACGACTACGCCCACATGGAGAAGGTGGTCGGCTACGTCCACCGCCACCTCAAGCAGGGCGGGCCCGAGGACAAATCCAAGATGAAGGACTCGCCCTGGCGCCTTTCGCTGATGAACTGGGGCCACGATCCGCTGAAGGATTGAGGCCCCGTTCGCGTGTCATGCCAAATCCGGCTGATCCCCTCGGGATGGCGGATTTGGGCCTCGCTCAAGAGCCGCGCGGGCTTGCTGGTCCGATCCCCGCTTCGATCAAGCGGGGCCGGATCAGGCGGCCTTGCGCCGCTCGGGATAGAGCCCGGCCAGACCCTCTTCGGTCGCCTCACAGACACCGCGCTCGGTGATGATGCCGGTGACGAGGCGGGCGGGCGTCACGTCGAAGGCCGGGTTGGCCACCGGGCTGCCCGGCGAGACCACGGCGACCGTGGCGAAGGCGCCAGCATCGGTGCGGCCGGTGAGATGGGTGACCTCGCGGGCGTCGCGCTCCTCGATCGGGATATCGCGCACGCCGTCCTGGAGGGTCCAGTCGATCGTCGAGAAGGGCAGGGCCGCGTAGAACGGGATGCGGTTGTCGGAAGCTGCCAGCGCCTTCAGGTAGGTGCCGATCTTGTTGCAGACATCGCCCGAAGCCGTGGTCCGGTCCGAGCCGACGATGCAGACATCGACCTGTCCGTGCTGCATCAGGTGGCCGCCGGCATTGTCGGCGATCACGGTGTGCGGCACGCCGTGGGCGTTGAGTTCGAAGGCGGTCAACGCCGCGCCCTGGTTGCGCGGCCGAGTTTCGTCGACGAAGACGTGGATCGGCACACCGGCATCGTGCGCCACGTAGATCGGCGCCAGCGCCGTCCCCCAATCGACCGTGGCGAGCCAGCCGGCGTTGCAATGGGTCAGCACGTTGACCGGTCCGCTCTTCTTCGCGGCGATCTCGGACAGGATCGCGGCGCCGTGCTCGCCGATGGCGCGGCAACTCGCAACGTCCTCATCGGCGATTCTTGCCGCTTCCGCGAAGGCGAGCGCCTCGCGTTCGGCCTCCGGCGCCCGGCGCAGCAGGACGGCCATCCGGTCGAGCGCCCAGCGCAGGTTGATCGCGGTCGGCCGCGTGGCAACGAGCGTCGCGGAGGCCCGTTCGATCCCCGCCTCGCTCGCATCCTCCCGCATCGCCAGCGCCAGTCCGTAGGCGGCTGTGACACCGATCAGCGGCGCGCCGCGCACCACCATGGTGCGGATCGCCACAGCCGCGTCATCAAGGCTCGTCAGGCGCTTGAGTTCGAAGGCGAAGGGCAGCCGGGTCTGATCGATGACCGTGACGGCGCGACCGTCGGCCTCGGGGAAGATGGTGCGATAGGGCTGTCCGTCGATCTTCATGGGGTGCTCGCGCATCGGATTTCGCTGGACCGCTCCAAAAAAAGAGTTTGAAGGGCCGACGATGGATCAGAAGGATTTTGGCAGACCCGCTTGCTTCAGGATGCCGTTGGCGGTGTGGCGTGATTTGATCGCACCGTCCACAATGACTTTCCTGCCTGTAGCGTCATTTCGCCAGACCTCGTGATCGCCGCGGCCGCTTTGGAAAAATACATAGCCCTGCTGGCGCAGCAGTTTTTTCAAAGCCGGAGTGTAGTCGGTCACCTGTCGCTGTCCCTGCGAAGCACTCGGTGTCCGACATTGGCACAGGTTGGCGCGACGGTGCGTTAACGCTGCCGCAACCGGTCCTGTCAGGCGGCTTGCACCCTCACACGATCGTGGGCGTAGGCGATCAGATCGACCTCGATATCCATTGCGGTTTCGACCTCGAGAAGATCCTGGATCATTCCCGGCAACTTGCAGCGAAGGGCGTCCAAGGTGGTTGCCTCGGTCACGAGGCCCGGCACATCGGAGTCCTGCACGAACCACACGTCGGCCTCGTCGTCCCAGGCGCAGCGTACGACAACGTGCCGGTTCATCGGAGAATTCCTCATGGTCGGCCGGAGGATGACGGCGCAACGCGCAGCACGCAATCCCTCCGGCCAGTGATAAGTGCCTTCAGCGGGCCACTCGCTCGACGTAGATGTCGATATAGGCGCCGTCGTCGAGGCCGAGCAGGTCGCGGATCATGCCGGGCAGCTTGCACAGCAGGGCCGGCATGGTCGGCGCCTCGGTGGCGAGGCCCGGCACCGGCGAGTCGTGGACGAAGAAGACGCCGGCAGCCTCGTCCCAGGCGCAGCGGACGGTGACTTTGCAGCTCATCGTGCGATCCTCATTCTCAAGGGGGAGGGCGGACGGCGCCGTCGGCGCCGTGCCGTTCGGGGGTGAGGCGGCGGGGGCTGCCTCCGCCGGGGTCGGAGCGGCCTCAGAACCGGACGGGGCGAACACGCTTCACCTGCGGGATGGCCTCGATCGCTCTCAGCACCTCGGGGGACACCTCGGCATCCACCGAGACGAAAGCGACGGCAGCACCCCCCTTCGATTCGCGGCCCATCGCGAAGGTCCCGAGATTGACGCCGGCATCGCCGAGCACCGACCCGAACCGGCCGACGAAACCGGGCCTGTCGTGGTTGCGCACGTAGAGCATCAGTGGCGCGAAGGGCGCGTCGATGTTGATGCCCCGGATCTCGATGACCCGCGGTTTGCCGTCGTTGAAGACGGTGCCGGCGGCATCCCGCGTCATGTCCTCCGCCTCGACCGCGATGCGCACCACCGACTCGTAGTCGCTGGCTCCGCCCTCGCGCTTGATCTCGTCGACGACGATCCCGCGATCCCGCGCGATCACCGGGGCCGAGACCATGTTCACCTCCTGCAGGATCGGGCGCAGCACCCCGGTCACCGCCGCCGAGGTCAGCGCGCGGGTGTTCATGGCGGCCACCGCACCCTCGTAGGTGATGCGGATGCCCTTGATCGGCGCTTCCGTGAGCTGGCCCAGGAACGAGCCGAGTTTCTCGCACAGCGCAACGAACGGCTTGAGGCGGGGCGCCTCCTCGGCCGAAATCGAGGGAAAGTTGACGGCGTTGGTGATGGCGCCTGTCAGCAGGTAATCGGCCATCTGCTCGGCGACCTGCAGCGCCACGTTCTCCTGCGCCTCGGAGGTCGAGGCGCCGAGATGCGGCGTGCAGATCACGTTCGGGTGGCCGAAGAGCGGGTTCTCGATCGCCGGCTCTGTGACGAAGACGTCGAGGGCCGCGCCCGCCACATGGCCGGAATCGAGGGCGGCGCGCAAAGCCGCCTCGTCCACAAGGCCGCCGCGGGCGCAGTTGACGATGCGCACGCCCCGCTTGGTCCGGGCGAGGTTCTCCGCCGAGAGGATGTTGCGGGTCTTGTCGGTGAGCGGCACGTGGAGCGTGATGATGTCGGCGCGTGCCAGCAACTCGTCGAGTTCGACCTTGTCCACGCCGATCTCGACGGCGCGCTCTGGCGTCAGGAAGGGATCGTAGGCGACGACCTTCAGCTTGAGCCCGATCGCCCGGTCGGCGACCACGGCGCCGACATTGCCGCAGCCGACGACGCCGAGCGTCTTGCCGGTCAGCTCGACGCCCATGAACCGGTTCTTCTCCCACTTGCCGGCCTGCGTCGAAGCGTCGGCGGCGGGGATCTGGCGGGCGAGCGCGAACATCAGCGCGATGGCGTGCTCGGCGGTGGTGATCGAGTTGCCGAACGGCGTGTTCATCACGATCACGCCTTTGGCGGTCGCCGCCGGGACATCGACGTTGTCGACGCCGATGCCGGCGCGGCCGATCGCCTTCAGCCGCGTGGCCTGGCCAAGCAGCTTGCCCGTCACCTTGGTGGTGGAGCGGATGACGAGGCCGTCATACTGGCCGATGACGGCGGCCAGCGCGTCCTTGTCCTTGCCGAGGCCGGGCTGGAAATCGACCTCGATACCGCGATCACGGAAGATCTGGACGGCGGCCTCCGACAGGGCGTCGGAGACGAGGACCCTGGGTTTGGCGGTGATGGGTTGGGACACGGGAGCACCTCGCGTCGTGCGCGCGCGCAGGATCGCTTCCTCTCGGGAGAGGCATGGCCGGTCGTCGCGTCGCGCGGGAATCAAGACCGGGAGATCGCTGGAGCGCGTCGATAAGCAAATGGCCGGTCTCATGACCGGCCATCGTGACGTCTTCAGACCTTCAGGCTGCCGCGGCGGCGAGTGCCGCCTTCTCCTGGGCGAAGGCCCAGTCGAGCCAAGGCGTCAGCGCCTCGATGTCGGAAGTCTCGACGGTCGCCCCGCACCAGATCCGCAGCCCGGCCGGCGCATCGCGATAGGCGCCGAAGTCGAAGGCCACGCCCTCACGCTCGAGGCGGCTGACGATCCCCGCGGCGACGGTCTTGACCACGGCGTCGCCCTTGGCGAGCACGTCCGGGTCGGTGATCACGAGGCACACGCCCGTGTTCGAGTAGGTCGCCGGATCCACCGCGAGGTGGCCGATCCAGGGCGTGCGCGCCACCCACGCGTGGACCGCACGGGCATTGGCGTCGGCCCGCGCATGCAGCGCGTCGAGCCCGCCGATGCGCTCGGCCCATTTCAGGGTGTCGAGGTAGTCCTCGACCGCGAGCATCGAGGGCGTGTTGATGGTGTCGCCCTTGAAGATGCCCTCGATGAGCCGGCCGCCCTTGGTCAGGCGGAACACCTTCGGGATCGGCCAGGCCGGCGTGTGGCTCTCCAGGCGCGCCACCGCGCGCGGCGAGAGGATCAGCATGCCGTGCGCGGCCTCGCCGCCCATCACCTTCTGCCAGGAATAGGTGACGACATCGAGCTTGTCCCACGGCAGCGGCATCGCGAAGGCGGCCGAGGTCGCGTCGCAGATGGTGATGCCTTCGCGGTCGTCGGCGATCCAGTCGCTGTGCGGGACCTTCACGCCGGCGGTGGTGCCGTTCCAGGTGAAGACGAGGTCGTTCTTTTTCGTGTCGATGGCGTCGAGCTTGGGCAGGATGCCGTGCTCGCCGACATGGACGATCGGATCGATCTTGAGCTCTTTCAGGGCGTCGGTGACCCACTCGGCACCGAAGGAATCCCAGGCCATGACCTCGACGGTCTTCGGTCCGAGCATCGACCACATCGCCATCTCGACGGCGCCGGTGTCAGATCCGGGGACGATGCCGATGCGATAGTCGGCGGGCACGCGCAGAACCGTGCGGGTGAGCTCGATGGCCTCGGCGAGCTTGGCCTTGCCGGCGGCCGAGCGGTGTGAGCGGCCGAGCGCCGCGCCGGCGAGGGCATCGAGGCTCCAACCGGGACGCTTGGTCGTGGGGCCGGACGAAAAGTAAGGCACGCGCGGGCGCGCGGCGGGCATTTGAACCGTCATGTCATCCATCCTTCCAGATGGTTGCCTCCCGTTGGGGGGAGGTGTCCCGCTGCGGTAAATGACGGATCGCGCACCGCAAGGCAAGCAGCTTTTTCAAGGATTCGGGTACGCGTGTGCTGCAAGCAACGGACCGATCGTTCAGTTCTCGAAAGAATAGCGAGCAAAAAGATTCATCTAAGGTTCGTCCCTCTGCAGCAGGTCGGGCCGGCGCGCTTGCGTCAGCGCGCGGCTTCGCTCGGACCGCCAGCGGGCGATGGCCGCATGGTTGCCGCCCATCAGCACGTCGGGGATCGTCCGCCCCTCCCAGTCCCGCGGCCGGGTGTAGTGCGGGTATTCGAGCAACCCGCCCTCGAAACTCTCCTCGACGCCCGAGGCGTGCTTTCCCATCACGCCGGGCAGCAGGCGGACGCAGGAATCGATCAACACCAGCGCTGCGATCTCGCCGCCCGACAGAACGTAATCGCCGATCGACACCTCTTCGAGCTGGCGCGCCTCGATCACCCGCTCGTCCACGCCCTCGAACCGGCCGCAGACGAGGATCGCGCCCGGTCCCTCGGCCAGTGCCCGCACCCGCGCCTGCGTCAGCGGTTTTCCGCGCGGCGACATGAGGAGGCGTGGGCGGAGATCATCCGGGCCTGCCGCGGCGTCGATCGCCGCCCCGAGGACGTCGCAGCGCAAGACCATTCCGGCGCCGCCGCCGGCCGGCGTGTCGTCCACGCTGCGGTGGCGGCCGAGCCCGTGCTCGCGGATCTGGCGCGGCTCCAGGCTCCACGTGCCGCGCGTCAGCGCATCGCCCGACAGCGAATGGCCGAGGGGACCGGGGAACATCTCCGGGTAGAGGGTCAGGACCGTGGCCCGCCAGGGGGCCGACGTCCCGGGATCGACGGGCGCGCTCATGCCGCTTGATGGCGGTGCGCGCCGGGCTGGTCAATGACGGCGGCGCCCCGCCGGTCAGCGTCGGGTCAGAGGCGGACGCCGCTTCGGTTCGGCCTGACGATGGCCCTTGAGGGGGCGCCGGGCCTGGGAGTGCAGGCGGCGATCCGGCCGGGCCGCTTCACGGCCGGCCGCGGGATCGGCAGAAGGCTCGGCCATCGGCTCCGCCGGCGGGCGCGTCATGCGGCCGAATGGGTCGGGCTTTCCCAGCGGAATGCCGACCGTCGCGCCGGGGAAACCCTGCGCCAGCGCCGGGGGGACGGGAAGCGCGAGGAGAGTGAGGAGGAGGATCGGGCGGCGCATCGCGTCTCGCTTTCGGATGTCGGTTCGAGCCTGTCCCTTGCAAACGGGGGAGCCGACCGCGGGTTCGGTGCGCGGCCGAGGCGCGCGGGGTGGGCACGTTTGTCCGCGCCGGGACTTATCCGGGGCATGACCCGCTTCGCCGCCTTCCTCCTCCTGCTGACGCTGCCGGCTTCTGCCGCCGAACCGCTGGCCGCGGCCGGCGCGCCGGCCGAGCGCTTTCCGAAGCCCGACCGACCTGTTGCCGAGATCGTGGCGCCGCAATGGGCGCATGAGGGGCAGCGCGATCGGGCCGACGAGGTCGGGCAGGTCGCGCGCCTGATGCGGATCGCGCCCGGTGAGACGGTGGCCGATGTCGGCGCCGGAAACGGCTACTACGTGTTCCGCCTGAGCCCGCGGGTCGGGCCTCAGGGGCGCATCCTCGCGCAGGATATCACGCCGGATTACCTCGCCGATCTGGAGCGGAGAGTAGCCGAAGCGCGTCTGCCCAACGTCACCGTCGTGCGTGGCGAGGCGCACGACCCGCGCCTTCCGCCCGGCTCGGTCGATGCGGCGGTGCTGGTCCATATGTACCACGAGATCGCCCAACCCTTCGGCCTGCTGTGGAACCTTGCCGCCGCGATGAAGCCCGGCGGTCGGGTCGGGATCGTCGATGCCGATGCGATCCCCTCCCGCCACGGCACGCCGCCGAAGCTCCTGCGCTGCGAACTGGCGGCGGTCGGCTATCGCGAGGTCTCGATGACCCGGCTGAAGGGCGGGGTCGGCTATCTCGCGGTGTTCGAGGCGCCCGCACCCGACCGCCGCCCCGAGCCGGAGGTGATCCGGCCGTGCCGGGACGAGGCCACGCGCGCGCGGCGCTGACAGGCCCTTGGGGCTGATAGCGTCCGTGCCGACGTCCGTCATTGCGAGGCGAAGCCGTGGCAATCCAGGGCTCCGCAGGATCCGGAGCGCCCGCGCTCTGGATCGCTTCGGCGTCGCTTTGCGATGACGAGGTGCGACGAAGGGAACACCGATCGCCGCACGCCATGCCTTTACCGAATCGGAGGAATTGATCGGCCAGGCTGGCGACCCCGTCCTCGCGATCGATCCGGTATGATTCTCGGCCTCTGGCTCGACCAACCCGTCTGGCTAATGTTCACGCTCCTGGCGGGCGTCTTCCTCGCGATCTGCGCGGGGTTGAGTCTGCTCACCAACCTGCCCTGGACCAAGGGGGGTGTGCGCCGGCTCGCGACCGGCATCGTGCCGCCCTATATCGCCGTGGTCGCAGTGCTGCTCGCGCTGCTGACCGGCTTCGTCGCCAACGATGCCTGGGAGCGCCAGCGGCAGGCAAGCCGCGTGCTGCAGGCCGAACGCTCGCACGCGCTCGCGGTCTACGATCTCAGCATCGCCTCGGCGCCCGACATGAGCGGCCTGCGCACCGCGCTGTTCGCCTATCTCGAGGCGGTGGTGACGGAGGAATGGCCGTCCATGGCCGCGACCGGAGCCTCGGCGCCCAATGCAGGTCAGGCGCTCGGCCGCCTTCTCCAAGTGGCGGCCGACCCGCGCAATGCCAAGGAGGCGGGGGAGGCGACCCATGCGGCCCTTCTCGACGCGGTGATGCAGCTCCGCTCGGCTCGCAGCGAGCGCCTCGCCCTCAGTTCCGCTCGCAGCGATGAGAGCAAGTGGCTGACGCTCCTCGTGCTCGCCGTCCTGACGCTGACGGCGATCGCTCTCGTCCATTGCGAGCGCCCGTTGGCGCAAGGTGCGACGCTATTTCTATTCTCCGCCGCGATGGTGACGACGCTGGGCGTGGTCGCCCTGCACGAGCGCCCGTTCGACGGCCCCCTCGCACTATCGCCCGAGCCGATCCGCCTCGCCCGCGCCGCGATGGAGGCGGGCACGCGCTAAAGCACAATCCCGAAAGGTGGGCGCCGGCTTTCGGGATGATGCTGTAATCGCCGATCAGCCCGGATCGTCGGTGGGCTTCGGCCCCGGCGGGGCGAACAGGTCTTCAGGCGGATCGGCGACGACCTTTCCGCCCGCGAGATCGAGGCTCGGCACGAAGGCCTTGGTGAAGGGCAGGAGCGCGGTCGGGCCGCCGGCCGCCGGGCGGATTTCGAGCAGGTCGCCGCCGCCGTAATTCGGCACGGCCACGATGGTGCCGATCACGGACCCGGTGCCGTCCTCGACCGTGAGGCCGATCAGGTCGGTGAGGAAGAACTCGTCCTCGTCCTCGACGTCTCCTAGGCGCTCGCGAGCGATGGCGAGGGTGACGCGGTTAAGGGCTTCGGCGCCGCTGCGGTCGTTCACGCCTTTCACCCGCACGATCAGCAGATCGGAGGATCCGCCGGGGGCGGGACGGACGTCATCGAGTTCGAGGGTGCGGCCGTCGGAGGCGCGCAAGGGGCCGTAGCCCGCGATCGCCAAGGGCTCGCCGGTATAGGATTTCAGCCGCACCTCGCCATGCAGTCCGTGCGGCCGGCCGAACTCGCCGAGCAGGACGAGGCCCGGATCGAGCGAGGCGGGCGGGGCGGGCTTGGCGCCCTGCGGTTTGCGGGCCGAGGTGACGGCCTCCGGCGCGAGGCGGTCGGCGGGCCGCGCAGGTCCGCGCGATGACGATCCGGGGCGGCGGGCCATGCAGGGTGCCTCGATGACGGCGCGTGTGTCCCTTCCTCGGGGAGGAAAGGCGTGGAGGCGGGGCGGCGCTGGCAGAGGCGCAAGCGGTGCCTCTTGCGCGACCCCACCCCCTGGTCCCTCCCCACCCAGATTGGGCTTGCCCGCTCCGGGCAGATCAGATCGGATCTCGGGCAGGCCCGAGATCCGCGGGGAAGGCGAGCGATCGGCTTAGGCCGCGGCGTCTTCGGCCGGGGCGGCAGCCTTCTCGGCGCGCTTGGCGGCGCGCTCCTTGGACTTCTCGCCGGGCTCGGCCTTCTGCGGGTTGTTGCGGGCCGGGCGCTTGGCGAGGCCGGCAGCGTCGAGGAAGCGCAGGACGCGGTCGGTCGGCTGGGCGCCCTTGGCGAGCCAGGACTGGATCTTCTCGTTGTCGAGCACGATGCGGGCCGGATCGTCCTTGGCCTTCATCGGGTCGTAGGCGCCGACCTTGTCGATGAAGCGGCCGTCGCGCGGGGCGCGGGCATCGGCGACGACGATGCGGTAGTAGGGGCGCTTCTTGGCGCCGCCGCGGGTGAGACGGATCTTGAGGGACATCAGTCGTTCCTTTCGGTGTCGTGTGTCTGAGTGGTGTTGTGATCGACGCTTTCGGCGATCGTCCGGTGGTGCCGAATGACTTCCTTGACCACGAAGGCGAGGAACTTCTCGGCGAAATCGGGGTCGAGCTTGGCTTCGACCGCGAGATTTCTCAGGCGCTTGACCTGACGCGCCTCCCGATCCGGATCGGAGGGAGGCAGGCCCTTACGGGCCTTCAACTCGCCGACCCGCTGCGTGCAGCGGAAGCGCTCGGCGAGGAGATGGATGAGCGCGGCATCGAAGTTGTCGATGCTCTCGCGCAGTCTGGCCAGCTCGGGATCGACCCCTTGGGCGGACAGAAGCGTCATTTCTTCTTACCCGGCAGGAAGCCGCCCAGGCCCGGCAGCTTCGGGCCGCCGAGCCCTGGCAGGTTCGGCATCTTGCCGCCGCCGAGCCCCCCCGGCATCGGCGGCAGCTTGCCGCCGAACTGCCGCTCGATCTCGGCGATCTGCTCCGGCGTCGGCTCGGGCATCCCCGGAGGCATCTTCATGCCCCCCGGCAGCCCGCCCGGCATGCCGCCGCCGAGCCCGAACATGTTGCCCAACGCCTGGCCGATGCCGCCGCGCTTGCCCGATCCCATCGACTTCATCATGTCGGCCATGGTCCGGTGCATCTTGAGGAGCTTGTTGATCTCCTCGACCTTCACGCCGGCACCCGCCGCGATGCGCTTCTTGCGGCTGTTCTTGAGGATGTCGGGGTTCTTGCGTTCGCCCGGCGTCATCGATGAGATGATCGCGCGCTGGCGCTTGAACATCTTCTCGTCGAGGTTGGCACCCTCGACCTGCTTCTTGATCTGCCCCATGCCGGGCAGCATTCTCATCAGGCCGCCGATGCCGCCCATCTTCTCCATCTGGGCGAGCTGCATCGACAGGTCTTCGAGGTCGAACTTGCCCTTCCGCATCTTCTCGGCGGTGCGCAGGGCCTGCTCGTGGTCGATGGTCTCGGCCGCCTTCTCGACGAGCGAGACGATGTCGCCCATGCCGAGGATGCGGTTGGCCACCCGCTGCGGGTGGAATTCCTCCAGCGCATCGACCTTCTCGCCGACGCCGACGAGCTTGATCGGCTTACCCGTGACGGCGCGCATCGAGAGCGCCGCACCGCCGCGGGAATCGCCGTCCATGCGGGTCAGGACGATGCCGGTGACGCCGAGGCGCTGGTCGAAGGCGCGGGCGGTGTTGACCGCGTCCTGGCCGGTGAGCGCGTCGGCCACCAGCAGCACTTCGTGGGGGTTCGTCGCCGCCTTCACCTCGGCGGCCTCGTTCATCAGGCCTTCGTCGACCGTGGTGCGGCCGGCGGTGTCGAGCATCACCACGTCGAAGCCGCCGAGCCGGGCGGCCTCCATGGCGCGCCGCGCGATCTGCACCGCCGACTGACCGGCGACGATCGGCAGGCTCTCGACCTCGACTTGTTTTGCGAGAACCGCGAGCTGCTCCATCGCTGCCGGGCGGCGCGTGTCGAGGGAGGCGAGCAGGACGCGCCGCTTGTCGCGGCTCGACAACCGCCGGGCGATCTTGGCGGTGGTGGTCGTCTTGCCCGAGCCCTGAAGGCCGACCATCAGGATGGCGACGGGGGCCGGCGCGTTGAGATCGACAACGCTGGCATCGGTGCCGAGCATCGCGATGAGCTCGTCGTTGACGATCTTCACGACCATCTGGCCGGGCGTCACCGACTTCAACACGACGGCGCCCACCGCCTTCTCGCGCACCTTGTCGGTGAACGAGCGCACCACTTCCAGCGCCACGTCGGCTTCGAGGAGCGCGCGGCGCACCTCGCGCATGGCGGCGGTGACGTCGGCCTCGGTCAGCGCGCCGCGGCGCGTCAGACCGGAGAGGATGCCGGAAAGGCGGTCGGAAAGGCCTTCGAACATGCGGGTTCAGAGGTCCTTACTGGTGAAGGCCGGCATTGGCCACGCGGCGCGCGCGCAGCGCGTCCTCGAAAGCCGCCACCGCGCGAGCGAACTTGTCCCGGCATTCCGCGTCGCAGAAGCCGACGGTCGCGCCGTTATAGAGGGTCAGCGCCTCCGGCACGATCGGCTTGCCCGACCATGGGCAGAAGTCGTTGACCGCATCCTCGATGCGAAGGGGCGTGTCGTTCGCGGGCGCCATGGCAGGGCTCGTTTGACGCTTCGACGAAGTCACGGCAACGACAAGGGCGCCCGAGGGCGCGCACGCGCTGTCGGGCGTTGACCTCCGGCCTCTCGGGCCGGTCGGCGGCTCATCGTGACGTTCGAACGTCGAAATGGAGCCGGGCGGATAGGCCCTGGGCTGCCTCAAGTCAATCCCGCGACCGCTCCCGCCGGTCGATGCTGAAGCAGGGCCCGCCCGCGGATCGACGCACGATTGTGCCCGAAACGCACGTAAGCGGACGGTTAAGTTTTACCGTTCGTTAAGCATGTTGGGCTCTGATGCTCGGCAACGCACCGCTGGAGGTGCCCGAGGACTACCCCGATGTCGGAACCCGCGCGACAGGCCCCATCCCCCGAGACCGGACTCCGGTCCTCGGCCAGCACCGCGCCGCTGCGCGACTGGCTCGCCATCATGCGTGCGACGGTGTCGGAGACGAAGCCTGCCGAGACGCAGGAGGCCGAGCCCCTTCCAGTCGAGGCGGACATCGAATCGCGCAGCGCCGCCTGGTCGCCCCGCCTCGTTTCCGCCGCCGCGAAGTCGGCCGAGGCCGCCGACGAGGACGTGGCCGAGATCATGGCCGAGAACATGATGCTGAAGGCGCGGCTCCGGATCGAGGCCGAGCGCCGCGATGAGCTTCAGACCATCCTGGCCCAGGAAATCCGCGAGCTGCGCGCTCACATCGCCGAGGAAGTCGGCAAGATGGAGGATCTACGGAGCGAGCGCGACCTCTGGCGCGCCCGCTGCGAGGCACTGGCCGCGCCCCTGTTCCAGGTGCAGCCGCGCTGAGCCGCTTTCAGAGTACCACACAAAACTCCCGGTCACCCACCGTTCCCGGTCTGGCGAGGACAGTGCGGCGGGCGCTTTGTGAGAGACACTCAGACGCCGAACATGCGAAGGGCCGCCCCATGGGGCGGCCCTTCCATTGTCGAACCGGTCAGTCCGACGAAACCTGTCATGATCCTGCGAATGCGTTAGGCGCACACGCCGGAGGTAACGGTCCAGGCCTTGGTCGTCGGCGACGGCTGATGACAATGAGACACTGGATCACCTCCTTTCGTTCGTTGCGGGTGAGCCCAAGGTAGGGAGGAATTCCCCTGGGCGAAAGACCCTCGACGGCCGAACCGGTGCGTTGTCTCGCCGCGGTGCACAAAATGCATCGCCGCCGGCCGCTGGCAGACTGGCGGCGAGGCGCCTAAGAAGACGCCCGTCAGCATCGGGCCCTCAAACCATGTCCTCCGCCGCCCCGCGCGTTTCCGCCGACGACGCCCTCGATCCGCGCGCCATGCGCGAGCCGCTGCCGAACGCGTGGTATTGCGCCGGCCAAGCCTCGGCGATCACGGGGGGCAAGATGCGGGCGGTCGCGCTCAACGGCGAGCAGGTCGTGCTCGGCCGAGGAAAAGACGGGGCCCTGTTCGCGCTGCGCGACCGCTGCCCCCATCGCGGCATGGCGCTCTCCAAGGGCAGGTTCGACGGCGACACGCTGATGTGCCCGTTCCACGGCTGGCGCTTCGGCACCGACGGACGCTGCCGCGACGTGCCGACGCTCTCCGAGCACGACGCCTCCGATTTCTCGCGCATCGCCGTCCAGCGCTTCCCCATCGTCGAGAGCGCGGGCTTCCTCTGGGTCAACCCGCATCTCGGGACCGCCGACTTAGGTGCCGTGCCGGCCGTGCCCGCCCTCGATTTCGAGCCGGCCGGCTGCCTCGTGCTCGAACTCGAAGTCGAGGCCTCGTTCGATCTCACGACGCTCAGCCTCGTCGATCCCGGCCATGTCGCCTTCGTTCACGACACATGGTGGTTCCGACCCTCCAAGGAATTGCGGGAGAAGGTGAAGACCTTCCAGCCGGTGCCGCACGGCTTCGTCATGACGAGCCACGCGACGACCACGAGTTCCCCGATCTATCGCCTGCTCGGCGGTGCGCCGGAGGTCGAGATCGAGTTCCGCCTGCCCGGCGTGCGGCTGGAGCGGATCAAGGCGGGCACCAAGCGGGTGGCGAACTACACCTTCGCCACCCCGATGGGGGCCAACCGCACCATGCTGACCAACGCGCTCTACTGGAGCCTGCCGGCGCTGAACCTGCTGAAGCCGATCGCCCGGCCGCTGATGCGCCAGTTCCTGACCCAGGATCAGCAGGTGCTCCAGCACGCGCAGGCCGGCCTCGACCGGAAACCCACCATGGTGCTGCTGGGCCAGGGCGATCTGCCCTCGCAATGGTATTTCCGCCTCAAGCGCGAGGCCCTGGAGGCGGCGCGCGACGGCCGACCCTTCACGAATCCGCTTGCGCGCCAGGAATTGCGCTGGCGCTCGTGAGGTTGTGAAGCCGCAACCTGAAACTTTTACGCTCTCCGCATCGTCGAGATGCGTATCGCTTGAGTTGCGCGAGGGAGTATCGGGTGCCGAGGCCGCACTATGTCATTCGTCGGAGCCGATCCGGCCGGTTCAACTTCACCCTGTTATCCGAACATGGCCGCATCAACGGCACCGTGATCGTTGCCGGGCAGGACCTGCCCCGCGACGAGATCGAGCGGCAGGCTCGGGAGAAGATCCGCCACCTCGCCGACACCCTCGTCTCGGTCGTAGGGCCGGGCGCGAGCCCGTCCTGAGGCCCTGCGCCGCGCTTGAACCGCGGACCGGTCGGGCCATCTTGGCCGTATGAAGAAGCGTGGCCTGCTCACGGTCGCCAGCGCGGCCACGGTGATGACCCTCGGCGGCGTCGGCTACGCCGCCCATCGCCGGGGCAAGAACCCCTATTACCGCGGGCCCAAGAGCGACCATTTCGACGGCTTGCGCTTCCACACCGCGAACCAGCCGCCCGACAAGTCGCTCGCCGACCTCGCCCGCTGGCGCCGGACCGGCAAGCCCGAGGCGTGGCCGGCGAGCTTCCCGAGCCCGTTCCCGGCGGACAAGCCATCCGAACGGGCCGAGGGCTTTCGCGTCGTGCTGATCGGCCACGCGAGCTACCTGCTCCAGGTGGCCGGCCGCAACATCCTGATCGATCCGGTCTTCGCGCGGCGCGCGAGCCCGTTCCGCTTCGCCGGGCCGAAGCGGGTCAACCCGCCGGGCATCGCCTATGCCGACCTGCCGCCGATCGATGCGGTCCTGATCACCCACAACCACTACGACCATCTCGACGGCCCGACGCTCGCCCGGCTCTGGCAGGACCACCAGCCGCTGATCGTGGCGCCGCTGGGCAACGATGTGATCCTGCGCGGCTACGACGAGACCATGCATGTCGAGACCCGCGACTGGGGCGAGTCGGTCGATCTGGGGGCCGGCATCACCGCGCATCTCACGCCCGCCAACCACTGGTCGGCCCGCGGCCTCAACGACCGGCGCATGGCACTGTGGTGCGCCTATCTGCTGACCACGCCGCGCGGGGTTCACTACCATGTGGGCGACACGGGCCTCGGTGACGGCGCGATCTTCCGCGAGATCCGCGCCCGGTTCGGCCCACCGCGGCTCGCCACCCTGCCGATCGGCGCCTACGAGCCGCGCTGGTTCATGCAGCCGCAGCACATGAACCCGGCCGATGCGGTGGAGTCCCTGACCTTGCTCGGCGCCGATCAGGCGCTCGGCCACCATTGGGGCACGTTCAAGCTCACCGACGAGGGCATCGAGCGGCCCGTCGAGGCGCTGGCCGAGGCGCTGACGGCGGCCGCCTTGCCGCCGGAGCGGTTCCTGGCGCTGCGTCCGGGGCAGGTCTGGGAGGGGTAGGGGCGGCCGATCGTTCGACCGGGATCACGCCCGTTCACCCAACGTCGTTCGATTCCCGTCTGCGGCTGCCGGTCTTGCGCCCTGCCAGCGTGATCCCCGCCGAAGCCGCCACGATGCAGGCGATGGCCCCGCCCTGCACCGGACTCAGACGCTCCCCGAGCAGGGCGAGGGCGGCCACCGACGCGACGGCCGGCTCCAGGCTCATCAGCACGCCGAAGGCCGGGCGGGGCAGGCGCGTGAGGGCGAACATTTCGAGCGAGTAGGGCAGGGCGCTCGACAGGACGGCGATGACGAGCCCCGTTGTAAGCGTGGCCGGGGTGAATAGGTCGGAGCCGGCTTCCACGAGGCCCACCGGTGCGACGACGAGGGCAGCAACCAGCATGCCGAGCGACACCGCCCGCCCGCCGCCGGCCCGTCCGGCACGCTGGCCGAACACGATATAGGCTGCCCAGCACAGGCCCGCGCCGAGGGCCAGCGCCGCGCCGGTCGGATCGAGGGTGCTGGTCTCACCCAGCGGCAGCAGCAGGCCGAGCCCCAGCACCGCGAGGCCGATCCAGGCGAAGTCGCGCGCCCGGCGCGAGCCCGCCAAAGCAACGGCCAGCGGCCCGGTGAACTCGATGGCCACCGCAATGCCGAGGGGGATCGTGCGGAGCGAGAGGTAGAACAGCAGGTTCATGAGCCCGAGCGCCGCGCCGTAGAGCGCGATGGCGCCGATCTCGCCCCGCTCTACACTGCGCCGCCACGGCCGCCAGACCGCGAGCAGGATCAGCGCTGAGAAACCGACGCGGAGCGTCGTGACGCCCGCCGCGCCGACGACCGGAAACAGCCCTTTGGCCAGAGCCGCGCCGCTCTGGATCGAGACCATCCCCGCCAGCAGGGCGAGGATCGGCAGGGCGACGTCGGGCGCAGCGTTGCGACCCCTCATGAGCGGGGCGGCATCGAACCGCATCGATCGGTGGCCTCACCGCGCATCCGGGGCACTCGGACGGGACGCTGCATCGCTTGCCTCATCGGAACGCACGTAGGTAACGCCGAGTGAACCATTCGTCGTCTTGCGTGTCGGCAAGCAATTCAGTTCCGGCGCGGCCGTAATGATCCACGCCCGTAAGCGGTCCCGCGGAACCCATCCCGTTCGGCCGTCGGGCCGCAGCATCCGCGCATGTCCGTTCACCACCTGGACGGGGTCGGACACGATGACGGGATCCTGTGCCGGGCCGAGGCGTCGACTTCCCGCTCTCGGCTGCGATCGGATGGGCACGGGATTGTCGTCCCCGGCCAACGCCATGCAACGGTAGCCCGGCAATGCCGCCGCCACTCTGTCGTGACGTAGAACGCCGTGACCAACGGGCGCCAAGCGGGCGCAGCGTCGAATGGCAGGCACGACGTGAGCCTCGTCGCGCGCGGACGGGCTGCCCTCCGCCCGGGCCGCGACGGTCAGGAGAACGGAGCAAGCCGTCTCGAGCCAAGGCACCTCGTTCGGCTCGGCCGACACGATGAGTGGGCTCTGCTTCAGCAGCGTCGCCTCGCTCTCCGCATCGGTCGCGCCCGCTCGGGGCGCGCCGAGCAGCCCAGCAGTCAGGATGCCCAGGGCCAGACCGCCACGGGCCAGAAGGCGATGGCTTGCTCCGCCTCTTTTTCCCCTTCTGGCCCTTGGGCTGCTCATCCCGGATCAGAGGATGAAGCGGCTGAGATCCGTATTGGCGGCGAGATCCGCCACCCGCTCGCGGACGTAAGCCGCATCGATCGGCACGGTCTCGCCGGAGCGGTCGGTGGCGGTGAACGAGATCTCGTCGATCACCCGCTCCAGCACGGTTTGGAGGCGGCGTGCGCCGATATTCTCCACCGAGCCGTTCACCTCCACGGCGACGCGGGCGAGCGCGTCGATAGCGTCCTCGGTAAAGTCGAGGGTGACGCCCTCGGTCTCCATCAGCGCCACCGTCTGCTTGATCAGGCTCGCCTCGGTACTGGTCAGGATCTGCTTGAAATCGTCGACGGTCAGCGGCTGCAGCTCGACGCGGATCGGCAGGCGGCCCTGCAACTCGGGCAGCAGATCCGAGGGCTTCGAGACGTGGAAGGCGCCGGATGCGATGAACAGGATGTGGTCGGTCTTCACCGGCCCGTGCTTCGTCGCCACCGTGGTGCCCTCGATGAGCGGCAGCAGATCGCGCTGTACGCCCTCGCGGGAGACGTCGGCGCCGGAGCGGCCCTCGCGGGCGCAGATCTTGTCGATCTCGTCGAGGAAGACGATGCCGTTGTCCTCGACCTCGCGGATCGCATCGCGGGTGAGGGCGTCGTCGTCCACGAGCTTGTCGCTCTCCTCGGCGATCAGCGGCGCGTAGGCGTCGGCGACCGTCATGCGGCGCGGCTTGCCGCGCTGGCCGCCGAGCGCCTTGCCGAGCATGTCCGAGATGTTGATCGCGCCCATGGACGCGCCGGGCATGCCGGGGATCTCGAACATCGGCATGCCCTGCGAGCCGCTGGGTGCGAGTTCGATCTCCACTTCCTTGTCGTCGAGTTCGCTGTTGCGCAGCTTCTTGCGGAAGCTCTCGCGGGTCGTCTGGCTCGCGGTCGGGCCCACCAGCGCGTCGAGGATGCGGGACTCGGCCGCCGCCTCCGCCTTGGCCTTGACCGCCTTGCGCTTCTCCTCCCGGGTCAGGCCGATGCCGACCTCCACGAGATCGCGCACGATCTGCTCGACGTCCCGGCCGACATAGCCGACCTCGGTGAACTTGGTCGCCTCGATCTTGAGGAAGGGCGCGCCGGCCAGCCGCGCGAGGCGGCGGGCGATCTCCGTCTTGCCGCAGCCGGTCGGGCCGATCATCAGGATGTTCTTGGGCGCCACCTCGTCCCGCAGCGGACCCTTCAGCTGCTGGCGCCGCCAGCGGTTGCGCAGCGCGATGGCGACGGCGCGCTTGGCGTCCTTCTGGCCGACGATGAAGCGATCGAGCTCGGAGACGATCTCGCGGGGAGAGAAGGTGGTCATCGGGCTCCTGCGGCCAATTTCAGGGACGTGTGGGGCGGCGCGTCGGGCGCGGGGCCTTCCCCGAGGGACGATCTAAGCGGGCGAAGCCCGGCTTTCCAGGGAGCGCGGCCGTCAGCCCGCGTCGAGGGCTTCGATCACGAGATTGCCGTTGGTGTAGACGCAGATCTCGGCGGCGATCTTCATCGCCTTGCGCACGATCGCCTCGGCGTCGAGATCGCCGTCCTCCAGCGCTCGGGCGGCCGAGAGGGCGAAGTTGCCGCCCGACCCGATCGCCATGACGCCGGTCTCCGGCTCCAGCACGTCGCCGGAACCGGAGAGCAGCAGGCTCACATCACGATCGGCCACCAGCATCATCGCCTCCAGGCGGCGGAGGTAGCGGTCCGTGCGCCAGTCCTTGGTGAGTTCGACGCAGGCGCGGGTGAGCTGGCCGGGATACTGCTCCAGTTTGGCCTCCAGCCGCTCGAACAGGGTGAAGGCGTCGGCCGTCGCACCCGCGAAGCCGCCAATCACGCTGCCCTTGGCCAGCCGCCGGACCTTGCGGGCATTGCCCTTCACGATGGTCTGCCCGAGGCTGACCTGTCCGTCGCCGCCGATCACCACCCGGCCCCCTTTGCGGACCATCAGGATCGTCGTGGCGTGCATCTGCGGCAGGCGGTCGTCGGTCTGGGCCAAGGAGGCGCTCCGGTTCGTTCGAAACAGGTTGGATGCCAGCCGTCGATGAGAGGGCCTCATCGCCGGCTGTCCCCGCGAATGCGAGGCGGCGGGTGTCCGCCGGACGCGGTGCGCCCGCCCATCGGCCGGGCGCATCGCCATACGTCATGAGCGTCAGTTATGCGCTCGCGCGCCCGCCTCCAAGCCGGGCCGCCGCATCGTTCCAAAAAGCTCCGCGCAAGCCACCCCTCCTATTGGCTCGAACAAAGGGGTGCCGCGCGTCGGCGCCCGTCCCCGCAAAGGTGTCTCCGGAGCCTCCCATGGGAATCCTCGTCGGCCTCGTCATCGCGATCGGCTGCATGCTCGGCGGCTTCGTCGCCATGGGCGGGCATCTGATCGTGATCTGGCAGCCCTGGGAGTTCGTCATCATCTTCGGCATGGCAGCCGGCACCTTCGTCATCGCCAACCCGATGAAGACCGTGATGGATTCCGGCAAGGCGACGATGGAGGCCTTCACCAACAAGGGGCCGAAGCGCCAGGACTTCCTCTCGCTGCTGGGACTTCTGCACGCCCTGATGCGCGAGTTGAAGACCAAGCCGCGCAATGAGGTCGAGACGCATTTCGATGATCCGGCCAATTCCGAGATCTTCAAGAACTATCCCGAGGTGACCAAGGACCAGGATCTGGTCTTGTTCATCTGCGACTATTGCCGCCTGATCCTCATCGGCAACGCCCGCTCGCACGAGATCGAGGCGCTGATGGAGGAGGAGATCGGCACGCACAAGAAGTACAAGCTCAAGCCCTATGCCGCGATCAACACCGTGGCGGAGGCGCTGCCGGCGCTCGGCATCGTCGCGGCGGTGCTCGGCATCGTGAAGGCGATGGGCGCGCTGGACCAGTCGCCGCAGATCCTCGGCGGTCTGATCGGCGCCGCGCTGGTCGGCACCTTCATCGGCGTGTTCGCCTCCTACGGGATGCTCGCCCCGCTCGCCGTGAAGATCAAGGGCGTGCGCGAGAAGCAGTGCAGCGTCTACACCATCGTGAAGCAGAGCCTGATCGCCTACATGAACGGCGCGCTGCCCCAGGTCGCGATCGAGCACGGCCGCAAGGGCATCGCCGGCTCCGACCGCCCGACCATCGACGAGGTCGAGAGCGCCACCGTGCCGGGCGCCCGCGCCGAACCGGCCGCGGCGTAACGGTTTTTTGCGATGGACGAGACCCAGACCTTCGACACCGTGCCCGAGACCGAGTCTGCCCCGGTCCTCCCGCCCTTCGTCACGGCGACCAAGCCCGCGGCCGACATCCGCACCCGCATCCAGGAGGCCGGCGGCCTGTCGCTCGACCGGCTGCCGATGCTCAGCGTGGTGTTCGACCGCCTCGCCACCGCCTGCAGTGACGCGGCCAAGCATCTCGCTGCCTCCTCGACCTTCTACTCCCTGAGCGGGGTCGAGAGCGGGCGCTTCGGCGAGTTCCTTGATACCTACGATGCCAACGCGGTGGTCGGCATCTTCCACGCGCCGGGCTGGGACGGGCACGTTCTCGTCGGGCTCGACCGCGACTTCATCTACACCATGACCGAGGTGCTGTTCGGCTCCGACGGCTCCGAGCCGCCGGTGGAGGACGAGCGCACCTTCTCCGCGATCGAATTGCGCATCGCGCAGATGGTGTTCGAGCAGGTCGGCAAGGCGCTGGAATCCTCGTTCGGCCTCGTCTCTCAGACGAGCTTCCGCCTGGAGCGCACCGAGACCCGGATGGAGTTCGCGGTGATCGGCCGGCGCTCGAACAAGGCGGTGCAGGCCAAGTTCCTGCTCCAGGCGCTCAACCGCGGCGGCGAGATGTTCCTCATCATTCCGCAGACGGTGCTGAATCCGCTGCGCCCGGCGCTCGGCAAGGTGCTGACCGGCGAGTCCTCGGCCCGCGATCCGCGCTGGGCCGAGCAGATCGCGGCGGAGGTGCAGAAGACGGCCGTGCGCCTGCGCGCCGTTCTCGAGGAGCGTCACCTGACGCTCGGTGAGATCGCGGGGCTCAAGGTCGGGCAGGTGCTGACCCTGGATGCGACCCCCGCGACGCGGGTCAAGCTCGAAGGCAACGACCGGCCGCTGTTCTGGTGCCGGGCCGGGCAGTCGCAGGGTGCCTACGTCCTGCGGGTCGAGGACGCGATCAGTCCGGAGAAGGAGGGCGCCCATGGGCTCCTTGGTTGACGGTATTCTCCTCGTCGCGCTCGTGGCCACGAGCGCCTGCGTGGTGCCGATGTACCTCAAGCTGAAGCGCCTCGACCGGACCCAGGCCGAGTACGGCGCGGCGGTGGCCGCCTCCGGCGTGGCCCTGACCCAGGCCGGCGAGGCGGTGCGCGCCTTCAAGGAGGAAGGCCGGGAGGTGCTGGACGCCTTGAGCCTCAAGATCGACGAGGCGCGGGCGGCGCTCGCCGAACTGGAAGCGTCGCGCGCTGCGCTCGTCGCGGCGCGCTCCGAGAAGGCGTGAGGCGGCCTGCACCTCAATCGTCGCTCGCCTTGCCGGCTTTTTCGACGATGGCGCCGGTCTGCGGATCGAGCCGAACCTTGACGGCTCGGCCGTCGCGGCTGGCCTTCGCCTTCCACACGCCGTCATCGGCCTCGATGCTGCGCACCGAGCCGTAGCCGGCCTCGGTCAGCTTGGTCAGGACCTGATCGATCGGCATCCAGTCCTTTCCGGGCGTGTCGGCCAGGGCCGGTGCGGCGGCGAGGCCGGCGATCAGGGTGGCAGTGAGCGCGGTCTTGCGGGTGTTCACGGGGGTCTGCTCCGGTTTCGGTGTTGGGGTGACTCCTGATGCCACCGCGCGGCCCCGCGATCCTGACGGCCGCCGTCAGCGAAATGTCAGCCGGCGCCGCAGGACGGAAGGGATCGGCTCGCATCGCCGGCGACAGCCTCGCGTCAGCCAAGCCGGCTAGACCGTCCTCACGCACGAAGCGGACCCGACGAGCCCGAGCGATGAGCAGCACCCCCTTCCCCGACACCGATCTCGCCGGCACCGAGCCCCGCGTCGGCGACGGGCGCAACCTCGATTCGATCCTGCGCATCCCGGTGCTGATGCAGGTGGTGCTGGGCTCCGCGACGATGCCGGTGGCCGACCTGATGAAGCTCGGGCGCGGTGCCGTCGTCCCCCTCGATCACCGTGTCGGCGAGCCGGTGGACGTGATGGTCAACGGCCGCGTCATCGCCCGCGGCGAGATCGTGATCGTCGAGGAGGACAACTCCCGGTTCGGGGTGTCGCTGACCGAAGTGGTCGGCCCCTCCGCCGCCGACCCGAACGCCTGAGCCTCGGCGAGCGCCCGCCGTCATGTCCGCGAGCCCGTTGGCATCGAGTTCTTTGGCATCCAGCCCCGTCGCTTCGGACGTCGTCCCGGCGGGCGCCGCGACCGCCCGCGCGGTGACGGCCCGGCGGCTCGAACCCGTCGATCAGGTCGCGGCGCTGCTGCTCGCCATGGGCAAGCCCGCGGCCGGGCGGCTCATCAAGTATTTCGAGCCGGACGAGCTCAAACGCATCACCCGCTCGGCCTCGAACCTCGGCGCCGTCAGCCCCGAGCAACTCGACACGGTGGTCGAGCATTTCTCCGCCGAGTTCTCCGCCGGCAACAGCCTGATCGGCACCGCCAACGAGGTCGAGAAGCTGCTCAGCGGCCTGCTCCCGGCCGACCAGATCGCCGACATCCTCGCCGACGTGCGCGGCAACGCCACCCGCTCGGTCTGGGAGCGGCTCGGCACCGTGCAGGAGAGCGTGCTGGCGAGCTACCTCGTCAAGGAGCATCCCCAGACCGCGGCGCTGATCCTCTCCAAGGTGAAGCCCGCCACCGCCGCCAAGGTGATGGGCCATCTGCCCGCGCCGTTGCGCAACACGGTGATGCGGCGGATGCTGAGCTTCAAGCCGATCGTCGACGACGTGCTGCACGCGATCGAGAAGACGCTGCACGAAGACTTCATGATCAACGGCGCGCGCAACTCCGGCGCCGACACGCACGCCAAGATGGCCGACATCATCAACAAGATGGAGCGCCAGCAGATGGACGACGCGCTCACCAGCCTCGGCGAGTCGCGTCCGAAGTCGGTCGAGATCCTGAAGGGTCTGCTCTTCACCTTCGACGACATCGTCAAGCTGGCGCCGCGCGCCCGCACCACCCTGTTCGACGCCGTGCCCAACGACCGTCTGGTGTTGGCCCTGAAGGGGACCGACGCGGAGTTCCGCACCACGGTGCTCAGCGCTCTCTCGGCGCGCGTGCGCCGCATGGTCGAGCACGAGCTGAACGGCGGCGAGCCGGCGGCGCAGCGCGACGTCATGGAGGCGCGCCGCTCCATCACGGACATGGCCATGGACATGGCCGGGCGCGGGGAGATCGAGATCAATCCGGGAGGCGAGGATGACGCGCTCATCCGCTGACGCCCGTCGCACCGGCCGCGTCCGCGGACAGGGCTGATCCGTGGCAGGGGACGAGGACAAGGAGAGCAAGACCGAAGCTGCCACCGAGCGGCGCGTCCGCGAAGCGATCGAGAAGGGCGACATCCCGTTCTCGCGCGAGGCGCCGGTCTTCGCCTCGACGCTGGGCCTGCTGATCGCGCTCGCCCTGTTCGCGCGCGGGCAGGCGGCGCAGCTCGCGGGCGATTTCGCGCCGATCCTCGACGATCCGCGCGGATTCTCCCTGGAGACCGGCGGCGACGCGATGCTGCTCCTGAGCCGCGTGGCGATGGCGGCGGGCCGTTTCCTCCTGCCGATCCTGCTGATCCTGGCGGTGTGCAGCCTCGCGGCCTCGCTGCTGCAAAACCTGCCGCGCCTCGTCGTCGATCGGATCACGCCGAAATGGTCGCGGGTCTCGCCGATGGCGGGCTTCTCGCGGATCTTCGGAACTTCGGGTCAAGTCGAGTTCCTGAAATCCGTCGTTAAATTCCTTGCGGTCAGTGTCGTCGCCCTTCTGCTCCTCCGCTCGGAGCGGACAAGAGCCGTGAACGCCATGTTCGTCGATCCGAGCCAATTGCCCGAACTGATCCTGACGGTCTCGATCCGGCTCGTCTCGGCGGTGGCCATCGCCACCATCGTGATCGTGGCAGGCGACCTCGTCTGGGCCCGCCTGCGCTGGCAGCGCTCGCTCAGGATGTCGCGCCAAGACATCAAGGACGAGCACAAGCAGACCGAGGGCGACCCTTCGGTCAAGGCGCGGCTGCGCTCGCTCGCACAGGACCGTGCCCGCAACCGGATGCTCGCCAACGTCGATCGCGCGACCGTGATCATCGCCAATCCGACCCATTTCGCGGTGGCGCTGCGCTACGAGCCCTCCGAGAACCCGGCCCCCCTCGTCCTCGCCAAGGGGCAGGATCTCATCGCCCTGCGGATCCGCGCGATCGCCGAGGAAAAAGGCATCGCCGTGATCGAGGACAAGCCTCTCGCAAGGTCGCTGTACGATGCTGTGCAGGTCGATCAGACGATTCCAGCAGAATTTTACCGCGCCGTGGCGCAGATCCTTTTCTTCCTTTTCGCGAGAGCCCGATGACCCCTCAGGTCCAACGTTTCGCGCCAGGGCCGTCGGCTGTCCCGCACGCCTATGCGGCCGCCGAGCAGATCTTTGCCGAGGCGCTGCGCGACTTCATCGGCGAGCTGTGCCTGCTCGACGGCGGCGTGCTGATCGGCTGGATCCGCGGCGAGCGGCACGGCAACATCGCCGACATCGTCTCCTCCTCCGCCGAGCTGTTCTTCAAGGAATCGGTCCTGACCTACGCGGATGCCGCCGACGTGTGCCTCGACTGGGGCCGCTCGATGCAGGTGGTCCTCGATCTCGAATTCGCCGCCGAGCCGATGACCGTGTTCTTCAAGCTGGTTCTCGACGAGGTGTTCGCGGGCGTCGCGATCCAGCGCATCGTCGCCGAGGATACCGGAGCCTTCTCCCTCGAAGGCTTCGCCCACGCCGTGCGGCAAGCCCGGGTCGGACACGCCTGAGGGCCGCGAATCGCACGCTTCCCCGCGACGGACGAGCCGCAGACGAGACGCCCATGACGGTTCCGGACCGGCGCTCAGCGGACAACTTTTGTCCATGTATGGAATTGTACATTCCGCTCGATTGACCCTCTCGCCGCCGCACTACATGACGGTGTCGGCAGAGCGACTCGAAGCCTCGCGGAGGACAGGGCCATGGCCTCCGAGAGGTGCCCAAAACCTGCCCAGATCGCAGAGCAAGGCCGGGACGATCCGGTGGGGTCAGGGGGATGGTCGTCGATGTATTTTCTGGTCGATCCGCGCGACACCGTGAACGCGGGTTACAAGGCCAGCTTCGAGCGCGAAGGGGTCTCCTCGTTCGCGCTCATGCCCGAGGAGTTCCTGGGCTGGCTCCAGGCGGCCTCCCGCAGCGACCTCGAAGCAATTCAGGGCTTCCTCCTCGGTGATTTCGAGGAGCGGGCGAAATGCGCGAGCGTGATCCGCAAGCAGTCCCAAGCCCCGATCATCGCACTGGCCGACCTGCGCTCCCTGGAGCAGACCGTCGAACTCCTGGAGGCCGGCATCGACGACGTGCTGCCCAAGCCCGTGCATGTCCGCGAGATCCTGGCCCGGTCCGAGGCGATCTGGCGCCGGGTCAACGGCGCCGTCCCGCAGGGCGAGCCGGAGGGCGCGAGCGCGAGCGAGGCCAAGGCGTCCGACCGGCTCAAGGTCTTCCACGACGGGCGCGATCCCGAGATCGACGGCGTGCCGCTCTCCCTGCCGCGTCGGGAGCGGCATATCCTCGAATACCTCGTGCGCAACCGCGGGCGCCGGCTCACCAAGACCCAGGTCTTCAACGTGGTCTACGGCGTCTACAGCAACGGCGTCGAGGAGAGCGTGATCGAGGGCCATGTGAGCAAGCTGCGCCGGAAGCTCACCGAGCGGCTCGGCCACGACCCGATCGAGGCCAAGCGCTACATGGGCTACACCTACATCGGCTGAGCTTGCCTACTGGCAGAATGCCTTCGCACCCGGCGTCCAGTTGCCGAAGCCGGAGGCGACCATGTTGGTGATGACCCGGCAGACATAGAGCTTCTGCGCCGGGTTGTTGTTGGGCCCGGCATGATAGCGGGCGACCGCCAGCGTCCAGCTTCCCTCGCGCTCCTTCAGTTCCTTCAGGAAGCGGGTCGCGTACTCGACGTTCTGGGCCGGGTCGATCATCGCCTCCAGCGAGGCGAACTTCGCCCGGTGATAGTGGTGGTTGATCTGCATGCAGCCGAGATCGACGAGGCGCACGCCCTCCTGCTGCGCCTGGGTCAGACGCTGCACCACGTCCGCCGCAGTGCTGCCGAAATAGGCCTTGCCCCCGATGTTCATGGCGTAGGGCTGGAGCGAGCCGCGATTGCCGCTCTCCGTCAGCCCGACCGCGTAGAGCATGCCGAGCGGAACGCCGTGTTTCGCGGCCGCCTGCGCCATCTGGCGCTCGCAGACGCGGGAGGCGCCGGCCATCGGGGGACGTTTGGAACTGCCCCTCGCGTCGCCGCCCATCGCGCTCGTCTGCGCGGAGGCGGCCTCTGCTGCGCCCTCGGCGGCGGTGGAATGCGCGGTCGCCGCATTCGGGCCGGCCGCGCTAGAGATACAGGCTGCCGTGATCGCGCCCGCGAGAATCCGTCTCATGGTTCTGCTCCTCGGTGGGCATGGCGGCCTCGTCCGCGCGAGGGGACGGGCGCCGGCCCGATTGATCGGGCGTCGCCGCGCCCGGCTGTCTGTCAGGCTGCCCGCCCTGCGATCTGGCGAAGGTGGCAAAGCCCTGGCCGCGCGATCCGGATTCACCGGGCCCGGCGCCGCCTGCCTGGATTGTCACGGTATCGGCCTCGTAGCCGGCCTCCCGCAGCAGACCGGAGAGCAGGTCACCCTCCTTGCGCAGGCGCTCGGCGGTTTCTTCTCGGCTCGTGCGCAGGCTCATCTCCAGCCGCCCGTCCTGCAAGCGCATCCGCACCAGCACCGTGCCCAGATCGGCCGGATGGAGTTGGAGCGTCAGGATCTTCAGCGGCCCGGTCTCGGTCGGGGCCGTCGACGGGCGGGTTTGCGCAGCGGAGACCGCCGCGGGCAATTGGGCGGTGACCGCATCGACGATCTGGCGCAGCGGCGCGGCCGGCACCGGAGCCGGCGCGCCCGCTTGCAGGACCGGTTCGGCCGGCATCTCCGAACGCGGCGCCCCGGTCGAAGTCCCGCCGCTCGCGGCGTCCGTGCCAACCTCCGCATCGCTCTTCGCGCGCGTCACCGACGCGGCGGCACGTTCCGCGGGCGTTTCAGGACGCGCGAGGCCGTCCGGCTGCTGCCGCACCGGCTCCGGATCGCGGTGGACCGGTTGCGTCGCACCGGCCTGGGCCACAGCGGCCGGCTCGGGGAGATCGCCACGGCTGAGGCCCTCGGCGGGCGGCGCCGACGCCGCGGCACCGGCTGGTTCTGGCCGGTCGCCGCGGGACACGGTGCGTCCGCGGCCTGCAGGCCCCCCGAGGGCATCGGGTGCGGCGGCGGGCCCCCGCGCCGTGCCGGCGGATCGGTGCGCAGGCGCTGCCGACACGGCAGCCGCGCCCGCGGCCCGGTTCTGGCCTTCATCGAGTGACGTCGGCTGCTGTGTCGCTGCAGCGGCGGCCGTCGCCGGTACTCCGGGCGGTGCTGTGATGGCGGGCGCCGGCCGCGTCGCGGCTGGGGTGACCGTCGAGGCGGATGGCTGCTCGACGGCCGCTTGCCTGGACGGTGCGGGACTGCCCTGAGCAGGGACCGCGTCATCGCTTCCGGCGGCGAGATCATGGACAGCGCCGCGCAGCGCCGCGAGCGACGATCGATCCGGCCCGGCGACGGGCGGCTCGGACACCGCTGCGGCCGGAGCCGGAGCGATCGAAGGGGACGAAAGCCGGGGCGCGTCGTCCCGCACGATCGAGGGCGAAACGTCGGCGTCGACACCGCCGGTCTCCGGGAGGACCGGCGACGCGATGGTTCCGTTCGCAACCGGCCCGGATCCCGTGGCTGGCGCGACCAGACCGGGCCGAACGGGCGCGAAATGCGTCTCTAATCCGACCTGGGAGATCGACAGGGCCGGCGCCGTGGGGAGTGGGCTCGGCCCGGAGCCGGCCCGCGCCGCGGCCCGCTGCACCATCGCTTCAAGGCCAGCCTCCGGGGTGGCGGGGGGAACCGGCCCGGCGGCGGGACCGGTGAGCGCCATCAAGGCTTGCAGGGCCGAGCCGGGCGCGGTCGCAACCGGCGCATCGGCGGGCAGCGCGGGCGGGCCGTCCGCACCGGCCTCAGTGGCGTCCGACGGAGCCTCTCCGGACGGCGCGGTCTCGTTCTCGAGCGCCCCGAGCATGGACTCGAAATCGGAAGCGCCGCCTGTGCGCGGATCCTCGCCGGTAGGCGCGCGGCCGGCCTCGGCCTTCGGCCGCATCGGGAGGAGGGTGTCGAGGGACCGCATCACGGGTCGATCGTCCGATGGTTGGAGAGCGGGAGGGTCTCAGGGCGTGCCGGTGACCCCGTCCATGGCGCGCTCGGCCCGGGCCAGGGCCTCCTGCGCCCGCAGGAGCGAGGCGGATTCGGGGATCGGCCGGCTCGCCGAGGGCGGCGGGGCCGGCGCGGCCTCGGCGGTCGGGGCGGGCGTGCGGATCTGCCGGGCGGCCGAGAGGGCCGAATCGAGGAGTTCGGCGTCAGAGACCGCGAGATCGGCGCGGTCGAGGCTGCGCAGGGCCTCGTAGCCCTCCTCGAAGCGCCCATCCGCCACGATCAGCGCCGCGCCGCGATAGAGCCGCGCCTGCGCCGCCGGCCGCGAATCCGGTGCGGCGAGACCCATCGCCCGCTCGGAGGCGAACAGGGCGGTCTCTCGGCGGCCCTGCTCCAGCCCGGCTCGCGCCACGAGCAGGTAGAGGTCGCGCCGGCTCTCCGGCTCGATCTCGTCGAGCATCCGCTCCAAGCTGGCGATGCGGGTGCGGTCGCTGTCGAAGTCGAGCCGGGTGAGCGCTCCGGCGAAACGCTGGCGGAAGTTGCCGGCATAGACCGAGCGGCGGAACCGGCGCAGGTACTGGATCGCAAGCGCCTCGAAGCGCCGCGCGTCGCCGCCCTGCGCGACCACGAAGATCTGGCGGCGCAGGGCGCCCTCTTCCACCAGTGTGCCGGGGGCCAGCAATCGCGCGAGGTCCAGCAATTCGAGCGATTTGGCCGGCGCCTCGCGCACCATCAGCGCCGATTGCGTCAGCGCGAGCTGGCCTGCAAGGCCAGCCGGCATCGTGCGCGGATCGATGCCGGAGAGCTTGGCCCGCGCCTCCTTTTCCCGACCTTCCAGATAGGCGAGCGCTCCGAGCGCCAGGGACTGCTCCGCCTCCGGCGCCTTGCCGGATCTGAGCAGCACCCGCAGGGCGGCCGGCCCGCCGCCCGCCAGCGCGAAGGTGACGGCCGCGCGCACGTTCTCCGCTTCCGTCCACGTCTTGGGGTCGAGGGCGATCAGCCGCTGCTCGATATGGCCGAGGAGCTGGCGCTGGGCGAGATGCGCCTGGGTCGAGCCGCGAGCGATGCGGTCCTGCAGGAGCTGGAGCGTGCGCGTCAGCTCGACCGGCAGACCGTGCGCCTTCACCGGCAGCGGTTCGATCGGCTTTGCAGGGGCGCCGTGCCCGCCGTGATCGCCGGCGGCGTGAGCGTCCGCCGGTGCATGGCCGTCGCCGTGATCGGCGGCGTTGGCCGGGGCGATGGCAAGGCAGAGGATGAGGGCGGACGCCGCGAGGACGCGGGGCCGGGGCGCCTTCCCCGGTCTCGTCGCGGGTGCGAGAAGAGCGGCGCGGCTGAACCGGGCCGGAGACTCCCAACAAAAGGACATCATTCCGGCAGGCCCCGCAGCAGGATCTCGATGCGGCGGTTCTCAGCGGCCTTCGGGTCGGCGGCGATGCGCGGCTGGCGGTCGGCGTAGCCTTCGATGCGCTCGATGCGCGCCTCGTCGAGGCCGCCGCGCACGAGCATGTAGGAGGCCATCTGCGCCCGCGCCGAGGACAGGCGCCAGTTGTCGTAGGTCTCCGAGCGGAACGGGCGTCCGTCGGTATGGCCACGCACGACGATGCGGCCGGGGCGGCTGTTGAGGATCTTGGCGATGCGCTCCAGCGCCTTGACCACCTTCGGCGTCGGCTCGGCCGAGCCGACGCCGAACATGCTGAAATTGATCTCGTCGGTGATGCTGATGAGCACGCCCTCGCCGGTGCGGCGCACCTCGACGTTGGGGGCGGGCGCGGTGTTGGGCAGAGACGGCACGGCGCGTGCGATCTCGGCCTTCAGGGCGGAGAGGGCGGCGGTCTCGGCCGCCTTCGCGGCCTGATCGGCTGCCGCCGGCGGCTCCTTCACGGGCGGCGCCTCCGCCTTGGCGACCCGCTGCGGCTCGGGCTGGGCCGGCTTTGCGTCCGGCACCTTGGTCTCGGGCACCTTGACCTCAGGCGCGGGCGCCTCCGGCCCTGCCTCCGCTGCGGGCTTGGCAAGTCCGATCGGTTTGGCGGCGTCCAGCGGCATCGGCTCGGCGGAGGCGAGTTTGACGCCGGCCTTCCGCATGGCCTCGTGCAGGCTCTGCCGGGCGACCTCCTTCGCGTTCTCCTTCCCGATCTCCTTGGGCGGCTCCTTCTTGACCGGGGCGCCGACCGGGGCCCGTGCGTCGAGGCGCGCCTCGGCCGGGGCGGCGGCGACGGTGTCGAGAGTCCCGGGATTGTCGGTCCGCTGGCGCGGCAGGTTCGCCACTTGCCAGTAGAGCGGGTCGAACGGGTCGCGTCCGGTCTCGCCGCCGGCCACGCCCGGCTGGCCCGCGTCGAGGGCCGAGGCATCCGCACTTGCGGCTTCCGGCCCGGTCTCGGCTTCGCCTGCGAGCTTGGCGAGCACGGCGTAGGGGTCCTGGAACAGGGCGGATTCGCGCGCGCGGCTGCCCGGCGCACCGGCCGCGTCGCCTTTCCCCTCGGCGCTGCCGCCGTCGCCCTTGCCCTTGCCGCTCGGTGCGGGATCGTTGGGGGTGTCCTGCGGGTCGTTCACGCCCTTGCGGTCGTGGGTGACCTCGGCGAGCTTCACCGGGTTGAAGTACTCGGCGATGGTCTGCTTCTGCTCCTTGCTGGTGGAGTTGATCAGCCACATCACCAAGAACAGCGCCATCATTGCCGTCATGAAGTCGGCGAGCGCGATCTTCCAGGCACCGCCGTGATGGCCGTCCTCGTGGTCGCCGTGGCGCTTGATGATGATGATTTCCTGGGCGTGCTCGGACATCTCACGCCTCGGCGAC
The DNA here is from genome assembly GCF_021117295.1 of Methylorubrum sp. B1-46. Classification (NCBI taxonomy): domain Bacteria; kingdom Pseudomonadati; phylum Pseudomonadota; class Alphaproteobacteria; order Hyphomicrobiales; family Methylobacteriaceae; genus Methylorubrum; species Methylorubrum sp. B1-46. The sequence goes on along the minus strand of NZ_CP088247.1, from coordinate 674,017 downwards.
GGCGGCAGCGATCAGGCGGCTCCAGGCCGCCAGTTCGGTCTCGATCACGGTCTCGCCCGCGCTCACATTCACTTCCGGTCCCGCATCCGCCTCGAAGGCGATGCCGGTGGCGAGGCCGCCGAGCCGGGCCGACAGGGCCGCGATCAGATCCTCGGGTCCGCGCACCCGCACGGCCGGCCGCTGCGGTTCGGCCAGGATGCGCCGGAGGGCGGCGCCGAGTTCGTCGAGGGTCTGCCGTTGCAGGGCCTGACCCAGGACCGGCGCGATCAGCCGCGCGACGCGCTCCGACAGGGCCGCGTCGAGCGCTTGCATTGCCGCAGCGAAGGCGGCGGCCAGGGCCTCGCCCTGCGCCTCGCTCCAGTCACGGCGGGCCTGCGCCAGCCCCTCCTCGAACAGGGCCTGCTGCGCCGCGCGCTCGAGCACGGCCTGCACGGACGCCTCTTCCAGCGCCTCGGCGCGGCCCTGCTCGCGCCCGCGCGCCTCGGCGGCGGCGATCAGCGCCTCGCGGTCCTCCACCGGCCGCGCCACGGCGGCGGTGCGGGGCAGGATGGGTTCGATCTCAGGCTCGACATCGGCCCCCGTCACGGGCTCGACCTTGGATGCCGGCTGCGGCGCGGCCGGCGCCGGGATCGGCTCCAGAGCGGGGGCGCGGAACCACAGGCCGGAGAAATCCGGCTCGTCGGCGGCCGCCGCGGCGGGCGGCGGGGGCGCGGAAAAATCCGGTAGGTAGCGGGCGATCACCGCGTCCATCACGCCGGCTCCTCACGCATGAGCCAGCGCTTGAGCACGGCGGCCACCTGCTCCTCGTCGATGTCGATGAGCTGCTCCAGCCGCTTCTGCGGCGAGCGGGCCATCTTGTCCTCCAATTCCTCCAGCAGGCCGGCAACGCCGGGCGCGGGGAGCTTGGCCGCCTCGGTGGGACCGACCGTGCCGGGCAGCGCGGCGCCCGGCGCAGCGAGCGCCATCGTGCCGTCGGCGGCGATGCCTCCGGCCAGCGCCGGCGCCCCCTCGGGGCCGGCGAGCGCCGAGGCCTCGATCGCGGCGGTCTCCGGCGTCGCCAGGATGGCGCGCAGCGCCGGGCGCAGGCCGAACCAGATCAGCAGGCCGGCCACGACGAGGATGGTCGCCGCGTTGATGAGCGTGCCGGACTGTTTCATCATCACGTCGGTGAGCGAGAGCGGGGGCACCGGCTCCAGCGGCTGGCCGTCGTTGACGAAGCCGACCGCCGCGACCTTGATCGTGTCGCCGCGCTCCTTGCTGAAGCCGGCGGCCGAGCCGACCAGCTCCTCGATCTCCGCGATCTGCTTCTCGAGCGCGGCCTTGTCATCGGGGCCGGCAAGCGCGGTCAGGCGCGAGCGGTTGACCAGCACCGCCACCGAGAGACGGCGGATGGCGTAGCCGTCGCTCACCGTCTGAACGGTCTTCTGGGAAATCTCGTAGTTGGTGAGATCTTCCTTCTTCGAGCTCTCGTTGCTCGACTGGTCGTTGCCGTCCGAGCGGGTGCGCTGGTCGGGCAGGTTCTCCTGGGCGCTGGTCGGGCGCTGGCTGTTGCGGTTCTGCGCGTTCTCGCTCTCGCGCACCGAACGCACCGAGCGCTCGACGCGCTGGTCGGGGTTGAAGATCGTCTCGTTGGTCGAAGTCTTGTCGGTGTTGAGCTGCGTCGCGACGCTGACCTCGAAATTGCCGACGCCGAGATAGGGCGCGAGCGTGCGGCGGATGTTGTCCTGCATCTCGCGGCTCACCGACTTCTCCAGCGTCGCCATCTTGCCGGTGGGGGCCGTGCCGGCATCATCGCCCGCCAGCAGCACCGTGCCCTCGGAGCCGATCACGGTGACGCGGTCCGGCTTCATGCCGGGAATCGCCGAGGCCACGAGCTGACGGATCGCCTGCGCGCCGGAGACGTCGTCGGCGGGCTCGGTGCGCACCACCACGGACGCCGAGGCCGGCTGCTGGTCGCGGCGGAACGAGCCGCGGTCGGGCAGCACCAAGTGGACGCGGGCGGCGCGCACGCCCTTCATGCCCTGGATCGTGCGGGCGATCTCGCCCTCCAGCGCCCGCACGCGGGTCACCTCCTGCATGAAGGAGGTCATGCCAAGCGAGCCCAGATCGTTGAACAGCTCGTAGCCGGACTTGGAACTCTGCGGCAGGCCCTTTTCGGCCAGCAGCATCCGCGCTTGCGCCGTGTGGCCGAAGGAGACGAGCACCGCGCTGCCGTCGGACGACACGTCGAAGGGGATGCCGTTGTCCTTGAGCACGCCGCCGATGCGCGAAACGTCCTCACGCGACAGGCCCGTATAGAGCATCTCCTGCGCCGGACGGCTGAGATAGTAGGCGCCGATGCCGACGCCGAGAAACACAAGAAGGCCGACCAGCCCGAGGGCGATCAGCCGCCTCGCGCCGAGATCGACAATGTTGCTCCACAATCTTTCGGCTTGCTCGCGACCGAACATCCCCGGACCGATCCCGTTGGCGACCTGACATGCGTCGCCAGCCTGAATGCGGGCTCAGCCTTGCGCGGGGATTGCGACACGACGCGGCACGGACCGGTCCTCAAAATGCGGTGTCATGCTCTTCGCGCTTCCGGATGAGGCCTGGATGACCCGGGCCCGGCCACTTGGCCCCTTCCTGTGCGATGCCGCCTTCCGCATCGCCGATAGCCTCTATGTCGGCCCCGACTACGGCATCGGCCTGGGCGATTGGGAGCGGCTGCGCCTGACCCTCGATCCGCCCGATCTGCCGTGCCGCGTTGCCAATCTCGCTGCGGCGATCGATCTGCCGGGCCGTGAGGTGGCGCTGGTTGCCCATTACGAGAGGTTGATCGCCGAAGCCCGGCGGCACGATAAGCCCGCGGCGCTGGCGCATCCGTTCCCGTATTTCTCGGTGACGCCGCTGCTGATGGAGGCGGACCAGCCGGTCGTGGTCTTCCCCTGGACTGACGACGTACCGCAAACGAGCGCCGTCCTGACGGCGCTCGCCGGCGCGGGTCCCGACGGCGTGGTCTGGGACGATATCGACCAGGGCTGGTTCATGCGTATCGTCGCCCGGGACGGAGCGCTGTTCATCGCCGAGGGCGATCCGGACGAGGGGCCGGACGTCGTTCTCCGCGTCGAGGCCGGGGCGGTCGTCGATCAGGCCCGAGCGGCCCTCGCGCGTTTGAGGACGCTGCACACGTATCTGATTTGGGCGTTCGGGCGCGATCTCTGGTCCTACGGGCGTTGATCGGTCCGGACGCTGACCGCGTCCGACCTTTGCGGCGCCTCACCGCCCTGGCCGGACACCCCTGCGTCCTCCGTCCGCTGCGCCTTTTCCGGAGCCGGCACCGCGTCGCTTCGGAGCGCGAGCGCCCGGATCAAGGCCGGCTCCAGGCTGCCGAGTTCCTCAAGATGCGCCGCGGTCAGTCGGCGCAAAAGCGCCTCGGCTTCCGGAGTGAGGGCGAGTTCCATCCGCCGCCGGTCCTGCGCGCCGCGGCTCTTGGTCAGGAGACCGGCCGCGACCATGCGGGTCACGAGTTCGGCGGCGCTGTGCGGGGCGATCATCAGCCGCTCGCCGAGATGGCCGACCGTCGGGGGCTCCGGCCCGAGATGACCGGCGACGGTGAGCAGCGCCTGATGCTGTTGCGGTGGGAGTCCGGCCGCGTGCGCCGCCGCCTCGCTGAAGGCGAGGAAGCGCCGCAACTCGTAGCGGAAGGCCGCCAGCGCCGCGTAGTGCGACCGCGTGAGTTCCCCCGGTTTCTCAGCCGATGTCTCACCCGCCATGCGCCGCTCAATCCACCAATCTGATCTAGATTATATCGTAGTACGACATATAACGACCGCAGCCGATCCAAGGAGGTATGCGTGAGTCAGGATGCGCCGGTCCACCGGCCCGTGCCGAACCAGATCGTGCGGCGCCCGCTCGGTGATTTCTCCGCCGACCCCCGCATCCTGATCCTCGTGGTGATGGCGCTCGTCATCGGCGCGGGCGCGACCCTGGCGGCGGCTGGCCTGCTTCGGCTCATCGCGCTGGTGACGAACCTCGCGTGGTTCGGCACGCTCGACACCGTTCCGCGCTCGCTCGGCAGCGTGACGCCCTCGCTCTGGACGGTGCTGATCCCGATCGTTGGCGGCCTGGTGATCGGGCTGATGGCCCGCTACGGCTCGGAAAAGATCCGCGGACACGGCATCCCCGAGGCGATCGAGGCGATCCTGATCGGCAGGAGCCGGATGTCGGCGAAGGTCGCGGTGCTGAAGCCGCTCTCATCGGCGATTTCGATCGGAACCGGAGGCCCGTTCGGCGCCGAGGGGCCGATCATCATGACCGGCGGCGCGGTCGGCTCGCTGTTCGCGCAGCTTTTTCAACTCAGCGACGCCGAGCGGAAGACGCTGCTGGTCGCGGGCGCCGCGGCCGGCATGACCGCGATCTTCGGCACACCCGTCGCGGCGGTGCTGCTCGCGGTCGAACTGCTGCTGTTCGAGTGGCGCCCGCGCAGCTTCGTGCCGGTGAGCGCGGCGGTGCTCACGGCTGCGGCGCTTCGCCCGTTCCTGTTCGAGGCCGGACCGCTGTTTCCCTTCGCCAGCGATCCGGCTTTGCCCGGTTGGGGGCTGATCGCCTGCGCAGGGATCGGCCTTCTGGCCGGCCTGCTGTCGGGCCTTCTGACGACCCTGCTCTACCGTCTGGAGGATGCCTTCGAGCGGCTCCCGCTGCACTGGATGTGGTGGCCGGCCATCGGCGGCCTGTTCGTAGGCCTCGGCGGGTTGATCGAGCCGCGGGCGCTCGGCGTCGGCTACGACGTGATCGGCGACCTTCTCAACGGCGACCTCGCAATCAAGGCCGTGCTGCTCATCCTCGCGGTCAAGGCGGCGATCTGGTTGGTGGCGCTCGCCTCCGGCACCTCCGGCGGCGTGCTGGCCCCGCTCTTGATCGTCGGCGGGGCGATGGGCTGGCTCGCGGGCCTCGCCTTGCCGGGTGCCCACGGCTTCTGGGCGCTGCTCGGCATGGCGGCGATGCTCGGCGGGACCATGCGGGCGCCGCTCACCGGTGCCCTGTTCGCCGTCGAACTCACCGGCGATGTCCGTGTCCTCGGCGCCCTTCTGGCCGCGACGGTGACGGCCTACGCCGTCACCGTGCTGCTCCTGAAGCGCTCGATCCTCACGGAAAAGCTCGCCCGTCGGGGTCAGCACGTCACCCGCGAATACGCCATCGACGCCTACGCACTCACCCGCGTGCGCGACGTGATGACCCGTGATGTGGATACCCTCGATGCCGAGAGCGGCGTCGCCGAAGCGGTTGCCGCGATGGAGGCCGGGCGGCATCAGGCCTATCCGGTGCTCGACGCTGCGCGTCGCCCCGTCGGCCTCGCGACGAGCGGGCAGGCCCTGCACTGGACGCTGGAGGGCGGACACGGGGCGGAACGGCTCGGGGCGCAGATGACCGGCCTGCCGCTGGCGGTGGTCCATCCCGACGACGTGGTCGCCCACGCCCTCGACGTGATGACCGCGACCGGCCAGGGCCGCCTGGTCGTCACCGATCCCGAGAGCGGCGCTCTGGTCGGGCTCCTGACGCGGCGCGACCTGCTGCAGGTCCGCGCCACCACGGTGCAGGCCGAGACCGAGCGGCGGGCCTACCGCGCCATGCTGCGCTTCCGACGACTGAGCGCACCGAGCCGCTGACCGGCAGATTTCTACTTGAAAGCTGCGCCCCATTCTACGCGCTTCTGCTCCATTCGCTGATCTCGAGAGGCATATCCATGACCAAGCTGCTCGAACGGGCGATGGAACGTGCCCAGGCCCAGCCTGCCGCCGTGCAGGATGAGATCGCGCGTCTCGTCCTTGCCTATTCGGGTGAGGACGATGAGGTTCTCACGCTGACGCCGGTCGAAGAGGCCGACTTGCTCGAAGCGCGGGCCGAAATGGAGCGGGGCGAGTTCGCGACGGATGATGAGGTGAGTGCCGCCTTTTTCAAGTACTGCACAACGTGACGAGGCGCCCACGTCTGCCCCTCCGCTTCCAGAGGCAGGCGCTCTCGCAGATCGATACGGCGCTAAGTTAAGTTCGCGATCGCTCGCCGCAAGGGGCCGCCAAGATCGAGGCCCGTCTGACGCATCTGCTCCGATTGTTGCAAGAGCAGCCCCATCTCGGCGTCAGAACCTCGGTACGCGGCGTACGCCGTGTCTTCCTGACGCCATACCGATACCTGATCGATTGCTACCTCGGCGACGAGATCATCGTGCAAAGGTTTCGCCACACGGCGCGACAGCCTCTCGAATGACCGGTTCTGTCAGAAGAACGACCGCACCAGACCACTGACCAGCAGGTTCCAGCCGTCGATCAGGATGAAGAACAGCACCTTGAACGGCAAGGAGATCACGGTGGGCGGCAGCATCATCATGCCCATCGACATCACGATGGTGGAGACGATGATGTCGATGACGAGGAAGGGTAGCACGATCAGGAAGCCGATCTCGAAGCCCCGGCGCAGCTCGGAGATCATGAAGGCCGGGATCAGGATGCGCAGGTCGATCTTCTCGCCGGCTTCGGCCTTCGGGAAGTTGCGGCTCGCTAGGTCCGTGAACGTCTGAAGATCTTTTGGGCGCACGTGCTGGGTCATGAACTCGCGGAAGGGCTCGACGATCTTGGTGAAGGCCTCCTCCTCGCCGATGCGGTTCTCCTGCAGCGGCTTCACGCCCTCGTTCCAGGCGCGGTCGAAGGTCGGTGCCATGACGTAGAAGGTCATGAACAGGGCGAGCGAGACGAGGAACAGGTTGGCCGGCGTGCTCTGCAGGCCGAGCCCGGAGCGCAGGAACGAGAAGGCGACGGCAAACCGCGTGAAGCTCGTCACCATGACGAGCAGGCCCGGCGCCAGCGACAGCACGGTCAGCAGCGCGACGAGCTGGATGATGCGCCCGGATGCGGCGCCGTTGCCCGGCGGCAGCAGGGCATCGAGGCCGGGCACGCCGGTGACGCCGCCGGGCGCCGCACCCTGCGCCAGGGCGGCGGTGGCGGACAGGCCCAGGACGGCCGTGGCGAGTGTCAGGCGCCGAATCCTCCGCCTGCTCATTGCACCACCAGCGATTCGACGATGAGCTCGCGCACCGCCCCCTTAGTGCGGATCGCCACGCGCTCGTTGAGGTCCTCGCGCAGGTGCTGGAGGCCGTTGGCGCCCTCGATCTGCGCCATCGACATCGTGCGGAGATAGGCGAGCGCGTCGGCGCGGATCTCGGCCAGCGTCACGTCGGGGTTCGGCAAGGAGCCGGTCTTGAAGACGACCGAGGATTCGATCCGCACCCAGGAATCGGTCGGCTCGGCGAGGTTGGCCACCACGGAGCCGACGCTGCGCAGGGAGAGGTCGCCGGTATAGTTCAACACCTTCACTGCCTTGTCGGCTTCCTCGCGCTTCTTGAGGTCGACCGATTTCTCGACGCTGCCGAGGAGGTAGACCCCGAGACCGCCGCCGGTGCCGACGGCGACGAGGGTGACGAGCGCGAGCGCCCCGATCCAGCCCTTGCCGACCTTCTTGCCGTCCTTCGCGTCCGCCAACTCGATCCTCCTGGGTTCGCTCGCATCGCTTCGCGGTAGGAGCGGTTTGCCGCAACGGCGGCGCGCCGTTCGCGCGAGCGCGCTCGGAGCGCGCCGTCAGAACGGCGCCACGGTCTCGAAGACGCGCTGGCCAAGCGTCGGGCCCTGCACGTCGGTGATGCGGCCGCGCCCGCCGTAGGAGATGCGCGCCTCGGCGATCTTGTCGTAGTCGATGGTGTTCTTGCGCGAGATGTCGCGCGGACGGACGATGCCGGCGACTTCAAGCACGCGCACCTCGTTGTTGACCCGCACCTCCTGCGAGCCCGAGATCACCACGTTGCCGTTGGGCAGCACCTCGGTGACCACCGCCGCCACCGAGAGGCTGAGCGATTCCTTGCGGTCGATCGAGCCCTGGCCCTTCGTCTCGGTGCCGGAGCGGATGCCGGTATCGGCCGTGGCCGTGTCCTTGAGCGCCGAGATGCCGTAGCCGAAATCGAAGCCGAGGCTGCTCTTCTGGCTGCGGCCGCGCTCGCTCGCGTTGTCGAATTGCGCCTTGTCGTTGATGGCGATGCTGACCGTGATGACGTCGCCGACGTCGCGGGCGCGCGGATCCTGGTAGAGGGCGGCGCTCGCCGGGCTCCAGGTCGAGTGGTAGCTGTGGCGCGGGCTGAGCGCGCCGAAGGAGGTCGGCAGCGGCTCGCGAGGTGCGTTGAGGCCGGTGCCGATCGGCGTCAGCACGGGCGGCCGGCCGATGCGATCGAGATCGCTCTGGCAGGCGCCGAGCGAGAGGGTGAACAGGGCCGCCGCGGCGGTGGCAGGGATGCGCATCACGACCTCTGGTTCTTCTTCGCCGCCGGCGCGGTCGCGTCTTTGCTGCCGGATTCCGTCATGGCGCGGGCGAGCCTGGCGGCCCGCGCGGCTTCCATCTCCGACAGGATGGCGCTGGCCGTGCGGGCGTTGAGCTTGGTCAGCAGGGCGGCGGCCGCCTCGTCGGGCATGTTGGCGAGCTGGAGCGCTGCCGCGTCGGGCCGCATCTTGGCGTAGACGGCGACCACGCTCTCGTCGGCCTTAGCCAGGAACTCGTTGCGGCGCTTGAGCCATGCCTCGTATTCGGCCCGCTTCTCTTCGAGGAGCTTGATCCGCTCTTCGACCTGCCGCTCCATCACCGCGAGCTGCTCCTTCTGCCACGCGAAGCGGGCATCCGCCGCGGCGTCGGCGATGTTGGCGCAGTAGCCGGTCTTGGCCGGCTCCTTGGCGACGAAGTCCTGGGCCGAGACGTCCTTCGGCGCGTCGCGGGCGGCGAGCGCCCGCATCGCCGCTTCTTTGGCCGGGTCGGCCTGCTCGCCGCCGGCGGCGAGAGCCATACCGGAGAGGGCGAGCCAGCACAGGGCGGTGCGCAGCGTCGTCTTCATCACTGCACCACGAGCTCCGCCTGGAGGGCGCCGGCGGTCTTCACCGCCTGCAGGATCGCGATGATGTCGGTGGGCTTCAGCCCGACCTGATTGAGGCCGCGAACCAGCGTCTGCAGGTCGGAGCCGCCGAGGATCGCGAGCTTGCCGCGCTCCTCCCGCGCCGTCACCTCGGTGCGCGGCACCACGACGGTCTGGCCGTTGGAGAAGGGCTCCGGCTGCGACACCTCCGGCGCTTCGGTGACGCGCACCGTCAGGTTGCCATGCGTGATCGCGACCGTGGAGATCGTCACGTTGCGCCCGATCACCACCGTGCCGGTGCGCTGGTCGACGACGACGCGGGCCGGGGTGTCGGGCTGGATCGTCAGGTCACCGATCTGCGCCACGAGCCGGGTCTGGGCCATCTGGCGGGAGCGCATCACCACGACCGCGCGCTGGTCGCGGGCGCTGGCGATGCGGCGGCCGAAGGCGCCCAGCGACCACGCGTTGATCGCATCCGAGATCTGGATCGCGGTCTTGAAGTCGGGGTTCTTCAGCTCGAACACCAGTTCGGGCAGATCGCGGAAGGTGCCGGGCACCTCGCGCTCGATCAACGCGCCGTTGGGAATGCGGCCGGCCGTCGGCACGCCCTGCGTCAGCTGTTCGGCCTGCCCCTGCACCGAGAAGCCGGAAACGGCGAGCGGCCCTTGCGCCGCGGCGTAGACGAGGCCGTCGCCGCCGGTGAGCGGCGTCATCAGCAGCGTGCCGCCGCGCAGCGAGGTGGCATCGCCCATGGAGGTGACGGTCACATCGATGCGCGAGCCGGTGCCGGTGTAGGGCGGCAGGTCGGCGGTCACCATCACGGCGGCGATGTTGCGGGTGCGCAGGCGCGCGTCGCGCACGTTGATGCCGAGCCGGTCGAGCAGCGATTGCAGCGACTGCTCGGTGAACTGCGCGTTGCGCAGGGTGTCGCCGGTGCCCTGCAGGCCGGTGACGAGGCCGTAGCCGAAGATCTGGTTGTCGCGCACGCCCTTCAGTGTGGCGATGTCCTTGATGCGAGTGCCGGCGGCGAAGACCGGACCGGTCATGACGGCGAAGCCCAGGCCGGTGAGCAGGCCGAGCAGAACCGCGAGAAACAGGCGGCGGAGGGGGGTCATTGCGCGCCGATCCGGATGCGGCCGTCGGCCATGACCGTGCCGAGGATGATGCGGTTGGTGTCGGTGTTGCGCACGCGGATGGTCTCGCCGAGCCCGCCGTTCTGAAGCGGTGCGCCGATCGCGGTGATGACGAGGCCGTTCTCCTCGAAGATCATCTGCGTCGGAGCGCCCCGGCTGACGAGGCGGGGGTCGTCGACGGCGTTGACCGGCACCGGCTCGCCCGGCAGCAGCATCCGCCGGGCGGTGCGGCCGGCGATCGCGGCGGAAGCGTCGATGACGGCCGTGCGCGCCCGGTAGGTCGCGGGATAGGCTTGCATCCGCAGCATCGAGTCCTTGATCGTGTCGCCGGGATAGATCGTGACGGTGGGCACCGGCAGCATGAGCTCGGCATTCGCCATGCCCTCGGCGGCGCGCGCCGGTGCGGCGACGACCGGGCCGGCAGCGAGGGCGGCGAGCACGAGGCCGCGGACGAAGGTCTTGCGGGGCATGGAAGATCGCGCCGGAGGAGGGGAAGGGAGGAACGTCGCGCAGGACGCAGCGGGCGCTAGCGGATGCCCTTGGAGACGGTGCCGGCCATCTCGTCGGCGGCCTGGATCACCTTCGAGTTCATCTCGAAGGCGCGCTGGGCCGTGATCAGGCTGGTGATCTCCTTGACCGGATCGACGTTCGAGCCTTCGAGGTAGCCCTGCTGCAGCCGGCCGTAGCTCACGTCGCCGGGATTGCCGACGACCGGCGCGCCGGAGGCCGGGGTTTCGCGGTAGAGGCCGTTGCCGAGCGGCTCCAGGCCGGATTCGTTGGCGAAGTTGGCGAGCGTGAGCTGGCCGATATTCTGCGGCGCCACCTGGCCATCGATCTTGGCGAAGACCTGACCCGATTCGTTGATCGTCACCTGGGTGGTGTTGGCCGGGATCAGGATCGCCGGATCGACGGCGTAGCCTTCCATGGTCACGAGCTGGCCGGCGTTGTTCTTATTGAATGAGCCGGCGCGGGTGTAGTTGATCTCGCCGGCCGGGCTGGTGATCTGGAAGTAGCCGCGCCCGTTCACCGCCAGATCGAGCTGGTTGCCGGTGTTGGCGAGCGACCCCTGCCGGTGCAGGTTGCGGATCGCGGCGGCGCGCACGCCGAGGCCGAGCATCGCGCCCTCCGGCACCGCTTCCTGACCCGCCTGGTTCGGCACGCCCTGCTGCCGCTCGGCCTGGTAGAGCAGGTCGGTGAACTCGGCCCGCGCGCCCTTGAACCCGGTGGTGTTCAGGTTGGCGATGTTGTTGGCGATGACTTCGAGGTTGAGCTGCTGGGCGGACATGCCCGTGGCGGCGATGGCGAGCGCGCGCATGGCGAGGATTCCTTGAGGTGACCGATCAGATCGGCATGCGGCTGAGTTCGAGGTAGGCGGCGACGACCTTGTCGCGGATCGCCACCACGGTCTGGAGGCTCTGCTCGGCGGACATCACCGCCTCGACCACCTGCTGCGCGGTAGCCTTGCCCTGGATGCCGGAGATCGCCGTCGCCTCGCCGGTGCGGATGGCGTCGCGGGCGCTGGCCGCGACCTGGGCCATCACGTCGCCGAAATCGGTGGGCGCCGTGGTGGCGGGCCCGGCGATGCCGGAAACGGCGGCGGGGCTGAACGCGGCCTTCTGGGTCGGCGCCGTCTCGGCGAACGAGGTGCCGGCGATCTTGTCGAAGGCCGAGAGGGAGGAAAGAGCTTCGATCATCGCGGGCGGTCTCAGGACTTCAGGAGATCGATGACGCTGGCGACCATGGCCCGGGCCTGCTTGATGACCTGGAGGTTCGCCTCGTAGGAGCGATTGGCCTCACGCATGTCGGCCATCTCGACGAGCATGTTCACGTTGGGCAGCTTGACGTTGCCGCTCTCGTCCGCTGCCGGGTTGGCCGGGTCGTGCTCGGTGCGGAACGGGGCGGTGTCGGTGCCGATCTCGCGCAGGCGCACCGAGGCGAGGCCCGCCGCCCGGTCGAGTTCGGCTCGGAAGGTCACCGTCTTGCGGGCGTAGGGGTCGGCCCCCGGCGTCGAACCGGTCGATTGCGCGTTGGCGAGATTCTCCGAGACGACCCGCATGCGCAGCGATTGCGCTTCAAGGCCGGCGCTGGCGAGCCGCGAGGCGGAGAGCAGGGGATCAATCATGACCCGCTCCGCACCGCGGCCATCAGCATGCGATGGAACGACTTGACCACCGCCGTATCGAGATTGTGCTCGCGGGAGACGGTACCGGCCTTGAGCATCTCCTGCTCCAGGCTGACCGCGCTCGATGATTCGAGCACTTCCCAGTTCCCCGTGGACGCGCCCTCGCGCACGGGGATGCGGTTGCCCTGAGCTTCGAGATGGGCGGCGCTCGTAGAGGACATGTCGAGCCCGGTCCGCGCCAGAACCTGGGCGAAGGGGACCACGTCCCGTGCCTTGTAGCCGGGAGTGTTCGCGTTCGCGACGTTGCCGGCGATGGTGGCCTGCCGCGTCGCGAGGTAGCGCGCGTGCTGCGAGGCGAGGTCGAACAGGTAGACGCCGGTTGTCATGGCAACGCCCCCATCCCAAGGGCTCCGGAGAAACACGGGACGCGGGGCATGCCCGGATGGTGGACCCTGCGTCGGATGGGAGGTTTAGGTAGGCAATCTTGCACGAGGCTGGCTCGTGCCTTGACAGGCGCGGTCCTCGCGTTAGCGCCTGCAGGTGATGGACCAGATCGATCAGCGGGCCGGTGCGACGGCCTCCGAAGCGGATGACGGCGCCTTGGGCGCGACCCTGCTTCTGCCGGCCCTAGCTCGCTATGCCGGGGGCGCCGGGCCGGGGGGAGGCGAGGGGCTGCACCGCATCACCTCCAACAATCGCTTCTCGCGGGTGGGATTGAGTTTTTCCGATCTCGCTCCCGGCACCTGGGCCTGCCTGCAATTCGGCCTCGCCTTCGCGGACGACGAGGAGGCGGCGCTCGCCGTCGATGCTATCGCCGCCGGCTTCGACTTCCTGGCAGCGGACGGCTCCAGCCTCGACCTCGATCACGTGCCGGGGCTCGCCCGCAGCCTGCTCGACCCGCAGGTCGCCTGGATTCCGGGACCGTCGCTCGTCGATGCCGAACCCTTCCGGATCGCCTTCCGCGTGCCCGATCAGGCGAGCGGCGTCAGCGTCACCCTGCGCTCGTGGAAGAACAGCCGCGACGTCGTCATCACCGAACCGGTGCTGCGCCCCGGTCCGCCTGATCTCGTGCCGGGACCGCGTCGGCGCCCGCTGGCCGGCGACGGGATGAAGCTGACTTATGTCCTGGCCGAGGAGCTTGCCCTGGTGCTGCGCGGGCAGATCTACGCGGCGCGCGTCGACGAGCATGCCGCCCGCGTGCGGCTCCTCTACCGGGACCGGGCGGGCACGGAGATCGCGCCGCCCTACGCCGACGCGGTCTCCGTGCCGGGGCTCGGGGCGGTCATCAACCTCTCGGCCCAGCCGCAGGCCCGTCGCTTCACCCTGGCCCTGCGCCCGCCGCCCGGTGCCGCCGCGGTCGAACTGGATTTCGGCGTCTGGGAAGACGCGCCGGAGGCGGCCGATGTCGAACTGATCGGTTTGCTTGAACTGGCGCTCGAGGACGATTTCCGCCTCGAGAGCCTGTGCGACGACGACCTTCTCGATGCGCCGGCCTTCCTCGCTCGCCTCGCCGACCGGCTCGGCCTGCCCGAGGGGGTGCCCGCCGCGTGGCTGGCGGGCTCCGGCGCGGAAGCCGCGACGATCCTCGTCCGAGCCCGCGCGCTGCGCGACGGACCGGACCGGAGCGCGCGCATCGAGGGCGACGGAGTGATCCTGAGCCTTGCCGGTCTGCCCGACTGGACCCTGCCCGCGGCGCCCGATTGGAGCGAGGACCCGTTTCGCTCGGTGGCGTGGCGCCTCGCCTACCAATCTCTGTCCTGGCTGCTGCCGCTCGCCGCGCTTCCCGGAGGCGGGATGCGCGCGCGCAGCCTCGCCGCGGCGTGGTCGCGGGCCAATCCCTGGGGTCAGCCGGCGGACGGGTTGAGCCTGCACCCGGCGGCACTCGCGCCCCGCGGCGGCGTGCTCGCGCGCCTCATCGCGGAGGAGGACGAGCCCGCCCGTGCCGAGACTGCGGCAGAGGCCGCGAGGCACGGCTTCGCACTGGCCGAGATCGTCGGGCAGAACACCCTGGCCCGCGCCCTGCACGGCCTTCAGGCGGCGGCTGCCCTTTTCGCGCTCGCGCGGGCGCTTCCCGGCTTCGCCTTCGCCGCGCATTGGGACAGGCTCGCCCGCGACAGTCTCGCCCACGGCTTCGACGCGCTCCTTCCCGAAGACGGGGCCTTCGCCGAAGCCTCACCGGTGCGGCGCCTCGATCTTCTGAGTCTCGGGCAAGCGATCGCTGCGGCGCTGGGCGAGACCGAGCCCGGTCCGACGATCCGCCGCCGTGTCGAGGCGGCGCTGCCTGGGGTGGCCGGGCTGCTCGATCCGGGCGGACGGCTACCGCCCTTCGGCGACGCGCCCGCCGGCCTCGACCATGCCGCCTGGATCGCCCGACTGACAGCGCAGGACCGCGATCTCGTGGCGGAGCGCGACGCGGCCTCGGCTCCGCAGGGCCGCACCGCCGGCCTGCTCGCCCTGCGCCACGACGGGCCGGAGCGCGGCTGGGGCCATTTCGCCCTCACCTACGCGGCGCAGTCGCCGCACGGGCACCGCGACTGCACCTCCTTCACCTTCGCCACCGGCGCGCGGCGCTGGATCGTGGAGGGCGGGGGCGCCGAGGGCGTCGAGGTCGGCCCGGCGCGCCACCACCTGCTCTCGGCCCGTGCCCACAATGTCGCCGTTCCGGACGGGCGCGAGACGGTGGCCGGGTCGGGTCTGCTGACGGCGCATGTCGCGCTCGATGGGGCCGAGGCGCTGCGGCTCGCCACCACGGTGCACGGGCCCGACTATGCCCATGCCCGCCTCTTCCTCGTGCTCGACGACCTGAGCGGGATGGCGGTGGTCGACCGCTTCGCCCGGCCCGGCCGGGCCCTCTCGTTCGAGGGGCGGCTGCATCTTGCCCCCGATACGCTCGTCGCCCTCGCGAGCCCTCGCCGGGCGCTGGCGCAAGGGGAGGGGCGGCGCCTGGACGTCTTCGCCGTGCCGCTGAAGGGCCAGCCCGCGGGCTTGGAGGCCGCCATTGGCCGCAACGACCGGCCGGGCGCGATGCAGGGCTTTTGCGCGACGGGAACGGGCGGCCTGAGGCCTGTGCCGGTGCTGCGCTACGCCTTTACCGGCCGCGACACCGTTTGCGGCGGTGTCGTCCTCGCCGGGGATGCCGCGGCGGAGCAGAGGCTCGTGCGGCTGCTCGCCGAGGATGCGGTCAGGAGATTGGTGGAGGGGTGAGGAGTCACCGCATTTCGTTGGAGCGAGCACGATCCCACGTGCGCGGCGCATTCCCATTGTTCCGCCGCGGCAACACCCGTAAGATAGCATAAAGTGCTATCTTCGAGGGTGGCGAGGGTCCTGCCATGGCATCGAGCTACACGTTGGGAGACCATTACGAGCGATTCGTGAGGAGCCTTGTCGCCAGCGGCCGCTACGCTTCCGCGAGTGAAGTCGTGCGTGATGGTCTGCGGCTGATGGAGGAGCGCGAGCAGACGCGTCTCGCCAAGCTGGAAGCCTTGCGTCGGGACATTCAGGACGGGCTCGATAGCGGTCCGGCGGAACCGCTCGATATGGATGCCATCAAGGCCGAAGCCCGCGCTCGGCGACGCGCCGGAAGGACAAACGCTGCGCGTGGCTGACGTCGTTCGTCGGCCCCTTGCGCGGCAGGATCTCCTCGATCTGTGGGATTACATCGCCGATAGGGATGAGACCGCAGCCGACGGTGTCCTCGATCGAATCGAGGCTGTCTTGGCAATGCTGGCCAATCATCCCGAGGCCGGGCGACTTCGGGCTGAGTTGTCCGACGATCTGCGGAGCTTCCCCGTGGGAAGCTCCGTGCTGTTCTACTGTCCGAGACAGTCAGGAATTGAACTTGTCCGCGTCCTCAGCGGGTACCGCGATATCGGGCGCGAGGATTTCGACACGTGAGCGGGATCCTCAGAACCCGACGCTGATGACGGCGACTGCCCGGTCGATCGACAGGTAGAACACCCCGAAAGCCACCATCGCCGCGGCGGCGAATTCGAGCGTCTGGTTCGGCAGGGTCTGGAAGCGGCGCATGGTCTCGCGGCCGAAGTAGGCCGAGGCCCAGGCCAGCGTCAGCACGGCCGGCATCACGAACAGGTAGGAGAGCGTGCTCTCGATCCGCACCGGGCCGGTCGGGTCGATCAGAGCGCGGATGTTGCGCACCCACGGCGCCGAGGCCGCCGCGTAGAACGTCGTCAGCCACGCGAGGCTGACCGCCACGCCGAGGTGGAAGGTGAACAGGCGATGCAGGCGCGAGAAGTCGTCGCGCGCGTCGTCGAGCGTCATCCGGCAAACCCCCAATTGTACCGGCCGCTGATTCTTGTCCGATCCGGCCATGAATCGGGAGATGCCGGGCAAGGTGGGGTTTTTTGTGACGAGGCCGGGAACGGCGGCGCTGGGCCGCCGTTAAAGCCTGTTACGCCACTGTCTTGGGCCGGTTCTCGCGCATCAGCTTCACGAAGCGCTCGAACAGGTAGTGGCTGTCGCGGGGGCCCGGAGAGGCCTCCGGGTGGTGCTGCACCGAGAAGGCCGGGCGGTCGGTGAGCGAGAGCCCGCAGTTCGAGCCGTCGAACAGCGAGACGTGGGTCTCGACCGCTGTCTCGGGCAGGCTTTTCGGATCGACCGCGAAGCCGTGGTTCATCGAAACGATCTCGACCTTGCCGGTGGTGTGATCCTTCACCGGATGGTTCGCGCCGTGGTGGCCCTGGCCCATCTTCACCGTGCGCCCGCCGAGCGCGAGGCCCATCAACTGGTGGCCGAGGCAGATGCCGAAGGTCGGCACCCGCTCGTCGAGCAGCTTGCGGATCACCGGCACGGCGTATTCGCCGGTGGCGGCCGGGTCGCCGGGGCCGTTGGAGAGGAACACGCCGTCCGGCTTCAGCGCCAAGATGTCCTCGGCCTTGGTCGTGGCGGGCACCACGGTGACATCGCAGCCGGCTTCCGCCAGCAGGCGCAGAATGTTGCGCTTCACGCCGTAATCGATGGCCACGACCTTGAGGCCCTGGCCCGGCGCGCGCGAGCCGTAGCCGCCCTTCACCGCCCAGACGGTCTCGGTCCAGGCCGTGGTCTCGCGGGAGGTCACCGGCGGCACGAGGTCGAGGCCCTCCATCGGCGCGAGCGCGGCGGCGCGGGCCTTCAGCGCCTCGCGGTCGAATTGTCCGCCGGGATCGTTGGCGATGACGGCATTGGGCATGCCGCGATCGCGGATCAGCGCGGTCAGGGCGCGGGTGTCGATGCCGGTGATGCCGACGATGCCCCGGGCCTTGAGCCAGCCGTCGAGATGCGAGGAGGAGCGCCAGTTCGACGGCTTCGTCACCGCCGAAGCGATCACCGCGCCGCGCACACCGGAGGCCGGTGCCGCCTCGAGGCTCTCGAGATCCTCGTCGTTGGTGCCGACATTGCCGATATGCGGGAAGGTGAAGGTGACGATCTGCCCGGCATAGGACGGGTCGGTCAGGATCTCCTGATAGCCCGTCATCGCCGTATTGAAGCAGACCTCGCCGTCGGCAACCCCGGTCTGGCCGATGCCGAAGCCTTCGAGCACGGTGCCGTCGGCGAGCACGAGCAGGGCCGTCACCAGCGGCTCGCTCCAGGGCTCGGGGGCCTTGGGCGCCGGGTTCGTGCGCGCGGGATCGGCGCGCAGGGTCGCGGGTTCGTCTTGCAGCATGGGTCCGATCCGGCTTATGTCCGCCGCCTCGCGCGGCCGCATACCGGGCCGCGGGGCAAGGCGATATCTCGCGGGGCTCATAGCGAGCCGGCCGCGCCCGGGTCAATCTGGGCGCGGAGGCCGCCCTGCGCAATGCCCTGGACAAGCAGGGCAGACACGCCGAATCATCTGACTGGAGCTCGATCACCATGCTGCGCGCGCGCATCACCGCCGAGATGAAGGAGGCCATGAAGGCCGGCGAGAAGCAGAAGCTCTCGACGGTGCGCATGATCCAGGCGGCGCTCAAGGACCGCGACATCGCTGCGCGCGGCGAGGGCAAGGGCGAGACGAGCGAGGAGGAGATCCTCGCGCTGCTGCAGAAGATGATCAAGCAGCGCCAGGAGGCCGCGGGCGTCTACGAGCAGGGCGGTCGCCCCGAACTCGCCGAGAGCGAGCGCGCCGAGGCCGAGATCATCCAGACCTTCCTGCCGCAGCAACTCGACGAGGCCGAGACCCGCGCGGCGATCGCCGACGCCATCGCCGAGACGGGTGCCGAGAGCCCGAAGGACATGGGCAAGGTGATCGGCGCGCTGAAGGGCAAGTATACCGGCCGCATGGATTTCGGCCGCGCGAGCGCCCTGGTGAAGGACGCGTTGGCAGCAAAATAGGCGATCGCTCCGTCATCACGAGGCGGAGCCGAGGTGATCCAGGGCGCGCCTTTTCAGGAAGGGTCGCGGTGCTGGATCGCTTCGCGGACACTCGCGATGACGGTGGAACTGAACCCCCTCACGCCGGCCCCGCGTCGATCCGCATGCGGAAGATCGCGTAGGGCGGCTCCTGCCGGTCGATGCCGCCGTTGTGCTCCGGGCGGCGGTTGGCCTGGGCGGACGACAGGTAGAGCCAGCCGTCGCCGGTGATCCAGAACGTGTCGGGCCAGATCAGCCGCCGATCCGTGGCGAGGACCTCGATCCGACCGTCCGGATCGCGTCGGCCGATGCCGTTGAATTCTTGCAGGCTCAGGTAGATCCGATCGCGGGAATCGGCGATGAGACCGCCGGTCAGGCCCTTCTCACCGAGATCCATCACCGTCGCCGCCACGGCGGCGTCGTCCTTGCGGGCATCGAGGAGGGCGGCGGTCTCGACCGCATAGAGGCGCCGGCTCATCAGCGGCGTGTAGTACAGCCGCGCACCGTCCGGGCTCAGCGCGATGCCGTTGACACCGCCCTTGATCGGGCTCGTCGTGCCGTCGGCCTCGCGCTTCATCAGCACCCGGCCCTCGACGATCTTCAGGATACCGTCGACGGATCGCGTGCTGGCATGCGCCGCGAGCCGGCGTACGGCCCGTCCGCTCACGAGATCGACGGCGATCAGCGCGCCCTCGCCGGTCTGGCCCTGATCGGTGATGTAGGCCGCCTCGCGCCCCGGCCGCACATCGACCCGCAGGTCGTTCAGCGAGGAGGTCTTCGTCACGACCGATTGCAGCGGGATCGTGCGCACGATCGCGTTCGTTGCCGGATCGATGCAAACGAGCTTGGCCGCACCCGGGACCGGCTCGCCGGAGGAGGCCATCAGCCCGGCGTCGAGCAGCCAGAGGCGGTTTGTCCGGTCGAACACGCCGTTGGGGACGTGGAACAACGTCTCTGCGGGCCGCGCCGGATCGGGTCGGTTCGCCGCCTCGCTCGGATAGGGCACGACCCGCCCGTCCGGAAACACCTCGCCCGCCGTGAACACCGTCTTCTCGTCGAAGCGCGGCATGAACAGGAACATCCGGCCCTCGGTGGAGAGCGTCAGTCCGGTCGGCGTCGTCGGCGCCCGCGCGGCGACGACGAGTTCGAGGGCGCCGAACGGACCGGTCGCCGGTTGCGCCAGACCCGAGCGCACCGCCATCGCCGGCGCGAAGGCGGCAGCGGCGACGCCGGTCAGCAGCGTCCGGCGCGCGAGTCGGTTCGTCATCGTCGTCTCCTTCAGGTGCGGACTGCCGCGCCGCGAACCCTTGTCTCGACCGCGAGCACCCGCTTGCCGGCGCAGAGGAAC
Source organism: Methylorubrum sp. B1-46 (assembly GCF_021117295.1). NCBI lineage: Bacteria > Pseudomonadati > Pseudomonadota > Alphaproteobacteria > Hyphomicrobiales > Methylobacteriaceae > Methylorubrum > Methylorubrum sp. B1-46. Next base: position 654,167 of record NZ_CP088247.1, on the reverse strand, counting down.
AGCCTGCGCCCGTCCGGCCCCCCGAAGGCGATGTTGGCGCAGGGGCCCTCGGTCGGAATGTGTCCGAGCGGGCGGCCATCGGCCGACCAGATCCGCACGCCGTCGCCGGTGCCGGCATAGACCCGTCCATCGGTATCGACCTTCACCCCGTCCGGGACGCCCTTCGCCACGCGGGCGAAGACGCGCTCGTTGGCGAGCCGGCCGTCGGCGACATCGAAGGCGCGGATCTCGCTCGGCGCCTTCTCTCCGGCCGCGGCGCCCGATTCACAGACGTAGAGGACCCGCTCGTCGGGCGAGAAGGCGAGGCCGTTGGGCTGCACGAAGTTCGAGGTCGCGACCGCGAGGGTCCCATCGGGCGCGAGGCGGAAGACGTGGCGCCCCTTCTGCTCGGTGGCGCGCGGCGTGCCCTCTTCGGCCTGGGTGATCCCGAACGTCGGATCGGTGAACCAGATCGCGCCGTCGCGCGCCACGACCACGTCGTTGGGCGAGTTGAGCCGGCCCCCATCGAAGCGCTCGGCCAGGACGGTCAGGGCGCCGTCGTGCTCGCGCCGCACCACCCGCGAGGTGCGGTGCTCGCAGGTGATCAGCTGCCCCTGCCCATCGACGGCGTTGCCGTTGGCGTTGTTGGAGGGCGCGCGAAACACCTCCGCGCCGCCACGCTCGCGGATCAGCATCATCCGATTGCGCCGCACGTCGCTGAAGACGAGGCCGCCGAGCGCGGGGGCCCAGACCGGCCCTTCGCACCATTCGCCTTCGTCGTAGAGGGTTTCGACCCGTGCCGCAGGATCGAGCACCGCGGACATGTCATCGTCGGCCCGTGCCCTCGAGAGGCATGCCCCGAGCAGGACAAGGCCGAGGAGGGGACGGCGGGCGATGCCGCGGCGGGGAGCAGGCGAGGCGTTCGTCATCGCGCCGCCAACGCATCGCTCGTGCGAAAGCTCCGCGCGGAACCTCTCATACGGCGTCTGCCTCGTTGCTTCGGGGGCCTCTCCGTCATTGCGAGGCGAAGCCGTGGCAATCCAGGGCGCAGCCCAATCCGGAGAGGTCGCGCCCTGGATCGCTTCGGCTCCGCCTCGCGATGACGGCAAGGCATGGAACCGACGTGATCAACCAGAAACCGCATCACATCGCGATGCTCCGCAAACGCCCGATGGCCGGCTGCCACACATCTTCCGGTGACTCGTCGTCACCGCCGGACGGCATTAACAGTCGGTCAGGCGCCCCCGCGCTAAACTGCACCCCGCAAGGCCGGTCCTCGTCGTCCACGCGATCCGCTTCAAGCAGAGCCCCCGTGCGCTACCCGCCCCACATTCTCGAAGAGATCCGCGCCCGGGTGCCCGCCTCCGAGGTGGTCGGCCGCCGCGTGCGGCTGAAGAAGGCCGGCCGCGAGTGGCGCGGCCTGTCGCCGTTCAACGCCGAGAAGACGCCCTCGTTTTACGTGAACGACCAGAAGCAGTTCTACCACTGCTTCTCGTCGGGCAAGCACGGCGACATCTTCAAGTTCGTCATGGAAACGGAGGGCCTGAGCTTCCCCGAGGCCGTCGAGCGGTTGGCCGGCGAGGCCGGCGTCACCCTGCCGAAGATGACGGTGGAGAGCGAGCAGGCCGAGGAGCGGCGCAAGGGCGCTCTCGAAGTGATGGAGCTGGCCGCCGCCTATTTCGAGGAGCAGTTGCGCGGGCCCGCCGGGGCCGAGGCGAGGGCCTATCTCGACCGACGCGCCTTGAGCGAAGCCACGCGCCAGAAATTCCGGCTCGGCTATTCCCTGTCGGGGCGCTACGCCCTGCGCGACTTCCTCGCGGGCAAGGGCGTCGATCGCGACCTGATGCTGGAACTGGGCCTGCTCGCCGCGCCCGAGGGGGTGAACGTCCCCTACGACAAGTTCCGCGACCGGATCATGTTTCCGATCCTCGACATCCGCGGCCGGGTCGTCGCCTTCGGCGGCCGGGCTATGCAGGCGGAGGCCAAGGCGAAGTACATGAACTCGCCGGAGACGCCGCTCTTCCACAAGGGGCGGATGCTCTACAACCTCCATGCTGCCCGGAAGAGTGCGCATGACCGGAGCCGGATCATCGCGGTGGAGGGCTATGTCGACGTCATCGCCATGACGCTCGCCGGCTATCCGGAGACCGTGGCGCCGCTCGGCACGGCGCTCACCGAGGACCAACTCGCCCTGCTCTGGCGCCACGCCGACGAGCCGATCCTCTGCTTCGACGGCGACGGGGCCGGCCAGCGCGCCGCCTTCCGCGCGCTCGACGTCGCCCTGCCCATGCTGGAGCCCGGCAAGTCGCTTCGCCTCGCGAGGCTGCCGCAGGGCCAGGACCCGGACGATCTGATGCGCGCCGGCGGCCCCCCGGCGATCGAGGCGGTGCTCTCGAGCGCGCGGCCGCTGGTCGAGATGCTGTGGGCCCGCGAGACCGAGGCGGCCAGCCTCGACACGCCGGAGCGCCGGGCCGGGCTCGCCCGGACGCTGCGGGAGGCGGTGGCCGGCATCCGCGACGAGACCGTGCGCCGCTTCTATCGCGACGACATCGAGGAGCGGCTGCGGGGATTGACCGGCGGATCGGCCGGAGGATTTTCCGGCGGACGGTCAGAGCGCGCGGCCGGAGGGCGCCCGGCGGGGCCACGCGGCACGCCCTTCCAGCGCCGACCGCGCCCCGGCGATCCGCCGCCCTCGCCGCGCATCACCACCGGCTTCAATCCACTTCTGAAGATCGCGGCCATGGTGCCGGCCGCCGGCGGACGCGCCGCCAAGCGCGAGGCGATGATCGTCATGAGCCTGCTCGCGCACCCGGAGTTGCTCGGGATCGAGGAAGAGGCGCTCGCCGCCCTCGAACTCGTCAACCCGGATGCCAGCGCACTGCGCACCCTGCTGCTCGACCGGGCGGCGGAGGCCGGCACGCCGGAGCCCGAATTGCTGGAGGCACGCTTGCGCCGGGCCGGGCTCGAAGAGGCGCATGCCCGGCTGTTCTCTCTGGTCAATCCGGGCGACCGCTGGATGCTCGATCCGAACGCCGACCCGCAGCGTCTGGAACATACCCTGCATCAGGCCGTGATCTTGCACCGGCAGACGGGCGCGCTACATAGCGAACTCCACCAAGCTGAGAGAGCTCTTGCCGAGGATGGGTCCGAGGCCAATTTCGCTTGGCTATGCGACGTGCAGCAGCAATTGGCAGTGATCGCCGCGGCCGAGGCGGAAGCGGAGGTCTCTCAGGAGGAATGAATTCGTGCCGGCGTGACCGGAGGGTGACGGCGGCGGAAGGCCGACTTGGTTAACGGTCGGTCAACGCACGGCAAGTAAGAGCGAATGCAACGAGAATCGGCGCGGGCACTCGACAAGCGCGCCATTCCACGACATTGCGACGGGTCTTTCGCGGAGCGCGCAGGCTCAGCCTGCGGCGCCGCCACGAGAATAATAGGCTGAGCATGGCAACGAAGGCAACCGAGCGGGACGATGCGGACGCCGCCCAGGACCAACCGACGGACGGCCCGCTCCTTGACCTGACGGATGCCGCCGTCAAGCGGATGGTCAAGCTCGCGAAGAAGCGCGGCTACGTCACCTACGAAGAGATCAACGAAGTCCTCCCGGACGGTCAGGTCGACGGCGACCAGATCGAGGACGTGCTCGCGCAGCTCGACGACATGGGCATTCGCGTGGTCGAGGCGGAGGAATCCGAGGAGACCACGACCGAGGCCAAGGCCAACGGCGAGGCCGCCGAGGAGGAGGAGAGCACGGAGGGCGGCGAGGTCGCCGAGGCTTCCGGCTCGCGCGCCGTCGCGGTCGCAACCCCCACCACCCGCGAGCCGACCGACCGCACGGACGATCCCGTGCGCATGTACCTGCGCGAGATGGGCTCGGTCGAGCTGCTCTCGCGCGAGGGCGAGATCGCGATCGCCAAGCGCATCGAGGCCGGCCGCGAGGCCATGATCGCGGGCCTGTGCGAGAGCCCGCTGACCTTCCAGGCGATCATCATCTGGCGCGACGAACTCGTCGACGGAAAGGTGCTGCTGCGCGACATCATCGATCTCGAAGCCACCTATGCCGGCCCCGACGCCGCTCGCGGCGCGCCGGCGGAAGCGGAGAGCGAGAACGAGGAGTCGGAGGAGGGCGAAGGCGCTGTCCCGCCGGAAGGCGCCGACGACGAAGACGACATGGAGAACAACGTGTCGCTCGCGGCCATGGAGGCCGAGATCAAGCCGCGCGTTCTCGAAACCTTCGACAACATCGCCTCGAATTACCGCAAGCTGCGCAAGCTCCAGAACGAGGAGACCGACCTGAAGGCCGGCGGCGGCACGGTCACCTCCGCTCAGACCAAGAAGCAGGCCGAGCTCAAGGACATCGTCGTCACCGACGTGAAGTCGCTGTCGCTCAACGCCAACCGCATTGAGGCGCTGGTCGAGCAACTCTACGACATCAACAAGCGCCTCATCTCGCATGAGGGCCGCCTGATGCGCGCCGCCGAGCACCACGGCGTCGCCCGCGACGAGTTCCTGCGCCACTACCAGGGCTATGAGCTCGACCCGAACTGGATGGATCGCGTCGCCACGCTCGGCGGCCGGGGCTGGAAGAACTTCGTCGAGCGCGGCGGCCGGCAGGTCGCGGACCTGCGCGAGCAGATCCTGACGCTCGCCTCCGAGACCGGCCTGCAGATCGGCGAGTACCGCAAGATCGTCGCCATGGTGCAGAAGGGCGAGCGCGAGGCCCGCCAAGCGAAGAAGGAGATGATCGAGGCCAATCTGCGCCTCGTGATCTCGATCGCCAAGAAGTACACCAACCGCGGCCTGCAGTTCCTGGACCTGATCCAGGAGGGCAATATCGGCCTGATGAAGGCGGTCGATAAGTTCGAGTACCGTCGCGGCTACAAGTTCTCGACCTACGCCACGTGGTGGATCCGGCAGGCGATCACCCGCTCGATCGCCGACCAGGCCCGCACGATCCGCATCCCGGTGCACATGATCGAGACGATCAACAAGATCGTCCGGACCTCGCGCCAGATGCTGCACGAGATCGGCCGCGAACCGACCCCGGAGGAGCTGGCCGAGAAGCTGGCCATGCCGCTGGAGAAGGTGCGAAAGGTCCTGAAGATCGCCAAGGAGCCGATCTCCCTCGAAACGCCGATCGGCGACGAGGAGGATTCGCATCTCGGCGACTTCATCGAGGACAAGAACGTCGTCCTGCCGATCGACGCGGCGATCCAGTCGAACCTGCGCGAGACCACGACCCGCGTGCTCGCCTCGCTGACGCCGCGCGAGGAGCGCGTGCTGCGCATGCGCTTCGGCATCGGCATGAACACCGACCACACCCTTGAAGAGGTCGGCCAGCAATTCTCGGTCACCCGCGAGCGCATCCGCCAGATCGAGGCGAAGGCCCTGCGCAAGCTCAAGCATCCGAGCCGGTCGCGGAAGCTCAGAAGCTTCCTCGACAACTGATCCGGATCACCAACCGGCCGCCCCTCGGGGCGGCCGTTCTCGTTTCAGCGGGTCCTGCGTCGCGCCGGGCGCCAGGCGCGGCGGGCGAACAGGGCGGCCACGGCGCCGAGCCCGCCGACGGGCGCGTATACAGCCACGAGTGCGAACCCGAGGCCCGCCTCCCCGAACAGGTGGTCGCTGAGCAGCCCGACGAGGAGCGGCCCGAGGCCGAAGCCGGCCAGGGTGACGGTCGCGAGGAAGAGCGCGTTGACCCGGCCGCGCAGCCTCCGCGGGGTCAGGAGCTGGATGCCGGCGAGGCCCGGCGGGCTGCTGAAGCCGAGCAGCGCCACGAGGCCGGCAAAGCCGAGGAGCGACAGCGGCAGGTCGGGGCTCAGGCTCGCCAGTGCCGTCATCGGTACGGCCAGGATCAGGCCGAGCGCCAGGAGCATCGGCGCGGCATCGACGCGCCCGGCGCTGCGCAGCCGATCCAGGGCGAACCCGCCTGCCGCGTGGCCGAGCGGCGCGGCGATCAGCACCAGGAGGCCGAGGCGCAGGCCGCTCTCCGCCGGGCTGAAACTGAAAGCGCGGACGTAGAAGGTCGGCGCCCAGGCGGTGAGGGTCTGGGTCATCAGGACCGCGGCCGTCGCGGCAAAGGCATGGGGCAGGTACGCCCGCCGTCGCCGCGCGATCCAGGGCACCGCGCTTCGAAGCGGTGATCCGTGGGGCTCGCGCCTTTCCTGTCCTCGACGAGGCCCGATGCGCAGGATGAGGATGGCGAGAGGAAGGTTCGGCAGCGCCGCGAGCATGAGCAGGGCCTGCCAGGGGCCGAGCGGTTCGAGGCCGGGTAGGGCCAGCCCGCCCCGCGCGGTCAGCCATGCCAGCACGGCGCCGCCCGCGAGCAGGGCGAAGCTGCGCCCGAGTGTGGCTGCGGCGGTGAGCGCGGAGAGGCCCCGTCCAAGCCGGTCCGGGCGAAGATGCACGCTGATCAGCGAGAGGGCGGCGGGCCCGAACCCCGCCTGACCCAGCCCCAGCGCGAGCCGCGCGGCGAGCAGCGCGACGAACCCGCCTGCGAGCCCGCTGGCGAAGGTCGCCATCCCCCAGAGCGAGAGGCCGGCCAGGATGAGCCCGCGCTGATACCCACGGTCGGCGACGATGCCGAGCAGCGGCAGGGCGAGCGCGTAGGGCAGGGCGAAGGCGGAGCCCTGAAGCAGGCCGAGCTGCGTATCGCTCAGCCCCAGCGACTGCTTGAGCGGGGTGGCGACCAGGGTGAGGAGGAAGCGATCGGCAAAGGCCGCGAACTGGATCGCGGCCAGCAGCGTGACGAGCGGCCAGCCCGTGAGACCGGCCCGCTCGGGCACCGCACCCGGCGGGGAGGTGATGGGAGCGGAGGAGATCACACGGTCAGGCGAGGGTGCGCGACCATGCGGACATCAGGCTCGCGGCGCTCGCGCCGGGCAGCGGTGCGCTCGATGCGCCGCCGCGCGAATGGCGCATCTCGGCGCGATAGCGGCCCGGCGGCAGACCGAACGTCGCGCGGAAGGCCCGGCTGCAATGGCTCTCGCTGGCAAAGCCGTGATCGAAAGTGAGGGTGGTGATCGAGCGCATCTCGACCGGGTTGCGCAAAGCGGCACCCAACCGTTCGAGGCGGCGGGTCCGAATGTGGTGGGCAACGCCGCCCGTCGGCTCGAACAGGCGGTAGAGCGCGCTGCGGGACAGGGCCGCGCCGCGAGCCACCGCATCCGCATCGAGGGACGGCTCGTGCAGCCGCGCCTCGATGAAGGCTTCCGCTCGGCGCCGACGCAGGTCGGCGAGGATCGCACGCGCGGCCTCGTCTCCGGGCCGGACCTGACCGAGTACCCCGGCGAGCAACTCGGCCAGGGCGCGGGCGGTACTCTCCGTGGTCTTCGCGGTGGCGACGGCGGCGCGCCGGGCGAGCGAGCCCATCAGGTCGCCGAGGAGGCCCGATACCGCCTCCGGCAGCACCTGCCCGTGGAAGCGTCGCGCCTCGGGCGCCGCCCGCTCCACCAAGTCGCGGGGAAGGCTGACGGTGACGGTCCGCGCGGCATCGAAGCGCGAGCGCTGCGGCCGGGTGAGGTCGAACAGGATGATGTCGCCGGGAGCCAGACGGCGCTCCGCATCGGGGCCGCCGCCGAGGAAGCTGCCGTCGCGCAGGAGCTGGAGCGTGAAGTGGTCGAAGCCGTCGCGGCGGACGCGAGCGGGATCGCGGCTATGTTCGACCCCGCTCACGTTCCGCTCGAACACGTTCATCCGGCCGAAGCGATACCCCTCCACCTCGGCACGGAACGCGGCTTGCGTCGCCATGACATCCGATCCGGCGGCATACAGCGTCCGGTAGCCGTCGAAACCGTTGGCCTCGTTCGTCGAGGTGAAGGTGAAGGACTGGGTCGCCACGGGTAGAAGCCGATGAACTCCTGCCTCCCTCGTGGGACGGCACGCGCTCTTATCAGGATGGTTGCGCGCAATCGCAAGCAGGTTGCTCCACCAGATCGTCGCGCTCAGTGCCTCTCGACTGGGCAACGTTCGCCGTGGCCGCGCAGGACGGCCGTCTCCGCTCTCGCCCTGCGCGACTATGACTGAGAAACCGATGCCACTTCGAAGCGCGTCTCGCCGGCCTTGCGGTTCCAGTACAGGGCCACACGGCTGACATGGCACAGGTTGACGCTGCGTCCCGATCGCTTGATCCGGCGTCTCGATCCGATGCATGCTCGCTGGGCCGCCGCATCGCGTCCCGGCCTTCCGTCCCGATGCGGCCAAGCCGATCCCCTGCGCCGCCCGGCCAGGGCAAGACCTTCCCCGGTCGCGGACGTCGCGCACGTCTCGTGACGGGTGCGAAGCCTTGCTTTGGCGACCCGAGGACCCACCTTCCCCCGATGCGCGACGCGGACGCCCCGAGACCAATGCCGACGGCCCTCGCCGACGGATCGGAAGCCGAGGACGTCCCGTTCGGAGCACTTCAACCCTGCGTTGGCATCCGCGACTGGTTACTCGGCGAGGGCGCTCGGCTGCCGAAGGCCGACGATCTGCTCGCGGGGTTGGCCGAACGTCTCAACGCCATCGGCGTACCGATCGACCGCGCCTCCACCGCCATCGACACGCTGCATTCCGAGTATTCGGGCGTCGGCCGCGTCTGGACGCGGGGTGCCGGCTCCACGGTGCGGCTGTTTCCCCACGGCGAGGTTTCGGCGAAAGCGTATCAGGCGAGCCCGTTCTACGCCGTCCACGGATCCGGCGAGTGGCTGAGCCTCGATCTCGCGAAGACCCCCGACAATGCCTTCGCGATCATTCCCGAACTGAAGGCCGCCGGGTACACCCACTACCTCATCGCTCCGCTGATCTTCACCAACGGCACCAAGAACGGCATCACCTTCGCCACCCGCGCCGAGGGCGGGTTTCGCGACGACGACATCGCGATCCTGCGCTTTGTGATGCCCGCGCTCGCCGCGGTGATGGAGATGCGGTTGCTCAACAAGCAGCTCGATACGGTGCTTCGGATCTATGTCGGCGACGAGCCGCACCGGGCGATCCTGTCCGGCGACATCCGGCGCGGGCAGGTGCGCCGCATCCGCTCGGCGATCCTGTTCGCGGATATGCGCGACTACACCCGCCTGTCCGCCGACCGGACGCCGGAGGGCGCGGTCGATCTCCTGAACGCCTTCTTCGACTGTCTCGTCCCGCCGATCGAGCGGGAGGGCGGCGAGGTGCTGAAATATCTCGGCGACGGCCTGCTCGCGATCTTCCGCGAGTCGGGCGACGACCTCGGCGGCGCGGCCAAGAGCGCGCTCACGGCCGCCGAGGCGGCGCTCGCCGCGCTCACCGAGGCGAATGCGGTCGGACGCTTCGGCGAGGGCGAGCCGGCGGTGGATGCCGGCATCGCCCTGCATCACGGCGAGGCGGCCTACGGCAATGTCGGCTCCGGTACCCGGCTCGACTTCACGGTGATCGGCCGGGACGTGAACCTCGCAAGCCGCCTCGCGCGGCTCAACCGCACGCTTCAGGAACCGCTCCTGATGTCGAAGCCGTTCGTGGACTTCCTCTGGGGCGATCCGGAGCCGCTGGGGAGCCATGCCCTCGACGGCTTCGAGGAGCCGATGACAGTCTATCGCCCCGGTCGCCGGCCGGCCGCGAAGGCCGCAGCCGCCGAATAATTCTTTCGAGAATGCGCCGCCGGCCACCGGCCCGTGCACGGCTGACGGTGCGGTGCGTAGGCTGATTTGTTCGATCCCAATCCGGAAGGGATTGACCGCGCGACCGACTGGGCCCACATCCGGGATGTTCCAGGGAGATCCCCGACAAGGGGCTGAGAAACCGCTATCGCCGTCACCGGCAGCGCGGAAATCCTTCGAACCTGATCCGGCTCATACCGGCGTAGGGATTGGACCTGAGGGTCGCTCATTCGAGCGGACCCCCGCTTCTTCGAGAAGCACATGGTGCCGGTTCCTGCGGGCAGATCCGCGGAAGGCCCGTTTTTTCGATGTCCGACTTGCTGACCTCGCCGATCGGCCAGCGCCGCTCCCTCGCGATACGCCCGCGCACGGCCGCGTTGCCGCAGCGCGCCGACATTGCGGTCGTGGGGGCCGGGCTGATCGGCCTGTCGATCGCGTGGCGGCTGGCGCAGGCCGGGCGCTCGGTCACCGTGGTGGAGCGGGGACGCGTCGGCAGCGGTGCGAGCCTCGCCGCCACCGGCATGCTCGCTCCGGCCGCCGAGCACGAGCCCGGCTCCGACCTGCTGCTGCCACTGGCGCTCGAATCCCTGCGCCGCTGGCCGGCCTTTCGCGACGCGCTCCAGGCGGCGTCCGGCCAAGTCATCGATTACCGCGCGGACGGTACGCTCGTCATCGCCATCGGCCGCGACGAGGTGGAGCGTCTGCGTTTCCGCCACGACCTGCAGAGGCGCTCGGGCGTCGCCGCCGAGTGGCTCTCCGGTCCGGAGGTGCGCGCCCGCGAGCCGCTGCTGCGCCCCAACGTCACCGCCGGCATCCTCTGTCCGCTGGATGCGCAGGTCGATCCCCGCCTCGTGATGGAGGCGCTGCTCTGCGCCTGCGAGGCGGCGGGTGTCGCCATCGTCGAGGATGTCGCCGTCGAAGGATTGGAGCGCCAGGGCGGGCGCGTCACAGGTCTACGCGCGGATGGCCGCGTGCTCGCAGCCGAGACGGTGATCTTGGCCGCCGGTGCCTGGAGCGGGGAGGCGGGCCTGCTGCCCGACGACCTCGCGCTTCCGGTGCGCCCGCTCAAGGGTCAGTCGCTGGCGCTGCGCACCACCCGGCGCACCGGCACCCTCTCCCGCATGGTCTGGACCGACGCCGTGCACATGGCGCCCAAGGGCGACGGGCACCTCATCGTCGGCGCGACCGTGGAGGATTGCGGCTTCAACAGCGGCGTCACCGCGGGCGGCCTATTCGCCCTGCTCGAAGGGGCGCGTCGCGTCTTGCCCGGCATCGAGGAGATGGAAATCGATGCGGTCTGGAGCGGTTTCCGCCCGACCTCGGACGACGACGCGCCAATCATCGAGGAGGCTGCACCCGGCCTCGTGGTGGCCACCGGCCATCACCGCAACGGCTACCTGCTCGCGCCCGCCACCGCCGACGCGGTCGCGGCCCTCGTCGGCGAGGGCGCGCTGCCGGATTTCGCCCGCGGCTTCGGCCGCGCGCGCTTCGCGTCAAACGAGAACCGGGGGAGGGCCGTGGCATGAGGCTGACCGTCAACGGAGAGCCTTGCGAGCGCGAGGTGCCGGACCTTGCCGCCTTGTTCGCGGCGGAAGCCGAGGAGCGGGGCATCGAGAGTTCTGAAGGCATCGCCATCGCCGTCAACGGCCGCGTCGTGCGGAAAACCGCCTGGGGCCAGACAGCCCTCAACGAGGGCGACCGCATCGAGATCGTCCGCGCCATGCAGGGAGGCTGAGCGCATGAACCATCACGACACCACCCTCGCCCAGACATCCGCTGAAGGGGACGACGCGCTGGAGATCGCCGGCGTGCGGCTTGCCTCGCGGCTGTTCATCGGCACGGCGGGCTATCCGAGCCAGGAGATCATGGCGCAGTCGGTGCGGGCCTCGGGCGCCGAGGTCGTCACCGCCTCGATCCGCCGGGTCTCACTCCAGGGCCACGGCTCGGACACCTTTCAGAAGTTGAAGGGCGCCCGCTTCTTGCCCAACACCGCCGGCTGCGAGACGGCACGCGACGCGATCATGACCGCCGAACTCGCCCGCGAGGCGCTCGGCACCAACTGGATCAAGGTCGAGGTGATCGGCGACCGCGAGACGCTCTATCCGGACGTGACCGAGCTGCTCGAAGCCTGCCGCCACCTCGTCGATGACGGATTCACGGTGCTGCCCTACTGCAACGACGATCCGGTGATCTGCGAGCGGCTGGCCGATCTCGGCTGTGCCGCGGTGATGCCGATGGGTTCGCTGATCGGCTCCGGCATGGGCATCGCCAACCCGGCCAATATCGAGCTGATCTGCCGCCGGTCAAAGGTGCCGGTGATCGTCGATGCCGGTATCGGCACCGCCTCGGACGCGGTGATCGCCATGGAACTCGGGGCGGCGGCCTGCCTCATCAATACCGCGGTCGCCAAGGCCGACGATCCGGTGCGGATGGCGTCTGCCATGCGCCACGCCGTCGAGGGCGGCCGCCTCGCCCACCGCGCCGGGCGCATCCCGCGCCGTGGCCGGGCCGAGCCGTCGAGCCCGCAGCTCGGCCTCGTCGGGTCGTGAGGGCAGGTGGCGCTTCCACCCCTCCTCGTCGTCACCGATCGCCACGGCGCCGACCGGCCGCTGCGTGAGACCGTCCGCGCGGCGGTGGCGGGCGGTGCCCGCTTCGTCTGGCTGCGCGACCGCGATCTCGGACGCGACGCACGGCTAGATCTCGCCCGCGACCTGATCGCGATCCTGGCGCCGGCCGGCGGCTATCTCGTCGTCGGCGGCGACGTGGATCTCGCGGCAGAGACGGGCGCACACGGTGTCCACCTGACGGGCTCGGGCGGGATCGAGGGGATCCACGCAGCGCGGCAACGTCTCGGCCCCGCTGCGCTGATCGGGTTCTCGGCCCATTCGGTTGCCGAGATCGCGGCGGCGGCGGCGGCGGCGGGCGCCGACTACGCCACCCTCAGTCCGATCTTCCCCACCGCGAGCAAGCCTGGCTACGGCCCCGCCCTCGGCCTCAATGCGCTTCGTGCCGCCTCGGTCCACCGCCTACCGGTCTTCGCGCTCGGCGGGATCGACGCGGATAACGCCCGCGCCTGCCGGGAGTCCGGATCTGCCGGCGTCGCGGTGATGGGCGGCGCGATGCGCGGACCCGATCCGCGGGGCGCGGCCGTCCGCTTCCTCGCCAGCCTCGGCTGAGGACGGCGCGCCCCACTCGGCGGTTCCTGCCGGATACCGGCCTTGCGCCGATCACCCCTGGCGCTGCGGCGCAAGGCGTATAGAAGCGCTGACAGATTTTTCTTCCAGCAGGGCCTCCTTACAGGGGCTGCGAGCCGACTTGCATGATCAACTCTCCCCTCATGACCGTCATGGTCGATGCCGTGCGCAAGGCCGCCCGTGGGCTCAAGCGCGACTTCGGCGAGATCGAGAACCTTCAGGTCTCCCGCAAGGGCCCCGGCAACTTCGTCTCGGCCGCCGACCGGAAGGCCGAGGAAGTGTTGCGCGACGCGCTGATGAAGGCGCGGCCCGGCTACGGCCTCATCATGGAAGAGAGCGGCAACATCGAGGGTACCGACAAGAGCCATACCTGGCATGTCGATCCCCTCGACGGCACCACGAACTTCCTGCACGGCATCCCGCATTTCGCGATCTCGGTCGGGCTGGAGCGCGACGGCCAGATCGTCGCCGGCGTGATCTACGATCCGGCCAAGGACGAGCTGTTCATCGCCGAGCGCGGCAAGGGCGCCTTCCTCAACAACCGGCGCCTGCGCGTCTCCGGCCGCCAGGACTTCGCCGACGCGCTCGTCGCCTACGGCACGCCTTATCTCGGCCGTGGCAGCCACGGCCGGCTGCTCAAGGAGGTCGCCGCGGTGATGGCGGTCTCCGGCGGCACCCGCCGCCTCGGCTCGGCGGCGCTCGATCTCGCCTACGTCGCCTGCGGACGGACCGACCTCTACTGGGAGCGCGACCTCCAGACCTGGGACATCGCGGCGGGCATCATCCTCGTGCGCGAGGCCGGCGGCTTCGTCTCCAGCGCGGATGGCGGCGCCGAGCCGCTCGCCGCCCGCTCGGTGGCCTGTGGCAACGAGGTGCTGCACCGCGAGTTGATCGGCCTGCTGCGCAAGGCCGCCTGACAGGACAGAGGCTTGGCTTCATGCCGAGCCTTCTGCTCTAACCGCCGCGATCTTCGAAAAGAATCGAGCGCCCCGCATGGAAGTCCGCCGCCACTCCGCCCTGAAGGACTCGATCCGCTCGATTCCCGATTACCCGAAGCCGGGCATCATATTCCGCGATATCACCACGCTGCTCAGCGATCCGCGCTCGTTCCGTCGCGCGGTCGATTCGCTGGTGCATCCTTATGCGGGCGGGCGGATCGATCAGGTCGCGGGCATCGAGGCGCGCGGCTTCATCCTCGGCGGCGCGGTGGCGCACCAGCTCTCTTCGGGCTTCGTGCCGATCCGCAAGAAGGGCAAGCTGCCCCACAAGACCGTCTCGACGGCCTACGCGCTGGAATACGGTACCGACGAGATCGAGATCCATGTCGATGCGATCAAGCCGGGCGACCGGGTGATCCTTGTCGACGATCTCATCGCCACCGGTGGTACCGCGACGGCGGCGGTGAACCTGCTGCGCCAGCTCGGTGCCGAGGTGATCGCCGCCTGCTTCGTCATCGACTTGCCGGAGATCGGCGGCGCCCAGCGCCTGCGTGACCTCGGCGTCACGGTCCGCACGCTGATGGAATTCGAGGGGCACTAAAGGCCGCCCCTGCAACCGGCTCTTTCGGCCCCGTTGAACGGGGCCGAGAAGCCTCAGGCCGCCAGGCTGTCGAACAGCCCCTTGCCGTCTGTGCCACCGACGAGGCCGTCCACGAAGTTTTCCGGGTGGGGCATCATGCCGAGCACATTGCGCGTCTCGGAATAGATACCGGCGATGGAGTTGAGCGAGCCGTTGCGGTTCGCATCCTCTGTCAGGGTCCCGCCGGCGTCGCAGTAGCGGAACGCCACGCGGCCTTCGCCCTCGAGGCGGTGGATCGTCTCGGAATCGGCGAAGTAGTTGCCCTCACCATGCGCCACGCAGACGTCGATCACCTGACCCTCGGTATAGGCCGAGGTGAAGCGCGTGTCCGTGCGCTCGACGCGCAGGAACTGCCGATGACAGATGAAGCGGCGGTTGACGTTGCGCATCAGCACGCCGGGCAGGAGGCCGGACTCGCACAGGATCTGAAAGCCGTTGCAGATGCCGAGCACGAGGCCGCCGCGGGCGGCGTGCGCGCGCACCGCATCCATGGCCGCCGCCCGGCCGGCGATGGCGCCGCAGCGCAGATAGTCGCCGTAGGAGAAGCCGCCCGGCACCACCGCGAGATCGGTGCCCGCCGGCAATTCGGTGTCGGCGTGCCAGACGCTGACGACCTCCGCGCCGGAGCGGCGGAGCGCGCGGGCCACGTCGCCGTCGCGATTCGAGCCCGGAAAGACGACGACGGCGGCGCGCATCAGGCGATCTCGACGGTGTAGTTCTCGACGACGGTGTTCGCGAGCAGCTTCTCGCAGGCGGCCTTTAGCGTCGCCTCGGCCTGTTCGCGGCTCTCGGAGGCGACCTCCAAGTCGAAGACCTTGCCCTGACGCACGCCGGAGACCTCCTCGATCCCGAACGACTTCAGGGCCGCTTCGATCGCCTTCCCCTGAGGGTCGAGAACGCCGGTCTTCAAGGTGACGACGATGCGGGCTTTCATGGCAGAAACTCGTTTGGAAGAGGCGCGGGTCGGACCGCAGGAGAGCTATGCTCGAGGAACCGGTGCCCGACCACGCGCGAAAAGTCCGAATACCGCGTCGCGGTCGGAACGCAGATGACAAACGGATCGCAGCAGAAGGAAACTCTATCGCGATTTCGTGATAGCGTCACCGCGACATCCTCCTCTATCGACGTTTCGCCGATCCGATCGGCTCGGCTTCCGTGGCACGGCGCCAGAGCTGGACCATGATCCAGGCGGCGACGAGGCTGAACAGGCCCATGAGGATGTGACCGACTTGGTCGCCCAGGTCGAGCAATCCGGCGAGGGCCCAGCCGGCAGCAATAGCCGCGGCGAACACTTCCGTGCCGACCAGCACCATCAGCCCCAGGATCGTGATGAGGTTCCGCATACGCGCGTAAGCCTGTTCAACTCTTCGAGCGGCGAAGTAGCCCGAGGCCGGTGTCCGGCGCAACTGCCCGTTCCGGCGCTCCGCCGCCTATGCGGCCAGCGGTCAGGACAAACGAGGTGGAAAACGAAACGGCCGGCGGTGTCCCGCCAGCCGCTCGGATCCCGCTCGTGCGGTCCTCTCCGTCAGCGCGGCGCGCGCTTGGCGAGGATGCGCTGAAGGGTGCGCCGGTGCATGTTGAGGCGCCGGGCGGTCTCGGACACGTTGCGCCCACACAGCTCGTAGACCCGCTGGATATGCTCCCACCGGACCCGGTCGGCCGACATCGGATTTTCCGGTGGATCGGCGCGCTCGCCCGGCTGCGCCATCAGCGTGCCGTGGATCTCGTCCGCATCCGCAGGCTTGGCGAGGTAGTCGAAGGCGCCGAGCTTCACCGCAGTCACGGCGGTCGCGATGTTGCCGTAGCCTGTCAGGATCACGCCGCGCGCCTCGGGGCGGCGCTCCTTGAGGCGGGCGATCACGTCGAGCCCGTTGCCGTCGCCCAATCGCATGTCGATCACGGCGAAGGCGGGCGCTTTGTTCTCGACCGCCGCGACGCCCTCGCTCACGCTCTCGGCCACATGCACCTCGTAGCCACGCGCCTCCATGGCCCGGGCAAGGCGGGTCGAGAACGGCCTGTCGTCGTCAACGATCAGCAGGCTGCGATCGCTGAAGGCGGCGAGAGGATCGGAATCGGAAAGAAAAGCGGTGTCCGAGCCTGGCACCGTCGTCCCGCTCTGCGTCAGCATGCGGCACTCCTCGTCGGTTCGTGTCATCTATGTGCATTATATGGGTGCGGCATCGCGTTCCGTTAGGGGTCGCAGAGAATTGTGCGCAACGCGATGGGGCGCAATCGCTTCCCTCTCGAAAACGTGACGTGCCCAGGTCACGCGCACCAGGGCGCCATGGGCTCCGGCTTCCGTGATGTTCGACAGGAGAAGCTGCGCGCCGGAGCGTTCGATCAGCGTCTTGGCAATAAACAGGCCAAGCCCGAGACCGCCGCCAGCCTCGTCGGGATTGCGTGAGCGACCAGGGCTCCGGGTCGTGACGTAGGGCTCGCCCGCGCGCAGCAGCACTTCGCTGGGAAAGCCCGGCCC
This sequence comes from Methylorubrum sp. B1-46, assembly GCF_021117295.1. NCBI lineage: Bacteria > Pseudomonadati > Pseudomonadota > Alphaproteobacteria > Hyphomicrobiales > Methylobacteriaceae > Methylorubrum > Methylorubrum sp. B1-46. The sequence continues at coordinate 637,329 of NZ_CP088247.1, read as the reverse complement.
GTCGTCGCGGATCGTCAGCGTCACGCGCTCGGCGGTCCAGCGGGCCTCGACCAGAACCCGCGACTCGGCGAAATCCACGGCGTTGTCGAGGATGTTGGCGAGCCCGAACATCACCCCCGCGTTGCGACGACAGACCGGCTCCGGCCCTTCGCCCTGCTTCGACACCTCGACGGCGATGCCCAGCGCGCGCTGGGGGGCGACCAGTTCCTCGACGAGGTGGCCGAAGGTGACGGTTTGCAGGAAGGTCTCCCCTTCCTCGGTCTCCTCCCCCATGGAGGTGAGCTTCGAGAGGATGCCGCGGCAGCGATCCACCTGATCGCGCAACAGGCTGAGGTCCTCGGCGATGGCCGGCGAAGCGGTGGGGCCGAGCTGCCGGTCGAGCTCCTTGGCGACGAGCATGATGGTGCCGAGCGGCGTGCCGAGTTCGTGGGCCGCCGCCGCGGCGAGGCCGTCGAGCTGCGACAGATGCTGCTCGCGGGCGAGCACCAGTTCGGTCGCCGCGAGCGCGCGGGCGAGCTGGCGCGTCTCCTCCGCCACCCGCCACGCGTAGACGCCGGTGAAGGCGGTGCCGAGGAGGATCGCGGTCCAGACCCCCGAGACGTAGAGGAAGGGCAGCTCGATCCGCCCGTCGGCGAACCAGGGCAGGGGACGGTGGACGAGGGCAAGCAGGGTGGCGAGCCCCACCGCCAGAAGCCCCAGCGCCAGTGTCCGCTCCGGCGGTAGCGCGGTGGCCGAGATCAGCACGGGGGCCAGGAACAGGAGCGAGAACGGATTCTGCAGGCCGCCGGTGAGGAACAGCAGGCCCGCGAGCTGGACGATATCGAAGGCCAGCAGGAGTGCGGCCGAATCGTCGCTCAGGCGGTAGCTCGCGGGAAAACGGATCCGCAGCGCGAGGTTGAGCCAGCACGAGGCGGCGATGACGAGGAAGCACCAACCGAAGGGCAGGTTGAGGCCGAGGCCGAACTGCGCGCCGACGACCGCTGCGCTCTGTCCGGTGAGCGCGAGCCAGCGCAGGCGCACGAAGGTGTCGAGGCGCAGGTGGCGGCCCGTCGGCGTGAACGTTTCGTGGGCCGCTTCCATCATGGTGCGGCTACGATAGGGCCGGCCTGGGGCGAGTCCACCGGCCTGTTCAAAGATGCCGCGGCCGAAAGCGTGGTCTTGCCGGATTTCTCCGCCAGCAACATACGATAAGATCGACTCGGTACCGGTCGATTGGCCGACCGGAACGGGGGAGTGCCGAAATGGATCTGGCGTATCTCTGGTACGAGACGGCCCGCGCGATGCTGACGCCGGCCCGCATCGCGGCGGATGCGACCCGACACAGTCTGGGCAATCCGAGCAACCCCCTGGCCTATGGTCCTTACGCCCGCTCGACGGCCGCCGCGCTCGAGATGTTCGAGCGCGTGACACGCCGCTACGGCAAGCCGGCCTTCGGTCTGTCGAGCACCGTGATCGACGGCCGGATCGTTCCGGTCTCGGAGCGTGTCGTCTGGGAGCGGCCCTTCGCGCGCGTGATCGCCTTCGACCGGGCGCTGCCGGCGGGGCACACGGAGCCGCAGCCCAAGCTTCTGATCGTAGCGCCGATGTCGGGCCATTACGCGACGCTCCTGCGCGGCACCGTCGAGGCGATGCTGCCCAACCATCGGGTCTTCATCACGGATTGGTCCGACGCGCGGATGGTGCCGCTGCTGGACGGGCGCTTCGATCTCGACACGTATATCGACTACCTCCAGGCGATGTTCCGGGACCTCGGTCCGGACCTGCACATCATGGCCGTCTGCCAGCCCGCCGTGCCGGTCTTCGCCGCCGTTGCGCTGATGGAGGCAGCCCATTCGGCCCATGTGCCGGTTTCGATGACCCTGATGGGCGGGCCGATCGATACCCGCCGCTCGCCGACCGCCGTGAACGGCCTCGCGCAGGAGCGCGGCATGGCCTGGTTCGAGAAGAACTGCATCACGGTGGTGCCCCCGCTCTATCCGGGGGCGATGCGCCGGGTCTATCCCGGCTTCCTGCAGCTCTCGGGCTTCATGGCGATGAACCTCGATCGGCACGTCACCGCGCATACCGACATGTTCCACCACCTCGTGACCGGGGACGGTGATTCGGCGGAGAAGCACCGCGACTTCTACGACGAGTACCTCGCGGTGATGGACCTTACGGCGGAGTTCTACCTCCAGACGGTGCAGACCGTGTTCGTCGACCATGCCTTGCCGCGTGGGCGCATGCGCCATGCCGGCCGGCTGGTGGATCTCTCGGCGATCCGCCGCTGCGCCATCCTCGCGGTCGAGGGCGAGAACGACGATATCTCCGGCGTCGGCCAGACCAAGGCCGCCCTCGACCTCACGCCGAACCTGCCCGATGCCCGCAAGGCCTATCACCTGCAGGAGAAGGTGGGGCATTACGGCGTATTCAACGGTTCCCGCTTCCGCTCGGTCATCGCGCCCCGCATCGCCCGCTTCCTGCGGGAGATGGAGGGGAGCGCCTGATCGCGGGCGAGCGCAGTGCTTGAGCATCGTCCTGGAAATCGATTCAGGACGATGTTCTCCTCTCTTGTTTTCGCATCGTCTTTTTCCGAAAGCCGGCGGCCACCTTTCGGGACGATGCTTGAGCGGGTGAATTTCCGGTGAGAGACGGATTGCTGGGATGGCTGAGCCGGCCGCCTGCGGCTAGGTTTGCCGCCATGACGCGCGCCCTGCTGCGACGGCCGGATCCGGATCACATCGAGATCGCCCATGAGGGACAGACCTTCCGCGTCGCCGTCCTGCGGCGCCCCACCGCGCGCCGGCTGACGCTGCGGGTCTCCAGCGCCACCGGCGCCGTGGTGCTGACGCTGCCGACCCGCTCGTCGCTCGCCACGGCGCAGAAATTCGCCCAGAACCACGGCGGCTGGATCGCCACCCGCCTCGCCAAGCTGCCCGAGCGCGTCCCCTTCGCGGCGGGCTCGGTCATCCCGTTGCGCGGCGTGCCGCACCGAATCGTGCCGCGCGAGGGCCGCGGCACGGCCGAGGCCGATCCCGAGAGCGGGACACTCGCCGTTCCGGGCGATCCCGCCCACATGCCGCGCCGCGTCCGCGAATTTCTGACGCGGGAAGCGCGGCGCGACCTGTCGCAATCGGTGGCGGCCTACGCGGCTCGGCTCGGCCAGCGGCCGGCGCGGGTTACGCTGCGCGACACGCGCAGCCGCTGGGGCTCCTGCACCGCCCGCGGCGAGCTGAACTTCTCCTGGCGGCTGATCCTCGCGCCCCCGGTGGTGCTCGACTATCTCGTCGCCCACGAGATGGCGCATCTGCGGGAGATGAACCATTCCCCGCGCTTCTGGGCGCTCACCAATGACCTCTGCCCCCATGTCGAGGAGGCGGAACGCTGGCTGAAGCGGCACGGCTCGGAGCTGCACCGCTACGGCTGAGGCGTTCGGCTCAGTACTTCGTCACGACCGCCCGGCTACGCGCGGCAGCCGGTTCGGCCGGCCAGGTCGGGCGCGGATCGACGTGGCCCGGCCACAGCGTGCGGGGCGCGACGTTCTCGCAGACTTCGCGCTGACGCAGGTAGGTTGGGCGGCCCGAGGCGTCGCGGCGCAGCACCGTGCCCCCGTCCCGGCAGAAGCCGGCGATGGCCGCCGCATCACCGCGCAGGCGACCGCGCGGGTTCCTCTCCACCGGCGGGTGCTCGATGGTGAGCGGCGCTTGATGGTTGAGCGAGCGCTCGACATAGGTCGTCGTCGCTTCCGGCGGCAGGTAGTCCGATTCCTCGAAGGGCAGGGACAGGGCGGAGGCGCCCCCCGAGCCCAGCGCGGCGAGGAGCGTCGCGAGGGCGAGGGAAGAGGCGAGGCGGCGCATGGCGGGTTCCTCGGATGATGGAGAGCTTGGCCTTAGTGTAGGGCAGTGCGGCGCCAAGCGGTAGCCGGTTCGCCTCAATCTCGACACACCCTCGCCGCGATCGCTTGACACCGGGGACCCTGCATGGTCCCAACGCCCCAGCCCGTGCGGCGCTTCCCACAGCCTCATTGCGCCAGCGCGAGGGGCACCCGCCCGGGACCGGACGCCGCCTCAGGAAGCGATCGATCGGAGTTCGTATGAGTCTGTTTGCGGGCGTGGTTCGCGCGGTTCGGCCGGAATCCGGTCGCCGTCTTGCGCTGGCGGCCGCGGCCATCGCTACGATCCTGGCCGGAGGCGGCGCCGCGCAGGCTCAGGGCAACGTGCGAAAAACCTTCGATGACTGGCAACTGCGCTGCGAAACGCCGGCCGGTGCCAAGGCCGAGCAGTGCGCCCTGGTGCAGTACGTGGCGGCGGAAGACCGGCCGAACCTCAGTCTCGTGGTCATCGTGCTGAAGCTCGCGGACAACCGCGGCTACCTGATGCGGGTGCAGGCACCGCTCGGGATCCTGCTGCCCTACGGTCTCGGGCTTAAGATCGACCAGACCGATATCGGCCGCGCCAGCTTCGTGCGGTGCATCACGCCGGGCTGCATCGCCGAGGTGGTGATGGACGAGGGCCTGATCAAATCGCTGCGCGGCGGCTCGCAGGCGACCTTCATCGTCTTCCAGACGCCGGAGGAGGGGGTCGGCATCCCGGTCTCGACCAAGGGGTTCGGCCCCGGTTTCGACGCGCTCAAGTAGGATCGTTCGGCTCCGGAGCGTTCGAGGGGACCGCCAGGGAAGGCAGGGAACGGTCAGACGATGCGCAGAGGCTTGATCATTTTCGCCGGGTTGGTGCTAGCCGTTCCCGGAGCGGCGCTGGCCGAATCCGGCGGCTTCTTCAAGAACATGTTCGGCGGGGGCGAGGGCGGGTCATCGTCCGTGACCGCGCCCCGCGCGCAGGACCCCGACGACGTCTATTGCCCGCCGGTCTTCGTGCCGGATGGCGGCGCCGCGATTCAGGCCTTTGCCGGAGCGGCAGGCGACAAGACCCGCCTTCGCCACCAGATCGTGTTCGCGCGGCTCAGCCGCGAGTGCAAGGCGCGGCCGGACGGCTCGGTGGCGGTCCGCGTCGGCGTCGAGCTGCGCGCCCTGCTCGGCCCGGCCGGCGCCGCCGGGCGCTTCGAGGCGCCCGTGACCATCGCGGTGAAGTACAACGAGCAGCCCGTCATGGCGCGCACCCACCGCGTCGCCGTCTCCGTGCCGGCTGGCGCCGTGCAGGGCGAGGCGACGGTGATCGAGAACGATCTCTCCGTGCCCGCCGACAAGGCGACGGGCTACGACATCGAGGTGACCCTGGCCGGTGCGGCGCGGGCGAAGCCGGCTGCGCGCCGCCGCAAGCCCGCGCCCGCCGTGGCGGCGGAGCAGAGCGAGGCACCGGCCGACCCATGATCGCGTCGCTTTCGCGCCACGGCACGGCCCATGCCGGAGGACGGCATCGCTCATTCTGATGCCTGGCGCGGGGCGCGGCGGAATCTCTGGCGAGGCCGGGAGACGCCGTTCTCGCTCGCGCTCACCGATGACCCGCTGTTCGACCGCCGTCTCCTCGTGCCGGATGCCTTCCGCAACCCGCAGAAGGGTCGTTGGCTCGTCCTGTCCTATACGCTGCCGGCGCGAGCCCGGCCGCAGCGGCCGCTGCTGCGCCTGCTGCGTGCAGGGGGGCGGCATGACAGCTTCGTCCTGCCCGGACTCGCCCTCGGCACGGCACACTGGCTCGGCTACCTGCCCGACGACTGCGAGCGCATCGAGATCGCCGCGGAACCGGGCTTCGTTCTGGAGCGGGTCGGGCTGCGTAGGAGCGCGAGCGTCGTCGCGGAAGCCCTGCTGAAGCGGCCCCTGCGCGCGGCCGCGGCCCTGCGCGCCGGGCTCGTTCGCGACGAGCGGCGGTGGCGCGACAGCCTGCGCGGAGCCTGCGCCGTGACGCCGCTCGGCCGCTACCCGGCCTGGAAGGCGGCGCGTCCGTCTCGATCGGGGCCGGCCGAGCCCGCATCGGGCGCCTCGATCCGCCTTGTCCTTCCCGCAACCTTCGCGCGGGCGGATGCCGTGGCGCGCAGCGTAGCGAGCCTGCTTGCACAGACGCATGCCGATTGGTCCCTCCTCATCGCCTGGACCGATGGCGATCCGCCCGGCAAGCCGGCAGGAACCGATCCGCGCGTGTCGTCTGCCACCTGGGATCCGGTTGCCACGCTCCGAGACCTCTGCGGAAACGTCGACCTCTTCGGACTGCTCCGCCCCGGTGACGTCCTGGCTCCGGAAGCGCTGGGCCTGCTCGCCGGCGGCTTCGAGACGGAGGCGGCCGAGTGGGTCTACGCCGACGAGGAGGTCGGCGGGCAGACGATCAGGCCGCGCCTCAAGCCGGATTGGAGCCCCGACCTTGCCCTCGTCACCGGCTATGTCGGCGCCCCCGCCCTGGTCGCGCGCACCTTCCTGGCCACCCTGCCGGCCGAGCCGGTGGGCTCATCCGAGAACGCGGCTCTCGCCCTGGATCTCGCGGCCGGAACCGCGGCCCGCGTCGCCCACATCCCGCGGATTCTGTGCCGCCGTGAGCCTTTCGCCGTCGACGCATCCGCCCGCGCATCGCACCTCGACCGGCATCTGCGCGCCGCGGACTCGCCGGCGCGGGCCATGTTCCATCAGGATCGCCTCGATCTGCACTGGCCGCGCCCCGAGCCGGCACCGCTCGTCAGCGTCATCATCCCCTCGCGCGACCGGCTCGAGCTTATTGCGCGCGTCACCGAGGGCGTCCTCCAGAAGACTGACTATCCCGCGATCGAGCTGGTGATCGTGGACAACGGCTCGACCGAGCCGGCGGTGCTCGCGCTGTACGACCGGCTGCGCGCCGATCCGCGGGTGCGGATCGAGCCTCATCCGCATCCCTTCAATTTCTCCGCGATGGTCAATGCCGGCGCGCGCGCGGCGCAGGGCGAGATCCTCGTGTTGCTCAACAACGACGTGGCGGTGCTGCGGCCGGATTGGCTCGACGTCCTCACGGCCCAAGCCGCCCGCCCCGAGGTCGGCGCCGTCGGTGCCAAGCTCCTCTACGAGGATGGACGGCTCCAGCATGCCGGCGTGGTGGTGGGACTCGGTGGAGAGGCCGGGCACATCCTGCGGCGGCGTCCCGCCGGCACACCCGGTCATCTCGATCGCCTGACCGTGGCGCACGAGGTCTCCGGCGTCACGGCGGCCTGCCTCGCCGTGACGCGGGAGAAGTATCGGGCGGTGGGCGGCTTCGACGAGGCGACCTTCCCGATCGACTTCAACGACATCGATTTCTGCCTGCGTCTCGGGGCGCGGGGCTGGAAGACGATGTGGACGCCGCACGCCGTCCTGTCCCACCTCGAATCAGTGAGCCGTGGCCGGCCGGTCGGCGCCGCGCGGGCCCGCTTCGAGCGCGAGGCGGCCGCCTTCACCGAGCGCTGGCGCGGCGTGATCCGGCACGATCCATTCTACCATCCGGCCCTGTCGCTCACGACGTTCGGCGAGGAGCTGGAATGAGCGCCGAGGGCCGGCCCGACATTTGGCCCGACGCGCTGCGCTTCGCCGCCGAGCCCGCGCCGGGACGCCTCGCGCTCGCCCTCCGCGCTCTGCGCCATCCGCGACGCCTGCTGCCGATCCTGCTCGCCCGCCTCTCTGGCCGGCGGCTGCGAGCGGCGCAGCGCTTCATCGCTCTGGCCGGTGCCCATCATCACCTGCGCTGGCCCGCCGACCTCGTGCCGTCCCCCGAGCCGCCCGCCGCCCTGGCCGCGGCCGGAATCGCCTGCGTCGCGCCCGATGCGGAGGGCGCGATCCGTATCGCGCCGGACGGACAGCCGATCGTTCTCCTCTCGACTGACGGCCAGCAGGTCGTGGCCGGCGCGTCCGCTGTCATTGCCGCCGCCTTCACCGATCCGGATCTCCACGCCCTGTACGGCGACGCCCTGTACCGCCGTGGGCCCAGGGGTCCCTGGCTCCCTCTGCTGCGCCCGGCCTTCGATCGGGATTACCTGCGATCGGTTGATTACCTCGGCCCCGTGATCGCCTTCCGTCGCGCCAGCCTCGTAGGTGCGGCGCCGATCGCCGGTGCTGCCCCTCTCGACCTCGCCTTGGGCGTCGCGGAAAGGTTCGGCTCGACCGCCGTGCGCCACCTCCCGCGCATCCTTTCCCTCGGACACTTCGAGGGGGAGGGGGGCGGACGAGAGGAACGCCGCCATGCCCGCTTGAGAGCCGTCGAGCGCGATCTCGACCGTGCGGGGGAGGGGGGCACGCCCGTCCTCCTCGAGCGGGGCGGGGTGATCCGGCTCGACCGATCTTTGCCGGAGCCGCGCCCCCTCGTCAGCCTGATCGTGCCGACCCGCGACCGGCTCGACCTGCTCCGGCCCTGCATTGAGAGCCTGCGCCACCGTACCGACTGGCCGGCCAAGGAGATCCTGATCTGCGACAACGGCAGCTGCGATCTCGCAACGCTCGCCTATTTCCGCACCCTCGAGGAGCAGGACGCGGCACGGATCGTCGCCTGTCCCGGCCCCTTCAATTTCGCCGCCATCAACAACCGCGTCGCCGCGCAGGCGCGCGGACGCCTCCTCGCCTTCATCAACAACGACGTCGAGGCCGAGGCGCCGGACTGGCTGGAGCGCATGGTGCGCGAGGCGTTGCGCCCCGAGATCGGGGCGGTCGGCGCCCGCTTGATCGACGGCGAGGGGCGCATCCAGCACGGCGGCATCGTGCTCGGCACCGGAGGGCTCGCCACCCACGGCCACCGCCACTTTGCCGGGGACGCCGCCGGCTATCTCGGCGCCCTGCGCGCCACGCGACGCGTCTCGGCCGTGACCGCCGCCTGCCTCGTCATCGAGGCCAACAAGTTCGTCCGCGCCGGCGGCTTCGATACATCGGCCTTCGCGATCGACTTCAACGACGTCGATCTTTGTCTCCGGCTGAACGCGCTCGGGCTGCACACGCTCTATGTCGGCGGCGCCGTGCTTCACCACCGGGAATCGGCGAGCCGCCGGCCCTCGCCGGAGGCCGCCGCCCGCCATCGTCGCGAGGTCGAGGCGTTCAAAAAGCGATGGGGACCGCTGCTAGCGCAGGACCCCCATTATCATCCGGGCTTCGATCCGGACCTCTCGACCTATCTGCGCCTGCGCCGCGGCTGGACCGGCCTGGAGCCGGCCGCATTGCGCTAACGGTTTACTGCACCAGGCGCGGGCCGCCGGTCTGGACCTTCTCGTTCTCGGACATGATGCCGAGACGCTTGGCGACTTCCGTGTAGGCCTCGATCAGACCGCCGAGATCCTTGCGGAAGCGGTCCTTGTCGAGCTTGTCCGACGACTTGATGTCCCACAGCCGGCAGGAATCCGGGGAGATCTCGTCGGCAACGACGATGCGCATCAGGTCGCCCTCCCACAGGCGACCGGTCTCCATCTTGAAATCGACGAGGCGGATGCCGACGCCGAGGAAGAGGCCGGACAGGAAGTCGTTGACGCGGATGGCGAGCGCCATGATGTCGTCGATCTCCTGGGGCGTGGCCCAGCCGAACGCGGTGATGTGCTCTTCCGACACCATCGGGTCGTTGAGCTGATCGTTCTTGTAGTAGAATTCGATGATCGAGCGCGGGAGCTGGGTGCCTTCCTCGAGTCCCAGCCGCTGGGCGAGCGAGCCCGCCGCCACGTTGCGCACGACCACTTCGAGCGGGATGATCTCGACCTCACGGATCAACTGCTCGCGCATGTTGAGCCGCCGGATGAAGTGGGTCGGCACGCCGATGTCGTTGAGGTGCTGGAAAACGAACTCGGAGATCCGGTTGTTCAGCACGCCCTTGCCGTCGATCACCTCGTGCTTCTTGGCATTGAAGGCGGTCGCGTCGTCCTTGAAGTGCTGGATGAGCGTCCCCGGCTCCGGTCCCTCGTAGAGGACCTTCGCCTTGCCCTCGTAGATGCGACG